>DASWHI010000036.1:0-16717 GCA_036398235.1 Burkholderiales bacterium
CTGCTCGCGCTGATCGACGGCTACCGGCTGCTGCTGTCCCCGTTCTTCGGCGCGCAATGCCGCTTCTACCCCACCTGCTCGAACTATGCGCGGGAGGCGATCGAGGCGCATGGCTCGCTCAAGGGATCGTGGCTCGCGATCCGGCGCATTGCGCGCTGCGGGCCGTGGCACCCGGGCGGCACGGACCCCGTGCCTCCCAGGACTCACTAGCCGGCGACACGGCAGAGAAGCCCCTTGAGGTACTCGCCTTCCGGAAAGTTGAGCGCGACGGGATGGTCGGGACCCGCGCCGAGACGCCCGATGATCTGCGCCTCCACGCCGGCGTCAAGCGCCGCGCCGGCGATGATCTTCTGGAAAAGGTCAGCTGAGACCCCGCCCGAGCACGAGAAGGTAACCAGCAACCCGCCGGGCCGCAGCAGCTTGAACGCGAGCAGGTTGATGTCCTTGTAGGCGCGCGCGGCCTTGGGCGCGTGCGCGGCGGTGGGCGCGAACTTGGGCGGATCGAGCGTGATGAGGTCGAACTGGCGGCCCCGGTCGCGCCATTGCCGCAGCATCTGGAACACGTCGCCCCCGACCCAATCCACACCGGCCAGGCCGTTCAACTGCGCATTGGCGCGCCCGAGACCGAGCGCTTCGGCAGAGCTGTCCAGCGCCAGCACCGATCGCGCCCCGCCAGCCGCCGCGTTGAGCGCGAAGCCGCCGGTGTAGCAGAAACCGTCGAGCACGTCGCGCCCTCGCGCCAGGCCGCGTACCCGCAGGCGATTTTCGCGCTGGTCGAGGTAGAAGCCGGTCTTGTGGCCGCGCTCGAGATCGACCTCGAACCGGATGCCATGTTCGCTCACCGCAATGCGCGCCGGCTCGCGCGGGCCCCGCAAAGGTCCGGTCGCGGGCGGGAGCCCCTCCAGCGCCCGCACTTCGGCATCCGAGCGCTCCCAGATCCGGCCGATGCCCTCCACGTGGAGCAATGCGTCCGCGATGGCGTCGCGCCAGCGCTCCGCCCCCGCGCTGGTGAGCTGCACCACCGCGGTGTCCCCGTAGCGGTCCGCGACTACGCCCGGCAGCCCGTCCGATTCGCCGTGGAGCAGCCGGTAAGGGTCAGTGGCCGCTCCGTCGAAGTATTCCCGGCGCTGGGCCGCCGCCCTGGCAATGCGCTCCTCGAAGAACGCGCGGTCTATGCCGCGCTCGGTCCAGTCCCACACCCGCGCCACGATCTGGGACTCCGGGCTGTAAGCCGCCACCGCCAGGAGCTCGCCGGCCGCAGAGCGCACTTCGACGGTGTCTCCCGCATCGGGCTTTCCGTGGACCTTTGCCACCGCGCCGGAGAACACCCAGGGATGGCGTCGCTTGAGCGACTTCTCCCGCCCGGGCTTGAGGATCAGCTTGTTCAAGGTTTCTTTTTTGCGCGCGGATGCGCCGCGTCGTAGGCCTTCGCAAGATGCTGGAAGTCGAGGTGCGTATACACCTGCGTCGTGGAGATGCTCGCGTGCCCGAGCATTTCCTGCACCGCGCGCAGGTCGCCGCTCGACTGCAGCAGGTGCGAGGCGAACGAATGCCGCAGCGCGTGCGGGTGCACCTTGTCCGCCAGTCCCAGCTTGCGCGCCCAGAACTTCAGGCGCGCCTGCACCGCGCGGGCGCCCAGCGCCTTGCCGTCGCGCCCGACGAACAGCGCCTGCTCGCCTGGGCGCGCGAGCTCCGCGCGCACCGGGACCCACGCGCGGAGCGCGGCGAGCGCGAATCTGCCCACCGGCACCACCCGGGTCTTCGCGCCCTTGCCGGTCACGCGCACCGTAGCGTCGCGGACGTTGACGTCGTCCGGCTCGAGGCCGGTCAGCTCGGATAGCCGCAGGCCGGAGGAGTAGAGAAGCTCCACGATCGCCTTGTCGCGCAGCGCAAGCGGGTCCGCCGCGGCGATATCCATCAGCCGCCCCGCTTCGTCCGGCGACAGCGCGTGCGGCAGGCGCTTCCCGGTCCGCGGCGCCCGTATACCCGCGCATGGATTGTGCGCATAGCCGTGATCGCGTGCGAGGTAGTTGAAGAAGCCGCGCCACGCCGAGAGCATGCGCGCCAGGGTCCGTCCATCGAGTCCCCGCGCGTGGAGCTGCGCCACGTGGCGGCGTATCTGCTGCGCATCCATGTGCTTGAGCGGCACGCCGCCCGCGAGCGCGAGCAGCGAAGCGATGTCGCGGGAGTAGTTTGCGACGGTGAGCCGGCTCAGGCGGCGCTCGTTGGCGAGGTGCTCCAGGTAGCCTCGCAGGAGCGGGTGCGCGGCGCGCTTTGCGGGTAATTCCGGGTCTGAGTTAGCGCCCACTTACATGACGTAACTGATTGATTCCGCTGGATAGTCGTAAGCTGGTCCGCATCGGCTCAATCTTTATTGATCACGCTTCATTACTTGAGATGCCGCGCAACCGCCGCACCGATCAGATCGCCCAGCCGCTTCAGGTAGAGCGTGCCCATTTCGGGGTAGAAGCGCTGCGGGTCCTCGCTTGCGAGCCCCAGCAGGCCGAAGGTCTCGCCGTCCCGTAGCGGCAGATATGAATACGAGCGCAGGTGGGAGCTCGAGTCGCCGAACCAGCCGGCGGTATCGACCGTGGCGTGGCCGCTGCAATAGGGGTTCGCGAGGCTCGCCGCGAACTCGCGTGAGGGCGCGCTCACCGGCCCGAACTCGGGCATGTCGCCGCGGTTCGCGCCGCGCCACAGCCGCAGCGCGACGTGCGGCACGGCGAAGTCCTCGCGCAGGTTGAGATAGACGGCGTTCAGGACGCCGCGCAACTCGGTTGCCGCAAGCAGCGCGAGCGCGATGCGGTGCACCTTTTCGCTGATCGCGTCGTTCTCCTCGCCGTACTGGATCACCTCGCGCAGCTTGCCCTCGATCTGCCGGTTCTTCTCGCGCAAGGTCAGGATCTGGCGCTCGCTGATCGGGATCGCGCGCCCGCCATGAGGGTGCGGGATGTAGATCTCGGCAAGCAGCTCGGCGTATTGCTCGAAAAAATCCGGGTGGTCCTTCAGATACCCGGCGACGTCTTCTGGTTTCATCGCTCTCCCTTCACAACTCGATCTCGCCTTCGAATACCGTTTCTGCGGGACCCGTCATCATCACCGGCTTGCCCTCTCCTGCCCATGATATACCGAGGTCGCCGCCGCGCGCGGTCACGGTGACTTCGCGATCGAGCAACCCGCGCAGCACACCGGCGGCCACCGCGGCGCACGCGCCGGTGCCGCATGCGAGCGTCTCCCCTGCTCCGCGCTCATGCACGCGGAGCAGGATGCGGCGACGGCTGACGACCTGCATGTAGCCGGCGTTGACCCGCTGAGGAAAACGCGGGTGGCGCTCGATCAGCGGGCCTTCGGCGGAGACCGGTGCGCGCTCGACGTCCGGGACGACCTGCACCGCATGGGGGTTGCCCATGGACAGCGCACTGATCTCGAGCCGCCGCCCGTCCACCTCGAGCGTGTAGCTCGTGGCCCGCGCCGGGGCCTCGAACGGGATGCGGGAAGGCTCGAACTCCGGCACGCCCATGTCGACGGTGACGCGGCCGTCGTCCTCGAGCCGCGGTACGATCACGCCCGCGCGCGTGCCGACGCGCAGCTCACGCTTCACCGTGAGGCCGCGGTCCCGCACGTAGCGCACGAAACAGCGCGCTCCGTTGCCGCATTGCTCCACCTCCCCGCCGTCGGCGTTGAAGATCCGGTAATAGAAATCGGTGTCGGACTGCCGCGGCGGCTCGACCTGCAGGACCTGGTCGCAGCCGATGCCGAAATGGCGATCGGCGATGCGCCTTAGCTGCTCGGGAGTGAGCGCCAGGGGACGGACAAGGGCGTCCAGAACGACGAAATCGTTGCCCAATCCATGCATTTTAGTGAATTTTAGACGCATTTAGCCGCAATATCTACGATAATCCATGTAGATACAGCAATCCATGATCACCATCATGCCGGCTCCCACGGCTCGCATGGCAGCCGGCTCATTCACTATACCTTCTTGAATCCAAATGTTTTTCAGGCCGAGCTTTAGGCAATCATCCACGACCCCGTCGATGAACTCGGGGCGGCGGAACACGTTGACCAAATCTATGGGAACGCGGATTTCGCCTAGCCTCGGGTAGGCCTTGGCTCCGAGAACCTCCCGGGCCGAGGGATGAACCGGGATGATGGTGTAGCCAAATCCCTGCATCGCCTGCGACACGCCGTAGCTCGGCCGGGAAGGGTTGGGTGAGAGCCCGACCACGGCGATCGTCTTCACCCGCTTCAAGAGGGCGCACCGCTCCTCGATGCCTGGGTTTTCGAATCGCCCGGGCTTGCTCCCGTCCCCGGTCACCGGCCTGTCCTAAGCATGCCTGTCCCGAGCGTGCCGAACGGTCGAAGGATCACCCGCCACTGGTTTCACCATGATGTAGTCGTCCATGACGAAGCCGCCCCCGATGTCCTTCACCACCGCGTCGGCAACCCGAAAACCGTGCTTCAGATAGGCCGCGATCGCGTCGCGATTGTTCTTGTTCACCGCCAGTACCAGGCGGCTGCAACCGCGCTCACGGGCCACCGCGCCGGCGCGCTCGATCATCATGCCGCCATAGCCGCGGCGCTGGAGCCGGGGATGGACGTAGAGCTTGTCGAGCTTCATTTCGCCCGCAACGCCGGTGAGGAAGTAGGACGCAAACCCCGCCATCCTGCCCGCGATCATCAGCTTGTCCCACCACACCCCGTCGCGCAGAAGCTCGGCGAGCACCCCTTCGGCGTCGTAGCGTTCCGCGAGCATGTATTCTATCTGCGCGATGCTGATGATGGCGGGATAGTGCGCAAACCAGATCTCGCGCGCGAGCGCCGCGAGCCGCGCCACGTCCTCCGCCGCGAGCGGCTCGATATGGACGTGGTCTTCCGGTGCCATTCTCAATCAGGTCTTCCCTCGCGAGGGTCTTGCCGATGACGCTGCCTCGCGCAGCGCGTCGCACACACTTTTTACGGCGCTTTCCGTGAGCTGCGGATAAATCGGCAACGACAACACTTCCTGCGCTGCGCGCTCGGATTCCGGCAGCGAGACGCTCCCGTATTCCGGCGCGTAGACGGGCTGCCGGTGAACGGGTACGGGATAGTAGATCGCGCTCGCTACACCGCGCGCCGCAAGCTCCTCGCGCAACGCATCGCGCTTCGGGGCGCGGACAGTGAACTGATGATAGACATGGGCGCCGCGCCCGTGTTCGACCGGCAGTCCAACCGGGCTCCCGGCGAGCAAGCGCCGGTAAAGGCTCGCACGTTCTCGTCGCTGCGCGTTCCAGCGGTCGAGGCGCTTCAGCTTGACGCGCAGAATCGCCGCCTGCAGCTCGTCGAGCCGGCTGTTGTAGCCGATCATTTCGTGACGGTACGTAATGCGGCTGCCGTGGTGGCGCAGCATGCGCACGACCTCCGCCAGCTTCGCATCATTCGTCACCACCATGCCGGCATCCCCGTAGGCACCCAAATTCTTGGTGGGATAAAAGGAGAAGCAACCCAACGCGCCCCACGCGCCTGCGCGGCGCCCATCGAAGTCGGCGCCGATCGCCTGCGCGCAGTCCTCGATCAAGGTGAGCCCGCGCCGCTTGCAAATCGCGCCGATCCCGGCGAGGTCGGCGGTCTGGCCGAACAGGTGAACCGCGATGACCGCCCGGGTGGCCGGACCGATCGCCGCTTCACAGGCTGCGGGATCGAGGTTATAGGTCGCCGGATCGATGTCCGCGAACACCGCGCGCGCGCCCACATAAGAAACCGCCTCGGCGGCGGCGATGAAAGTGAACGACGGCGTGATCACCTCGTCGCCGGGGCCGATGCCTGCCGCGCGCAATGCCAGATGCAACGCATCAGTCCCGGAAGCGACCGCGACCGCATGTTTAACACCGAGGTAGGCCGCCACCTCGTGCTCCAGCGCCTCGCCTTCGGGGCCGAGAATGAAGCGACCAGAGGCGATTACCTTGCCCACGGCTTCGGCGATCTCCGTTTCAAGGTCGCGGTACTCAGCCGCCAGATCGAGCATCGGAACGTTCATGCGCTCTGCACCTTCGCCCCCAATGACATGCGCGCCAGCCTTTCATCGATGAGTCGACGCACCTCGATCGCCAGGGCGAGCGCGCGGCGGCCGTCCGCCCCGGATACCGCCGGTTCCCGGTTCTCGCGTGCCGCCGCGACAAAGGATTCGACCACCTCGCGCAGCGGATCCGCAGCCGGAAACGCGCGCTCATCCTCCTGCACGATCCTGCCGTCCTCCGCCCGGCGCACCACGCGGAGCTTGGCGTTTTGCAGATCCGCCGAAACATAGCGGTCGGAGCCAAACGCGCGCAGTTTTCTCACGGGCGTCTGGCTTATCCGGCTCGCCGAAAGGTTGGCCACCGACCCGTCGGCGAACTCGATGCGCACGCTGGCGATGTCGACGGAATCCGTCAATGCCCGGTAGCCGCAGGCGGATACCCATGAGATTTCCGCGCGCGCCATCGCGAGCACCAGGTCGATGTCGTGGATCATGAGGTCGGCCACAACGTCGACGTCTGCGCCCCGCTCCTTGAATCCGGACAGGCGCTCCGCTTCTATGAAGAGAGGCTGCGGCAGCATTGCCCGGAGCGCGGCGAACGCCGGATTGAAGCGCTCGAGATGCCCGACCGCGAGGCACGAGCCGCGGTTGCGGGCCAGCGCCACCAGGGCGTCGGCCTCCTCCAGCGTGCGCGCGATCGGCTTCTCGACAAGCACATGCAGGCCCGCCGCAAGGCACGCGCTCGCCACCGGATAGTGTCCGTCCGTCGGCACGACCACTGAAACCAGATCCACGGCGGGCAGCAGCTCTCGAAAATCCGCCACCGCCCGGCAGCCGTGGCGCGCGGCAATCTCGCGGGCGCGCGCTTCATTCGTATCGGCAACGCCCACGAGCTCCACGCCCTGGCAGGCCGCGTACTTTTCGGCGTGATACCGGCCAAGGTAGCCGACGCCGATCACGGCTGCGCGCAGCTTTCTCATTCCCGCCATTCTCCTACGAACCGGCCTCGTGTTGAATCAGTAAACGCTCGCTGCGCCGGGCGGCCGCGTCTTGAAGCGCTTGTGCACCCACAGATACTGTTCCGGCATCTCGAGTACGCGCTGCTCGATGAACTCGTTCACGCGCCGCGTGTCGCGCTCCTCGTCGTCCGTCGGAAAATCGCTCCACGCCGGATAGAAGGTGACGACGTAGCCGCCCGCACCGGGCAACTGGCGCGTCACGGCCGGAACCACGGCCGCACGCGCGAGCCGCGCGATGCGGGAGACGCCGGTAATCGTCGCCGTCGGGACGCCGAAGAACGGCACGAAAATCGAATCGCGCGGACCGAAGTCCTGGTCGGGCGAATAGTGGAACGGCAGGCCCTCGCGCATCGCGCGCACGAGGGGACGGATGCCATCCCTGCGCGAAAACAGGCGCTGGGGGACGAAGCGCGTCCGCGCCCGCAGCAGCATGCGGTCCATCAGGGGATTCGACTGCCGGCGATAAATCGTGCATCCGGACCACTCGGTGGCGAGCCGCGTGCCGCCCATGTCGAGCCCGATGAAATGCGGCGCGAGCGCGATCAGTGGCCGCGCGCGCGCCGCCTCCAGGTGCTCGATCCCCTCGACGCGAACCAGCCGCCGGATGCGGTCCGTCGATGACCACCACAGGATGCCTTCCTCGAGGACCGCCCTGCCGAGCGCCTGGAAATGCGCCCGTGCGACCCTCTGGCGCTCGCTCTCGCTCCAGTGCGGGAAGCACAGCCCGAGGTTGGTGAGCGCCACATTGCGCCGCTCGCGCCCCAGCAGGTAGTACAGCAATCCCAGTCCGCGCCCCAGGGGGGCGAGCATTGGCAGCGGCAGCAGGCGCAACAGCCAGAGGAGCCCCAGCGCGACCCGTGTCAGCACGCTTCTGCTTTCGCGGGCGGCGGCGTGTCCACGCCCCGCGGCACCTTGTAGCGGCGATAACTCCACAGGTACTGCTCGGGACGGCGCCGGATCTGCGCCTCGATCGCGCGGTTGAGCGCAGTCTCGTCGAATCGCGCCGTGGGCACCTCCTCGAAATGCATGTGGTAGCCTCGCCCACCCGGCAGCCGCTCCGCGAAGACCATGATGATCGCCGCGCCGGTCGTCCGCTGCAGACGCCCGACGAGAGTCATGGTGTAGGCGGGGCGTCCGAAGAAATCAGCCCACACGCCTTCTCCGCCGCTCGGCGCCTGGTCGGGCAGCAGTCCCACCGTTCCCCCGTGCTGCAGCGACCGGTAGAAGGTGCGCACCCCGCTCAGGTTCGCGGGCGCGACGGTCGCCTGCCAGCGGCTTCGTCCCTCGATCATGAACGGCTCGAGCCACGCGATCCTGGGCTTTCGGTACATCACGGTCATCGGCAGCCGCTGCACGAAGTAGAGGGACACCATCTCGAAGCAGCCGAGGTGCGGCGTCACGATGATGATGCCCTTACCGCGCGCGCGCGCGGCTTCAACGACCTCCCACCCGTCGCACGCGACCGCAAGCCGCGCCACCTTTTCGTCGCTGCCGAACCAGACGGCGAGGAGCTCGAGCATGCCTTTGCCGGCTTCCACGACCGTGCGTCGCAGCAACGCTTTGCATTGGGCCTCGCCGCTGCAGATGCCACTCTCAAAGAGGTTCTCCTGCATCCGCGCGGCATACCGCGACGAGGACCAGTAGACGACCCACCCGAGGGCAGCGCCGGCGCGGTGCAGCCAGGAAAGTGGCAGGCGGGCGAGCAGTCGGGCGAGCGTGCGCAATGCGGCGACGAGCATGAATTTTGTTTATAAATCGAGGCTTATCTGCTATTCTATGCGCCTTTTTCGGTTTCACGAAACAACAAGATGAGCGATTTCCTGTTTACTTCCGAGTCCGTATCCGAAGGCCATCCCGACAAGATCGCCGACCAGATTTCCGATGCCGTGCTCGATGCCGTGATCGCGCAGGACAAGTACGGCCGCGTCGCGGCCGAAACGCTCTGCGCCACCGGCCTCGTCGTGCTGGCGGGACAGATCACCACCAAGGCCAACGTCAACTATGCCGAGCTGGCGCGCGACGTGATCAAGCGCATCGGCTACGACGACTCCTCGACCGGCTTCGACTATCGCTCGTGCGCCGTGCTGACCGCCTACGACCGGCAGTCCTCTGACATCGCCCAGGGGGTGGACGAAGGCAAGGGCCTCGATCTCGAGCAGGGTGCGGGCGACCAGGGCCTGATGTACGGCTTCGCGTGCGACGAGACGCCGCAACTGATGCCGATGCCGATCTTTTACGCGCACCGCCTGATGGAGCGCCATGCCGAGGTGCGCAAGGATGGGCGGCTGCCGTGGCTGCGGCCCGACGCCAAGTCGCAAGTCTCGGTGCGCTACGTGAACGGCAGGCCGCACCACATCGACACCGTCGTGATCTCGACGCAGCACGCGGAGGACATCTCGCACGAGCCGCTCTCGGAGGGTGTGATCGAAGAGATCGTGAAGCCGGTGCTGCCGAAGAACATGATCAACAAGGAAACCCGCTTTCTCATCAACCCGACCGGCCGCTTCGTGATCGGCGGGCCGCTGGGCGACACCGGACTCACCGGCCGCAAGATCATCGTGGACACCTACGGCGGCTACTCGCGCCACGGCGGCGGCGCGTTCTCGGGCAAGGACCCCTCGAAAGTGGATCGCTCGGCGGCCTACGCGGCGCGCCACGTGGCCAAGAACATCGTCGCGGCGGGACTCGCAAGGAAATGCGAGCTCCAGGTCGCCTACGCGATCGGCGTTGCGCGGCCGGTGAGCGTCTACGTCGAAACCTTCGGCACCGGCACGATACCCGACGACCGCATCGCGAAGCTGGTCGAGAAGCATTTCGACCTGCGTCCCAAGGGGATCATCAAGGCGCTCGATCTCCTGCGCCCGATCTACCTCAAGACCGCGGCCTACGGCCATTTCGGGCGCGACGAACCGGAATTCAGCTGGGAAGCTACGGACAAGGCGGCGTCGCTCAAGGCCGACGCCGGAAAATAGTCGAAGGAACGCCGGGTGGCCGCGCAGGGGCTCGTTGCGTTATAATTCGTCTCGCTGAGGAGCGTTGCGACCGGAAATTCCGGCCAGGCTCAGCACCCATCAACGGCGCTCGCATCGGAAACGATGCGGGCGTTTTGCTTTTATGGAGCAATCATGACTACCACGACCAACGACTATCGCGTCGCCGACCTGCGGCTGGCGGAGTTCGGGCGCAAGGAAATCGCGATCGCCGAGACCGAGATGCCCGGTCTCATGGCGCTGCGCGAGGAATACCGGGGCAAGCAGCCCTTGAAGGGCGCGCGCATCGCGGGATCGCTGCACATGACGATCCAGACCGCGGTCCTGATCGAGACGCTGGTCAAGCTCGGGGCGCAGGTGCGCTGGGCGTCGTGCAACATCTTCTCGACCCAGGATCACGCCGCCGCCGCGATCGCCGCTGCCGGCGTGCCGGTGTTCGCCTACAAGGGCGAAACGCTCGAAGAGTACTGGACTTTCACCCACCGCATCTTCGAGTGGGCGGACGGCGGCACCCCGAATATGATCCTCGACGACGGCGGCGACGCCACCCTGCTCGCGACCCTCGGCACGCGCGCCGAAAAGGATCCTTCGCTCATCTCGCGGCCGTCGAACGAGGAGGAAACCGTGCTTTTCAACGCGATCGGCAGCCGCATCAAGGCCAAGGCGGGCTACTACTCGCGCATCCAGGCCGGCATCAAGGGCGTGACCGAGGAGACCACCACCGGTGTGCACCGGCTCTACCAGATGGAGAAAGAGGGGCGGCTGCCGTTCCCGGCGATCAACGTCAACGACTCGGTGACCAAATCGAAATTTGACAACCTCTACGGCTGCCGCGAATCGCTGGTGGACGGCATCAAGCGCGCGACCGACGTGATGATCGCCGGCAAGATCGCTCTCATCGCCGGTTACGGTGACGTCGGCAAGGGCTGCGCGCAGAGCCTGCGCGGGCTGGGTGCTTCCGTGTGGGTCACCGAAATCGATCCGATCTGCGCCCTGCAGGCGGCGATGGAAGGCTACCGCGTCGTGACCATGGACGAGGCCGCCGACAAGGCCGACATCTTCGTCACCGCGACCGGCAACGTGAACGTGATCAGCCACGACCACATGGTCAGGATGAAACACAATGCCATCGTCTGCAACATCGGACACTTCGATTCCGAGATCGATATCGCGAGCCTGCGCCAGTACCAATGGGAAAACATCAAGCCGCAAGCCGACCACGTGATCTTCCCCAGCGGCAAGCGGCTGATCGTGCTGGCCGAGGGCAGGCTCGTCAATCTCGGCTGCGCGACCGGACACCCCAGCTTCGTCATGTCGAGCTCGTTCACCAACCAGGTGATGGCCCAGGTGGAGCTCTTCGGCAACCCCGGCAAGTACGGGAAAAAGGTCTACGTGCTGCCCAAGCAGCTTGACGAACGCGTCGCGCGTTTCCACCTGAAGAAGCTCGGCGTGCAGCTTACGACGCTCACCGAGGCGCAGAGCGGCTACCTGAGCGTGCCCATCGACGGGCCGTACAAGCCGGACTACTATCGTTACTGACCCGGAGTTGACGTAGGTCCTAAATGGCGCCATAATAGATTCACTATGAATCTAAAGTGGATTTAATATGGCTGTTAACCTTTCGGTCAAGAACGTCCCCGAAGCGCTTGCGGTGAAGTTGCGCGAGCGCGCGGAGCGCAACCACCGTTCCCTGCAGGGAGAACTGATGGCCATCCTGGAAATCGCCGCGAGCGAGCCCCAGGTGGGCCGTGCGAACGGGCCCGACTCCGCTTACGAAGTCGGGTCCGCCCCCCGCACAGACGGCCTGATTGAGCGGTTGACAGCAATCGCCGGCGGGCGCGGCATCGACACCACCAAACGGCTCACGCGCGAGCAGGCGCACGATCGCAAGCTCTTGCGGAAGTCCGGTGTCTGATCATGGCGGTGGCGCACTGCCTCGACTCCAACGTGCTGGTGTATGCGTTCTCGAAGGCCTCGCGCGACGCCGCAAAGGCGCGCATTGCGCGCGATTGGATCGCCCGCGAGGACTGGGGCGTGAGCGTGCAGGTGTTGCAGGAATTCTACGTAAACGCGGTGCGCACGCCGCAGGAACTCGGCCACGCCGATGCGCTCGCCATGATCGAGGAGATCGCCGGCAGCCGCCCCGTCATCGCGATCGACCTCCCGCTCGTGCGTCACGCGCTGCAACTGAAGAGCCGTTACGGAATCGCATACTGGGACGCGGCTGTTGTCGCTGGAGCGCACCGGCTCGGCGCATCGGTGCTGGTCAGTGAAGACCTTGCGCACGGGCAGGACTACGGCGGCGTGCGCGTGCTCAATCCCTTCGGCATCGCCTGATGATGCGCTTGAGCATGCAGTCACAAAAAAAGTTCCCGCGCACCTTCAGCTTCGAGTTCTTTCCGCCCAAGACACCGGAAGGCAAGGCGAAGCTGCGGGAAACCTGGAAGCAGCTCGGCCAATTGCGGCCGCGGTTCTTTTCCGTCACTTTCGGGGCGGGCGGGTCCACGCGCGAAGGCACGCTTGAAACCGTGCTCGAGATCCGCGCGGCCGGTCACGAGGCGGCGCCGCACCTCTCCTGCATCGCTTCGTCGCGCGAGGACCTGAAGGCGCAACTCGAACGCTACCGGTCCAACGGCATCCGCCATATCGTCGCGCTTCGCGGAGACCTGCCGTCGGGACTCGCGATGTCGGGGGAGTTCCGTTACGCCACCGAGTTGGTCGAGTTCATCCGCAAGGAGTACGGCGACCAATTCCACATCGAGGTGGCGGCCTACCCCGAGTACCACCCGCAGGCGCGAACCGCGCAGGACGACCTGCGGAATTTCAAGCGCAAGATCGATGCCGGCGCCAACTCGGCGATCACGCAGTACTTCTACAACGCCGATGCGTACTACCACTTCATCGAGGAATGCGAAGCGATGGGCGTAACCGTGCCCATCGTTCCGGGGATCATGCCGATCGGCCGCTTCTCGCAGCTCGCGCGCTTCTCGGACGCCTGCGGCGCCGAGATTCCACGCTGGATCAGGAACAAACTCGAGGGATTCGGCGACGACACGGCGTCGATCCGCGCGTTTGGCCTGGATGTCGTCACCCGCCTGTGCGACGACCTCCTGAGAAACGGCGCACCGGGGCTGCACTTCTATACGCTCAACCAGGCCGGGCTCACCTCCACGATCTGGCAGCGGCTGGGGCTTTAGAGCACGAACCGGCAAACAAGGGGGACGACATCGTGACAAGTGCACCGAACGATCCGCAGCACCAGGTATGGGAGCAACAGCGCCGCATGTTGATCCCGGAGGCGAAGTCGTTGGCGCCGGGCGAAGCCGCCACGCTGCTCGCCGAGTATCCGGCTCAGGTCGTCGCCGGCGTGCTGCAGGGCCTGCATCCCGCCACGGCCCAGGACATCATCGCGGAACTTCCGCACGGCATGGTTGACGGCGTCATGCGGGCATTGCCGGCCGAGACCGCGCGCCAGTGGCAGGTGAACCAGTCTTTCGCGCCGGGAAGCATCGGGCGCATGATGGAGCCCGCGCTCGCCGTGTTCAGGCCCGAACTGACCGTAGGCGAGGCGATCGAAGCGCTGCGGGCGCTGATCCAGTCGGCGTTCATCACCTACGCCTACGTCACCGATCCCGGGGGCCGGTTGCTCGGCGTGGTAACGATGCGCGACCTGCTCTTTACGGCGCACGCAGCCCGGCTCGATTCGGTCATGCTGCGCGACGTTTTCTTCCTCAAGCCGGATCTGCCGCTCTCGGAGGCGATGAAGCTGGTGCTCGATCGCCATTACCCCGTCTACCCGGTGTGCGACGGGAACGGCGTGCTGGTGGGACTCGTGCGCGGCCAGGTGATGTTCGAAGAGCAGGCATTCGAGATCACCGCGCAGGTCGGCACCATGGTCGGGGTCGAAAAAGAAGAACGGCTTGCCACACACTGGAGCCGGAGTTTCAAGTTCCGCCATCCTTGGCTCCAGCTCAATCTGCTCACCGCGTTCGTCGCCGGTGCGGTGGTAGCGATCTTCCAGGACACCGTCGACCGCCTCGTGATCCTCGCGCTGTTTCTGCCGGTGCTCGCCGGGCAGTCCGGCAACACCGGCTGCCAGGCGCTGGCGGTAACGCTCCGCGGGCTGACGCTTGGCGAACTCAAGGCCGGCAAGGAAAAAGCGCTGGTCATGAAAGAGGCTTCGCTCGGCTTCATGAACGGCGCCTTCACCGGCATCGTCGCCGCTGGCGGCATGTATTACGTCGCAACCTACCAGCAGAACCCGAATGCCATCGTGTTAAGCATCGTCGTGTGGCTCGCCCTGGTCGGCAGTTGCGTCGCCAGCGGCATCTGCGGCGCGATGGTACCGCTCACCCTTAAGCGCTTCGGGGCGGACCCTGCGACCGCTTCCAGCATCTTCCTCACCACCGCGACCGACGTGGTCAGCATGGGATTGCTGTTGGGATTGGCGACGCTGATCATCCGGTAGCTTGATACACGCCAGCGGGTTCATCGAGCACGTCGTCGAGTTGCTCGCGCCGCTCGGGCACGTGTCGGTGCGCCGCATGTTTGGCGGGCACGGCCTCTACTGCGACGGCGTATTTGTCGGCATCGTCCATGACGATACGCTCTATCTCAAAGCGGACGCCGGGAGTCGCGCGGAGTTCGAGCGGGCAGGTTGCGAAATCTTCAGCTACAAACGGAAGGGGAAAGTCGCGACGCTCAACTTCTACCGCGCACCCGGGGACGCGATGGATTCGCCGCAGCGCATGCTGCCGTGGGCAAGGAAAGCGCTTGAAGCCGCGCTGCGGGCGCGGGCGACGCCTCGCTCCCGGCAAAACCTCAAAAGAAAGACGGCCGCGCGAGGCAGCCGTCGGCATGACTGATGGCCGGCTACGCGGCTACCTTTGCCGCGGGCTTGGCCTTGCGCGCCTTGGCCTGCGCGGCCTTGGTGTGCATCGAAGCATACGCGGCGTGCGCGGCGGCTTCGGCGTCGCCGACGTGCACCGCGTAGCCCATGTCCTCGAGAACGGAGCCCAACGCCGACAGGCACAGCATGACGTTGTCGGGGCGGCAGGAATAACCCATCAGGCCAAAGCGCCAGATCTTGCCGGCGAGCGGACCCAGCCCTGCGCCGATCTCGAGCCCGAATTCGTTGAGCAGGCGCGTCCGCACCTCCGCTTCGTTCACGCCCTCGGGGCAGATCACCGCATTCATCTGCGGAACCTGGAACTGCTCCTTCACCAGGAACTTGAGCCCCATCGCCTCGAGCCCCGCCTTCAATGCGATGTGGTGGCGCTGGTGGCGAGCCCAGCAATTGTCGAGCCCTTCCTCGCGGATCAACAGCAGCGCTTCGTGCAGCGCGAACAGTGAATTGGTCGGCGCGGTGTGATGGTAGGTGCGGGTGGTGGCACCCCAGTAACCCAGCAGCAGATTCATGTCCATGAACCAGGAATGAATCTTGTCCTTGCGCGATTTGACGTAATCCACCACGCGCTCGCTGAACGACACCGGCGAAAGCCCCGGCGTGCAGGACAGGCACTTCTGGCTGGCGGAATAGACCGCGTCGATCTTCCATTCATCGACCAGCACCGGCGAGCCGCCGAGCGAGGTCACGGCATCGACGATCGCAAGCGCATCGCGCCGGTGCGCGACTTCCACGAGGGTCTTCGCGTCCGACAACACGCCGGTCGAAGTCTCCGCGTGCACGAAGGAGACTAGCCGCACATCGGGATGCTGCTTCAACGCATCTTCGAGCTTCTGCGGATCGACCGGCTCGCCCCATTTGTCTTCGACGACAATCGGCGTGCCGCCGCAACGCTCCACGTTCTCGATCATGCGCCCCCCGAAGACACCATTGCGGCACACGATCACCTTGTCGCCGGGAACCACCATGTTGACGAAGCAATACTCCATCCCCACCGAACCCGGCCCGGAGATCGGGAAAGTGAGAGGATTCTTCGTCTGGTAAGCGTACCTTAGCAGCGCTTTCAGCTCCTCCATCATCTCGACGAAGATCGGGTCGAGATAACCGATGGCGGGCTGGCTCATGGTGGTGAGCACGCGCGGGTGGATCTCGGTCGGTCCGGGCCCCATCAGCGTGCGCTGCGGCGGATGAAAGGAACTGATGCGTTTGGCGGGCGCGAATTCGTTCATCATGGTGTCACTCCCTGAGAGGGCGGTTCCGAAAAGATTCTCGCCGTCCGGACGCGACTTGAACCGGAGCGGCTTTCTGGCGGTGGCTTCGTTCAGCACTTCGACGGCGGCGATCTGGCCGCCCGTCACCTGCTCGACCTCCATCGCCCAGCGCGCCGGGACATAGCCCGATTTCACCCAGTTGTTGACGACGGCGCGGTCGAGGCGGAAGCGGCGGGCCACCTCGGCCTGGCTTCCGAAAAGGACGACAAGACGTTCAGCGCAGTTCATGGCAAGAATTTGCCGGCCGTTGGGCCGGCAAATTCTTTATACCATGACAAAGTTATTTTGACAAACTAGAATTGATCCAGAAACACCGTCGCGGTTCAAAGCGATCCTTATGCAAGGACTCACTCACAACAAAACTCAATACTATCAATAGTTTTATCACCATCCGCCGACGCGACGCCCGTGGCAGCAACAGCGGAGAAATTGAACAGATTACGATCCAGTAGATGGCTGGGCCGGGCGTTCTGGAGGCTGGTAAGCATGGTCTCCACGCGTCCCGGGTGCCGTCGTTCCCATTCACGCAGCAGCGC
>DASWHI010000037.1:0-9376 GCA_036398235.1 Burkholderiales bacterium
GCACACCGCGACCTGCTCGGTGCCGCGATACTGCGCGCTCCACGCCGCGCCGGCCGCGACCGGCAGGTGCGCGCCGACGATGGCGTAGGAGCCCATCGCGCCCTTCGAGACATCGGTCAAGTGCATCGAGCCGCCCTTGCCGCCGAGCAGCCCGCACTGGCGGCCCATCAGCTCCCCGAGCACACCCGCCATCGATGCGCCACGCGCAAGCGTGTGCGCGTGGCCGCGGTAAGTGCAGAACGTCCAGTCATCGGGGCGCATCGCCACGCCGAACGCCGCGGCGATCGCCTCCTGCCCGAGCGAGAGATGGCTCGTGCCCTTGACCAGGTTCTGCAGGAACAGATCGTAGGCGCGCTTCTCGCAGTAGCGCAGCTCGACCTGCAGCCGGTAGAGCTCGAGCCGCGTCTCGCGCCCGATGTTCTTAGTACTTGTTGGCAATGGGAAGCTCTTGCGCGGGGAAGAGCGTGATGATCTTTGCGCCCTTCGGCGTCAGCACCACTTCCTCCTCGATGCGCGCCGCCGATATGCCGTCGCTCGCCGGGCAGAAAGTCTCGACCGCGAACACCATCCCGGCCTTCAATTCGTACGGGTCCTTGAACGAGTTGAGACGCGAGATCAGCGGCCGCTCGTGGAGCCCCAGGCCAAGCCCGTGGCAGAAATTCAACCCGAACGCAGCCATCTCGCTCTCGAAGCCGATCTCCCCGGCGTCGGGAAACGCCTGCGCGACGCGGTCGGTCGAGATCCCCGGACGCAGCAGGTCGATCGCGCTGTCCATCCATTCCCGCGCCTTGCGGTAGGCGTCGTGCTGTGCTTCCGTCGCCGAGCCCACCGTGAAGGTGCGGTAGTAGCACGTCTTGTAGCCCATGTAGGTCTGGATGATGTCGAAATAGGCCTGGTCGCCGGGCCGGATCATCCGGTCGGTGAAGTTGTGCGGATGCGGGCTGCAGCGCTCGCCGGCGATGGCGTTGATCGCCTCCACGCAATCCGAGCCCATCTCGTAGAGCCGCTTCGTTGCCATCGCGACGATCTCGTTTTCGCGCACGCCGGGCTTCAGCTGCTCGTAAATGTCCTGGTAGACGCCGTCGCCCATCGCCGCGGCCATGTTGAGCAGCGTGATCTCGTCGTGACTCTTGATCTCGCGCGCGTCCAGCATCATCTGCTGGCAATCCCGCACCTCGATGCCGAGCTTCTGCAGCGCGAACAGGAAACCCGGTTCGACGATGTCCACGCCGAGCGGCATCTTTCCCACGCCTTCCTCGTCGAGGATGGCCTTGATCTCCTTCGCCGCATCCTCGAACAGGCCGACCTTGGGGTGGATCGCGCCACGCATGCCGGGATTGCCGGCGCGCCAGTGATTGGTCGGCAGCCACGGGCAATAGAGCCGGTGGTGGCGCGCGGCCGAGCCGAAGTCCCACACGTAGGGATCGCCGTTGCCGGTCAGCAGGCAGTAGCGGATGAGCTTGTCGCGCGCCCATTCGCCGATGACCGTCGAGGAAATGTAGCGGATGTTGTACTGGTCGAAGACGAGCACCGCGCCGAGCCCGGAACCCGCGAGGGCCTTGCGCGTGCGCGCGAGACGGTAGTCGTGCAGCCGCCGGAAATCCACCCGCTCCTCGAAATCCACCTGCATCCGGCCCGGCGCCTGCAGCGGCCGCTCCCAGCGGTGGCCGGGATCGGGGTGGCCGGTCATGGTTTCGGCGAGCGTCTGCCCGCGCCGGCCTTTCTTGCGGTCGATCGCGTCGCTCTTGACGACCGTCGGCTGCGCTCTCTTCTTCGCCATGTCGCTCTCCTCGGCCTCCGCCCGCTCAGGCGGCCTTGCGGTTCGGAAAGATCTGCGGCCGCAGCTTGGGATGGCAGGCCATGTATTTCGGCGCGTAGGGCGCCTCGGCGCCGAGCTCCTCGGCCGCATGCCACGCGAAGCGCGGATTCCACATCGCGCCGCGCGCGAGGCAGACGATATCGGCCTTGCCGGAGGCGACGATCTCCTCGCACTGGCGCGGGCTCGTGATGAGCCCCACCGTGATGGTCGGGATGCCCGCCTCCCTGCGGATGCGCTCCGCGAACGGAACGTTGTATCCCGGCGCGAACGGCACCTGCTGGCGGGGGTCGAGCGCCCCGCTCGAGCAATCCACGTAGTCGCAGCCGAGCTTCTTCAGCTCCCGGGCAAACTCGACGGACTGGTCGGCGTCCCAGCCGCCCTCCACCCAGTCGGTCGACGAGATGCGCACGCCCATCGGCTTCTCGGACGGCCACACCGCGCGCATCGCCGCGAAGGTCTCGAGCGGGAAGCGCATGCGATTTGCCAGGCTGCCGCCGTACTCATCCTTGCGCCGGTTCGAGATCGGCGAGAGGAACTCGTGGCCGAGGTAGCCGTGCCCGGCGTGCATTTCGATGAGATCGTAGCCGATCCGCAGCGCCCGCTTCACGGAATCGGCGAAGGCGTTGCGCACGCGCTCGATGTCGGCTTTCGTCATCGCGCGCGGAACGTGCCAGTCCGGGGCATACGGAACCGCGGAAGGCGCGATCGTCTCCCACGCGCCTTCCTCCGGCTTCAGCGGCTTCCCGCCGGCGGCCGGCGGATGGGTCGAGCCCTTGCGGCCCGCGTGGCCGAGCTGGAGACCGAGCTTGGCGACCCCGTACTTCCGGCAGAAGTCGATGACCCGCTTCATCGCGGCCTCGTTCTCGTCCGAGTACATGCCGGCGCACTTGGGCGAGATGCGCCCTTCCGGCATGACGTGGGTCGATTCCGTCATGACGAGCGCGCCGGCTCCGAGCGAGAACTGGCCCAGGTGCATGAGGTGCCAGTCGTTGGCGCTGCCGTTGTCGGAGTTGTACTGGCACATCGGCGACACCATGATGCGGTTCGCGAGCTCGAGCCCGCGCAGCTTGATCGGTGAAAAGAGAGCGCTTGCCATGGAGATGCAGTCCTCAGTTGTATGTACATCCCCTCCTTTTCAAGGAGGGGTGGATGCGAAGCAGACGGGGTGGTTACGTGGGCGCCGCTTGCTCCCACCACCCCGCCCGCTCACGCGGGCACCCCTCCTCAGGCAGGAGGGGAATTCATTCTGTCTAGGGGATATCCAATATGACGTGGCCGATCTTTTTCCCGGATTCTACCGTTTCGTGGGCGGCGGCGGCTTCGGCGAGCGGAAAGCGCGCGGCGATCGCGAACTGAGGGCGGCCTCCAGCGGTCCAGTGCGCGATATCGGCGATGGCCTTGCGCTTGGCAGCGTCGGGCATGGTGTAGACGAACACCATGCGCACCGTGACGTTGCGGCTCCGCAGGCGCGACGGCAGGACGCTGTCCTGCACGGCCGCGGCCGCGTAAGTCGCGATCACCGCCGCGGGCCGCAGCACCCTCTCGTAAGCCGGCAGGTTGACCGCGAGATCAACATCGATCACGCGGTCCACGCCGTTGCCCCCGGTCAGAGCATCGATGCGCTCGGCGACGTTCTCGGTGCGGTAGTCGATGGTGGCATGCGCGCCGCCCTTTCTGGCATGCGCGGCCTTCTCGGGCGAACTGACGGTAGCGATGACACGCGCGCCGGCCCAGCGCGCGAGCTGCACCGCGTAATGCCCGACCACCCCGGCGCCCCCCGTCACGAGCACGGTCATTCCGCGTATCGGCCCGTCGGCGAACAGGCAACGGTGCGCGGTCATGACCGGAATGCCGAGACACGCGCCCTGCTCATACGACACCTTGCCCGCCAGCGGCAACGCCTGGGCGGCGGGCAGCGCGATGTACTGTGCCGACGTGCCCGAGGGCCGCTGCCATTGACCGTTGTAGACCCAGACGCGCTGGCCCAGCCGCCGCCGCGGGACGCCGGGACCGACGCGGTCGATCTCGCCCGCCCCGTCGCTGTTCGGGATCACCCGTGGGGGAATCACCGGGCGGCTGCCGGCGCGCGCCTTGACGTCCGAGGGGTTGACTGCCGACGCGCGCAGGCGCACGCGCACTTCACCCCTGCCGGGAACCGGGTCGGGCTGCTCTCCGACTCGCAAAACTTCGCGCGCGGCGCCGTGCTTCTCGTACCAGGCGGCGAGCATTCAGCGTTTGGGCGCGCCGAGCTGCGCCGCCATCCAGTCGGCGGTCTGGTCGCGGTAGCAGTACCACAGGTTGTTCACGACGTGATTGCCGCCTTCGACGATCGAGAGCACGCACGGACCCGAAACCTCTGCCGCGAGCTCTTTCGCCGCGTCGGCCGGAGTCAGGCGGTCCTTCGTTCCGGCGACGATGTAGATCGGGCAGGTGATGTTCTTCGCGATGCCCTTCAACGAGACGCGCAGCGCGACCTTGCCGGCCTCTTCCAGGCTCGCGCTCTTGGACCGCACGCGAAACGCCTCGACGTTCATCACCGGGCGCCCCTCGAAGCTCGCCGAGCGCTGGTAGGGGCCGGAGAGCGCGACGCACGCCTTGATGCGCTTGTCGAAGGCCGCCGCGCGCGGCGCGTAGTAGCCGCCGAAGGACACGCCCCAGATGCCGACGCGACCGGAGTCGAGGTCCGTGCGCGTCTCGACGAAATCGATGACCGCCTTGGCCGGCTTCTCGTACTCGGGGCAGATCGCGAAATCGTACTCGGCCTCGCCCTGCCCCGGCCCGTCGAAGGCGAGCGTCGCGAGCCCGCGCTTGAGGAATCGTTTCTCGTAGTCGTCCATCTCCTCCTTGGTCGAGTCGAGCCCCATGCACATGACGACGACCGGCGGCTTCGCCGCGCCGCGCGGCTTGCGCAGGATCCCATAGAGATGCTTTCCTTCGTAGGGAATCGCAACGCGCTCCCCGGGCGGATCGAGCAGCGGCAGCGCCTTGTTGCGGCACTCCACAGCCTTCCGGTGCGCCTGCTTCATCTGCTCGAGGTCGTTCACGAACAGGAACTTGCCGAAGTGGTAGCACAGAGCCGCGCGCGTGTAGTGCTCGCCCGCCGAGAGCTTGAAACCGTCCTTCAGCGCCTGCTCGCCGAGCGCCTCGTGGATCGCCGCGCGCGCGCTCCACGCCGCGCACCAGTCCTCCCAGCGGTCGCAGCCCGCCGTCACCTCCTGGAAATCCGTGAGCGGCACGCCGTTCGCAACGAAGCGCGGCGCCCAGTGCGATATGGCGGCCTCGACGCGCTTGTCTTTGGACTTTCCCGCGGTGGTATCCATTTTTACGGTTACACCGGCGTGACGCTGAGCTGCCGCGCCATCCAGTCCGCGGACTGTGACCGATACCGGTACACCCGGTTGTTGGCGACATGATTGCCGTCCTCGAGAAAACAGCGCACCACCGGCCCGGACGCCGCCGCTGCAAGCCGCTCGCCTTCCTCCCACGGCACGATGCCGTCCTGCTTGCCGGCGACGATGAAGAGCGGGCAGGTGATGTTCTTCGCCACGCTCTTCAGGGTCAGCGTCGCGGCGCGGCTGCGCGCTTCCCCCGGGGTCCGGCTCCGGGAGCGGACTTGGAATGTATTGCGGGTAAGCTCGGGCAGCTTGTCAAAGTATTCCACCCACTCGAACGGCCCCGAGAGCACGATGCACGCCTTGACGCGCTTCTCGAAAGCGGCCGCGCGTGGCGCGTAATAACCGCCCAGCGAGACGCCCCACAGGCCGGTGCGCGTGGCGTCGAGATCGCCGCGGCTCCCGACGTAATCCAGCACGGCATTGATCGCGACCTCGTAATCGCCGCGGATCGCAAAGTCGTATTCCCCTTCGCCCTGCCCGGGCCCGTCGAAAGTGAGGGTCGCGATACCGCGCGCGAGGAAGACGCCCTCGTTGACATCCATTTCCTCCTTCGTCGAGTCGAGGCCCATGCACATGACGAGGACGGGGGGCTTCGCCACGCCGCGCGGCTTGCGGAGGTTGCCGTAGAGCTGCTTGCCCTCGTAGGGAATCGCCACGCGCTCGCCCGGCGGATCGAGCAGCGGCAGCGCGAGATTGCGGCATTCGACGGCCTTGCGGTGCGCGGCCTTCATCTGCTCGTAGTCGATGACGAAAACGAACTTGGAGAAGTGGTAGCACACCGCGGCGCGCGTCAGGTGCTCTCCGGCGGAAAGCCGGTATCCGTCCGCCAGGCTCCTGCGCCCGAGCTCCTCATGGACCGCCGCGCGCGCGCACCAGGCGCGGCACCAGTCCTCCCAGCGCTCGACGCCTGCGGTCACTTCCTCGAAATCGGTCAGCGGCACTCCGTTCGACACGAAGCGCGGCGCCCAGTGCGCGATCGCAGACTGTACCCTGGCGTCCGGCATGGGAAGCGATTGAACGGGGTTACCAAGCAGGAGGAAATCCCGGAGATTCTAGCAATATTCAAAGCGGTTTGCGCATAAACTGTCGCTTTCCGGCGCACCCTTGCGATGGATATCTCGTTCATCTCGGCCCTCGTGATCCTGCTGCTGGTGATGGACCCGGTCGGGAACATCCCGTTGTTCGTCTCGGCGCTGCGGAATGTCGAGCCGGCGCGGCGCGCCCGGGTCATCCTGCGCGAGTGCGCCATCGCCCTGGCCGTGCTGCTGGCATTCGTCTTCTTTGGCGGAACCATCCTTGGCGTTCTCAGCCTCTCCGACGCCTCGCTCACCCTCGCCGGCGGCCTCATCCTGTTCCTGATCGCGCTGCGGATGATCTTCCGGCACCCGGAGGGCGTGTTCGGGGAGGGCGCAGGAGGGGAGCCGTTCATCGTGCCGCTCGCCACGCCCGCGATCGCGGGGCCGGCCGCCATTGCGACCGTGATGCTGCTGGTTACGCGGGCGCCGGAACGCGTGCTCGAATGGTGCGTTGTCGTCACCATTGCATTGCTGGTGTCGGCGGGGGTGCTGACGGCCGGCGAGCGCATCGCCAATCTCGCGGGCGAGCAGGCGCTGCTTGCCTTCGAGCGGCTGATGGGCCTCATCCTCACCGCCATCGCGGTCGAGATGCTGTTAAGCGGCATCGAGGGCTTCATTCGCGGCCTGTGACCACGGGTCGCTAAGGGCGCAGCTCCGGGCAGCGGATTGGAGCGGGTCCTAACGCCCAATTCTGACGGCCCGGGCCGTTACCTGGCCCGGTAGGAAGCCGCGCGGCAGGGATGCCGCAACTCCTTGTATATTCAGGCGCCGGGAATGAATTCCGGTGCTTTGGTCGGGAAGCACTCCCGCGCGTCAGGGAGCGCCTGTAAACAATTCACAATTTTTGTGGATAACGTTGTGGGTAACCGCGGCGGACTGCCGTGCATCCGGCGTAACCACGTGGTCGTGTCTGGTTTGCTCAAAAATTCATCAAAACGGCGAGCGGTAAGCGGTCGCCGGTAAGCGACAGCTTGGTTGCAACTGTGAAAAAGTTCCACGGGTCACTGCTCACCGCTCATTGCGTACCGCTCATCGCTTGAGAATGCGCAACAAGTTGTAGAAATCATCGGTCCAGATCCGGAAATCCGGGCGCGGCGGCAGCGGCTCGGCGACGGACTGGATCGGCTCGGCCGCCAGCAATCGCGCGTTTCGCGTGACGATGATCTGGTCCGTATCCGAGACCCAGTAGTCCGCTCCTTCGTCGCTCTCGGCAACATCCGACACCAGCACCGCGGTCAGGTCGAACGACGCGGCCAGGCGCTCGACCACCGGCGCGATGTCGACGAAGCGGTTGGTCGCCTGGAACACGATCACGCCGTCCGGCTTCAAATGGCGCAGGTATGCCGCCATCGCCTCGCGCGTGATGAGGTGCATCGGAATGGAGTCCCCGGAGAAGGCATCGACGGCGAGAACATCGTAGTTCTGGGGGGGTTCCCGCTCGAGCGAGAGCCGGCCGTCCCCCAGGACGATGTCCACCTGCGCCGGGCTGTCGCGGAGATAGGTGAATTCCGAGACCGCGACGGCGGCGACCTGGGGATCGATCTCGTAGAACCGGAACGCGTCCCCCGCCCGGGCGTAGGCCGCGAGCGCGCCCGCCCCGAGGCCGATCACGCCGACGCGCCGCGGGGCGTCGGGCAGGCTCGCGAAGACGCGGCCGTAGCCGCTGGTCGGAGCGAAGTAGCTGGTGGGCCGGCCGCGCAGCGCGGCCTCGAGCAGCTGCCCGCCGTGATTGATGCCGCCGTGGTACATCGCTCGGAACGCCACCGGCGTCGCGTAGTCGCGCGTGCGCACCACGCCGTAGAAGTTGCGCACGATGACGCGGGTATTCTTCAGGTACTCGGTCACACCCGCCACGGTGAATGCGGCGGTCGCGACGACCACTGCCAGCGTGGCGGCGGCAAGCCACCAGCGGCCGGCCAGCGTGCGGTGGTAAAGGAGCGCCGCGCACGCCGTGAGCGCGATCCCGAGCTCGTAATAGCCGGAGAGCAGGATCGGCGCCGCGACGCCGACCAGCAGCGCGCCGATCGCGCCGCCGATGGATACCATGAGGTAGAACGTCGTCAGGTGGCGCGGCGCGGGCTTGAGCAGGGTGAGCTCGCCGTGGCAGAACATGCAGCACACGAACAGCCCCGCGGCGTAGAGCGGCGCCGCAGTCCACAGCTCGAGCGAGTCGGAATACCACGCCATTACCGGGAGCAGCACCGCCGCGAGCGCGATGAATACCCCCCGGTGGTACCAGCGCGGATGGTCGAAGCACAGGATGAAGGTCAGGAGGTAGATCGAGAGCGGCACCACCCACAGGAAGGGGATCGAGGCGATGTTCTGCGTCAGGTGGTTGGTGACCGCGAGCAGCAGGGACGAGCCCATCGCCGAGAGCGCGATCCAGAGCAGCCGGTCACCGATGGCGGGCGCAGGTTCTCCGGCGCCGCCCGCATGCGCGGCCGGCGCAGAGGCCGGGGCGGGACCCCGCGTGCTCAGTAACGCGGTCGCGCCGCACAGCAGAACGAACACGCAATAAGCGGACGACCACAGCCACGATTGCGCGAGGAGCGGCACGAACGGCTCGATCAGCACCGGGTAGGAGAGCAGGGCCATCAACGACGCGAAGTTCGACAGCGCGAACAGCCGGTACGGCACCGCATGCCGGAAGCGCTGCCAGAACCACGCCTGCACCAGGGGGCTCGTGGTCGAGAGCAGGAAGTACGGCAGGCCGATGGTCGCTCCCAGCAGGCCCAGTATCATCAGGGTGGGCTCGCCGCCCTCTTCGCCCGGTTTCCACTGCGCGCCCGGAATGATGGGCAGGATCAGCAGGCTCAGCGCGAGCAGCGCGATGTGCAGCCACGCCTGCCTGCGCGGGGCGAGGAAGCGCGTCGTCCAGTCGGAATAGGCGTAGCCGAAGAGCAGCGCCGACTGGAAGAAGACCAGGCAGGTCGCCCACACCGCGGCCGCACCGCCGAACCACGGCAGGATCTGCTTGGCAATGACGGGCTGGACCAGGAACAGCAGGAACGCGCTGAGGAAGATCGTCGCGGCGTGAAGCAGCATGGGGCAAATAACGCTCGAAAAGGGCGGAAGTGTACCGCAAC
>DASWHI010000038.1:0-4974 GCA_036398235.1 Burkholderiales bacterium
GCGATGAACGCCTTGTTGGCGGGACGAGTGGCGGCGGCCGAGTAGTGATGCATGGTGATGACGCCGAGCGCCACGTCGCCCATGTTGGGCAGCTCCTCGTCGGTGGTGATGTCTCCCGGGCCGATGAACTTGATGCCCGCCTTATCGAGGCCGAGGTCACCGTAGGCCTTCATGATCTGCGTCGCTTGGCGACCCGCCGGGGTAAACGCCATCAGCACGTCGGGCTTGGCGTCCTTCACCCGCTGCATGAACGGGACGAAATCCGGATTGGCAAGCGGTATGCGCACCTTGCCGATGATCTTGCCGCCGCCTTCCGTGAATCCCCGCTCGAACCCTGCCTCGCTGTCGTGGCCGGGCGCAAAATCGCTAACCGCGATGTAGGCGCGCTTGTATCTTCGCGACGCCCAGGCGCCGAGGGGGTAGGACGACTGCCACAGCGTGAAGGAGAAGCGCGCGATATAGGGCGAGCGCTCGGTGATCACCGAGGTGCCGGCATTCATAATGAAGAATGGCAGCTTGGCTTCCGCCGTGAGCGGCGCCATGGCCAGGGCATTCGGCGTGAAGACGACACCGGTGAGGAACTGGACCTTGTCGCGTACGATCAGCTCCTGGAGCAGCTGCTTTGCCTTGTCGGGATTCGGGCCGCCATCATCGCGGATGATGAGCTCGATCTTCACCCCGGGCGGCAGCTTGTCGGCGTTCTGCTTCATGTAGAGCTTGAAGCCCTTGTCGATCAGATCGCCGAGCGTCGCGAACGGACCGGAGTAGGTATTGATCACTCCGATCTTGATCGTCTGCGCCGGCGATGCCGCGGCGAGCACTAAAGCCGCACCGGCCGCCAGGATTCCTATGAGGTGCTTGATTCGCATGAACTCCTCCCGTGTACTTGGTCCCGTGTCAGATGGATGATTCGCAGTGCACTCCGAACAGTTTATCGTGAAGTTTCGCGCTTGTGTGTTCCGGGATACCCGCCCCGGGATCGCGGCGCATCATGCGACGGCGCGCACCGCCACCTCCATGCTACCGATTCCCTGGATCTCGGCAACCAGTCGGTCCCCTGGCTGCACGGGGCCTACGCCCTCGGGCGTGCCCGTCAGCAAGATGTCTCCCGGGTGTACTGTATAGAAGGCGGTCGCGAACTCGATCAGCTCGGGGATGCCCAGTATCAGGTCGCGCGTATTCGCTTGCTGGCGCAACTCGCCGTTCACTGCGAGCCGCAGGTCCAGCGCGGAGGGGTTGCCGGCCGCGTCGGCGGTCACGAACCAGGGACCGAGGACGGTGAAGCTGTCCACGGACTTGCGCAGGCTGCGCTCTTCCGGCCCCCGCACCGTCATGTCGAGCGCGATGCAATAGCCCGCAATATGCTCGAATGCCCGCGCGCGCGGGATGTCCCGCCCGGCCTTGCCGATGACTGCCGCGAGCTCGATTTCGTGGTCGTTACGGCGGTCGAGGTGTCGCAAGACGACCCCCTCGCCCGGGCCCACGAGCGAGCTGGTTGCCTTGAGGAACAGCCCGACTTTCTGGATCTCGGCGACCTGCTTCTGGTGGTGGATCGCCGGGTCTCCCCGCGCTTCTTCGAGGTGCTTCCGGTAATTCACGGGCGCGGCGAGGATTTTCCCGGGGTTCGCGACGGGGCTCAAGAGCTTGACTCCCGAAAGCGGCCGGCGCGGCGCGCCGGCAGCAATCGATTCGATGCGCGCGCGCACAGCGGGCAGGTTCGCGATGAGTGGATCGAATCGCGGCAGGGGCCAGGCGTGGTGCGGCAGAACGTCGAGCGCGGCAGTGACGTCCCGCACCTCATCGCCCTCGACGAGTCCGAGGCGGTCGTTGTCAAAGCGGCATAACCGCATCCTGTACCCTTGGCGAGCTTGTCGTTCCCGCGGAGGCGGGAATCCAGAAGACTCTGAATAAGAACAGTCTGATGGTCTGGACTCCCGCCTCCGCGAGAGTGACGAAAGAATATCAACAGGCTGTCAATGATAAGTCCTGGAACTTCTTAGTGCTTTCCAGTCCTTGCGGCGAGATTCGTGTGCGGCCCGCGCGGCGGGAGGAATGATACACTCAACGCCAAAAGCAAGATCATCAAGCTGGCGGGCATCAAGGGCGACTAGTGCCGTTCCAACTATTTCGGGCTGATCTTGACGGAATGGCGGGGGCACGAAGCGAGATGAATCGAAAGCGGTAATCGTTTTGTCGATTTAAGTTGGATCGGCACTAGCCATGGAAACGCTGCAGACGACGACCCCCGCGACGCTGCATCACCTGCACTTGCACAGCACGGACCCCGAGCGCCTCTCCCGCTTCTACGCAAGCCTGCTCGAGCTCAAGTCCTCGCGCGCTGAGGACGGCACCTGCGTGCTGGCCGGCGGGCAGCGCCGCCTGCTCGTCAGCAAAGGGCCGGACGGCGCGCCCGCGTTCATTGCGTTCGCGGTGCAGGACGTGGCGGCACTGGAGCGGCTGCGCGCGAAGCTCGCGGCCACGGTGGGCAACCTCGAGACGGTTCGCTCGCCCCTGTTCTCCGAGGGATCGTTCGCGATCCGCGACCCGCAGGGGCGCCGCATCGTGTTCGGCGTGGCGCCGGCAAAAAGCTATCCCGACCCGCGGCCGGGGCGGCTCCAGCACGTGGTATTCCAGACGACGGCAATCGAGCCGCTGGTGGAGTTTTACGTGAAGCGAGTTGGATTCGCGGTTTCGGATCGGGTCGAGAACGAGGATGGCTCGCTCGCCGCGTTCTTTCTGCGCTCCGACCACGAGCACCACAGCCTCGCGTTCTTCGTCGGCTCGAAGAACGAGCTCGATCACCACGCCTACGAGACGACGTGCTGGAACGACATCCGCGACTGGGCCGACGGCTTCGGCCGGGAGCGGATCCCGATGTTCTGGGGACCCGGGCGCCACGGTCCCGGCAACAATCTCTTCTTCATGGTGCGGGACGTGGACGGCAACAAGCTCGAGCTTTCCGCGGAGCTCGAGACCTTCACGCCCGATCAGCCGCCGCGCGTCTGGCCGAACACCGAGTACACGCTCAACATCTGGGGCAGTGCGTGGATGAGAAGCTGAAGGCGTCATGCGACTCACCGCGCTGCCGGACGTGCCGACCATCGCGAAGATCGAGCCGCAGTAACCCCCCACCCCATCCCTCCCCCTCAAGGGGGGAGGGAAGATCTGGAAACCCTCCCCCTTGCCTGGGGAGGGAAGATCTGGAAAACCTCCCCCTTGACGGGGGAGGGTGAGGGAGGGGATTGGATACCAACTTTTGGGTGATCCAGGCGTTCAACGGCATTTCCTACGGCGCCCTGCTGTTCCTGCTCGCGAGCGGCCTCTCCCTGATTTTCGGGGTCATGCGCATCGTCAACCTCGCGCACGGCTCCTTCTTCCTGATCGGCGGCTACGTCGCGCTCACGGTGATCTGGACGACGGGATCCTGGGTGCTGGCGCTGCCGGCGGCGGCGCTGGCCGTCGCCGTGGTGGGATTGCTGATGGAGCGGGTGTTCCTGAGGCCGCTCGGCTTCGATCCCCTGCGGCAGGTGCTGCTGAGCGTGGGTTTCGCCTACTTGTTTCAGCAGGCGGCGCTCGACATCTGGGGCGGAGACAACTTCGACATCGTTCCACCCGCGATCCTGAAGGAGAGCGCGGTCATCGGCGGATTCTATTTCCCGATCTACCGGATCTTCATGATCGGCATGGCGCTGTTCGTGGGCCTGGTTCTGTGGCTCACGATGGAAAAGACGCGCATGGGGGCGATGGTGCGCGCAACGGTGGATGATTCGGAGATGGCGCGCGGCGTTGGGATCAATACCTCCCGCGTGTCCATGTTCATCTTTGCGCTCGGCGCGTTCCTCGCCGGACTGGGAGGCGTCATCGGAGGCGCGTTTCTCGGCGTCTATCCGGGGCTGGATTTCGCGATCCTGCCCATCGCCTTCGCGGTCGTGATCATCGGGGGCATGGGGAGCCTGACCGGGGCGGCCGTGGGGAGCCTATTGGTCGGGCTGGCGGACAACTTCGGCAAGGCGCTGTTCCCGGAGGTCTCCTATTTCACGCTGTACGCGCCGATGGTCCTGATCCTCGCGTTGAAGCCGACGGGCCTGTTCGGGCGGGAGTGAGGATGGACGGCCGGCGCAAACTGCTGATCGTCATCGCGGCGTTGCTCGCCGTGCTTCTCATCACGCCGCACTCCGGCTCGTACATCATCGTTCTCGTCACGCACGCGCTGATATTCGCCATCCTCGCGATGAGCCTGGATATCCTGCTGGGCTTCACGGGGCTGCCCTCGCTCGGCCAGGCGGCGTACCTCGGCATGGGCGCTTACCTCACCGCGATCCTGGCGAGCAAACTCCAGTTCGGACTCGACTGGACGTTCTGGGTGGTGGTCGTTCTGGGCATTCTGATCGGCGTGGCGACGGCGGCGTTCTTCGGCCTCTTTGCGGTCCACGCCGGCGGTGTCTATTTCCTGATGATCACCCTGGCGCTCGGAATGTGCGTATGGGGACTCGCCTACCGGTGGAACTCCCTGACCGGCGGGGACAACGGCATCGTGCTTCCGCCCCGGCCCTCGTTCGGAATACAGCTCGCGGACGACGTTACTTTTTTCTATTTGGTGTTCGCGTTTTTCGCGGTTTCCCTGGCGACGATGGCGCTCCTGGCCAGGTCGCCGTTCGGCCGCAGCCTGGTGGGCATACGCGAGAACGAGCTGCGGATGCGCATCCTCGGCTATAACACGTGGCTGCACAAATACATCGCGTTCATCATTGCCGGCGGTTTCGGCGGGCTCGCCGGGGTGCTGTGGGCGCACGCGCACGGCCTGGTCAGCCCCGAAGACGTGGTTCTCGCCACCTCGGTGGATGCGCTGCTGATGGTGGTGCTGGGGGGGCCGGGAACCCTGGTGGGAGGGGCGATCGGCGCCGGGATCGTGGTCTTCCTGCGGGAGTACCTGAGCACGCTGGTGCCGTGGTGGCAGTACGTGCTGGGTGGAGT
>DASWHI010000039.1:0-22946 GCA_036398235.1 Burkholderiales bacterium
CGGCCGGATGCCCTCGGCGGTGGGCTATCAGCCGACGCTCGCGGAAGAGATGGGCCGTCTGCAGGAACGCATCACCTCGACCAAGACCGGATCGATTACTTCCATCCAGGCGGTATACGTACCTGCGGATGACCTGACCGATCCGTCCCCCGCGACGACGTTCGGCCACCTCGACGCGACCGTGGTGCTGTCGCGCGACATCGCCTCGCTCGGCATCTATCCGGCGGTCGACCCGCTCGACTCGACCTCGCGCCAGGTCGACCCGAACACGATCGGCGATGAGCACTACAACACGACGCGTTCGGTGCAGGCCACGCTGCAGCGCTACAAGGAGCTGCGCGACATCATCGCCATTCTCGGCATGGACGAGCTTTCTCCGGAAGACAAGCTGGCGGTGGCGCGGGCGCGCAAGATCCAGCGCTTCCTGTCCCAGCCTTTTACGGTTGCCCAGAACTTCACCGGTACGCCCGGCAAGTATGTCTCCCTCAAGGACACCATCAAGGGCTTCAAGATGATCGTCGCCGGGGAATGCGACGCGCTTCCCGAGCAGGCGTTTTACATGGTCGGGGCGATCGAGGAAGCGTTCGCGAAAGCCGAAGAGATGAAAAAAGAGGCCGCGAAAAAATAATGGCGGAGGCCACCATCCACGTTGACGTCGTGAGCGCCGAAGCGTCGATCTACTCCGGCGAGGCGACCTTCGTCGTGCTGCCTGGCGAGGCAGGGGAGCTGGGGATCTATCCGCGCCATGCGCCGCTGATCACGCGCATCCGCGCCGGCGCGGTGCGCATCACGCCGGCCGGCGGGGGCGAGGAGCAGCTCATCTTCGTGGCCGGCGGCATCCTCGAGGTGCAGCCGAAAGTCATCACGGTCCTCGCGGACACCGCGATCCGGGGGGCAGACCTGGACGAGGCGAAGGCCACCGAAGCCCTGCGCAAGGCGGAAGAGGCGCGCCGGACCGCGCAGGACAAGCAGGAGATCGCCACGGTGGAAAGCGAAATGGCGATGCTCGCCGCGCAACTCGCCGCGATCCGCAAACTGCGGAAGAAATAGGCCGTTTGTCGTGATCCAGCGACCGGGATAGTCCGGCGAGACTAAAGGGCGCAGCAAGCGGCTGCGGCCGCACCCTGAAACAATCGGACCGCCAGCGTAGGAGATCCGATGAAACATATCCTCGATTCCGAGTTCCGCTACCGTCCGAGCTTCGACACCGATGTGCGCAGGACCTTCGAGCGCGTGCGGCGCAGCCAGCATGCCAGGGTTCGCGCCCAGGCGAAGGACGGCGCGGAGGTGCAGGTCAAGGTGCTGAAGCTCGATCAGCTCAAGAAAGCCAGCAGCACGTAGATCCAGCGTCCGAAGAGCTGCCAGGCGCCCAGGCACAGCAGGACGGCCGTGATGCCGAGCCAGAGCCGGCTCGGTGCCGGCGCTTCGGGCCGGGGCGCCCATGCGCATTCCACCCCGAGCGCCTCGTCGCGCAGGGGCTTCATGTCTCGAGCCGCGGCGGCGGCGATGGCACGCGTACCGGCACGCATTCGAGATTCATCGCACCGCGCGTCGCGGGCTCGTGCGCATGCGCCGGACCGGCGAGCAGCAGCGCCACGCCGCCGAGCACCATCCCGGCCGCAAGGCCAAGCGCCGCGGCAAGCGCGACAAAGCGGATCATTTCGCTCATTCCAGACCTCCCTTAGAGTTCGACTCAAGCTGGATTGAGCGCCTTCGCGCAGGCCCCGGCGCGGCATACCGGGGGCGCGGCGCCGATCAATTCTGGCAAAGTGCTGACGCCGCCTCCCCGGGATGCCGCGTTCGGCTATAGTCGGCCGCGATGTCCCGCCGCATCGCCATCGTCGAAGACGACCCGGCCATCCGAGCCAACTACGCCGAAGCGCTGCGCAAGCATGGCTTCGAGGTCGCCGCCTACGCCGGACGCCAGGAGGCGCTCGGCGCCCTGCGCACGCGCCTTCCCGACCTGGCCCTGATCGATATCGGCCTGGGCGCCGACGTCGACGGCGGGTTCGCGCTGTGCCGGGACCTGCGCGCGCTCTCGGCGGCGCTGCCGATCATCTTTCTCACGGCGCGCGACAGCGACTTCGACGTGGTGGCGGGGCTGCGGCTGGGCGCCGACGACTACCTGACCAAGGACGTGAGCCTGCCGCACCTGCTGGCGCGCATCGCCGCGCTCTTCCGGCGCGCCGAGCTCGCGGCCGAGCCGCAGGCAGCCGAGGAGCGGCTCGAGCGCGGGCCGCTCGAGCTCGACGTGAAGCGCTTCAGCGTGCGCTGGCGCGGACAGAGCGTGCCGCTCACGCTGACGGAGTTCTGGATGGTGCACGCCCTCGCCAAACATCCGGGTCACGTCAAGAGCCGCGAGCAGCTCATGCGCGAGGCGCAGCTCGTGGTCGACGACGGCACCATCACCTCGCACGTCAAGCGCATGCGCCGGAAATTCCTCGCCGCCGACCCGCGCTTCGAAGCGATCGACACGGTCTACGGCATCGGCTACCGGTGGAAATCCTGAAGCGTTGCAGTGACCCATGAGACGCTGGCGCTTCAGCCTGCGTCTCAAGCTCGCCTTGCTTACGCTGGTGCTGCTCGCCCTGCCCTGGGCGGGAACGCTGTACGTGAACGAGGTGGAGCGCTTCCTCCTCGAAGGGCAGGAACAGACGCTCCTCGCCACTGCGCGCGCCGTGGCGACGGCGCTGCATGAACGGCCGCAGCTGCTGTCGGTCTCTTCCAGGGAGGAAGAAGTCGCGGCGATCCTGCTGGGCGTGCAGCGCGCCTCGTCGCGCATCTGGGTGGTCAACCGCGGCAGCCAGGTCGTCGCGATGGCGGGCGAGCTGAAGCGCCCTGCCGAAGGCGTGGAGCCGCGCTGGTGGCATCCGCTCGCCGGGTGGCTCATCCAGCGGCCGACGGAGGACTTCGCCGAAGCGCAGCCCGAGAACCTCCTCGGCAGCGGCCGCGACATCGCCGCGGCGCTGCAGGGCACGCCGGCGACGCGCACCCGCCGCACGCTGGACGGGCGCGCCGTGGTGGTCTCGGCGGCGCACCCGATCTGGAGCGGCGACGAGGTGGTCGGCGCCGTCGTGGCGGAGGAGACCACCAATCCGATCGTGTCGATGAAGAGCCAGGCGATGGAGCGCCTGCTGCTGCTGACCCTCGCCGCCTTTGCCGGCGCGGCGCTCCTGCTGATCGCTTTCGCCACGCGCCTGTCGATGCGCATTCGCCGCCTGCGCGACGAGGCCGAGTCGGCGATCGACGCGCGCGGACGCCTTACGCGCCTCGCCGCGGGCTCGGAGGCGTCCGACGAGATCGGCGACCTGTCGCGCAGCTTCTCGGCGGTGCTCGAGCGGCTGGCGCAGCACTACGCCTACCTCGAAAGCATGGCCGGCCGGCTCTCGCACGAGCTGCGCACGCCGATGGCGGTGGTTCGCTCCTCGCTCGAGAACCTCAAGCTCGCCTCCGGCGACGGGGACGCGCGCCGCTACATCGAGCGGGCCGAGGAGGGACTGGCGCGTCTGCACCGCATCCTCGAGCGCATGATGGAGGCTTCGCGGCTCGAGCAGAGCCTGTCGGGCGTGGAGCGCAGCCGCTACGACTTGCGCGAGGTGGTGCGCGGCTGCGTCGAGGGCTATCGCGCCGCGTATCCGCGGACCTCGTTCGAGCTCGAGCTGCCGGCGCGGCGCATGGAGCTCGAGGGCTCCCCCGACCTGGCCGCGCAGCTCCTCGACAAGCTGGCCGAGAACGCGGTGGATTTTTCGCGCGCGGACGCCCCGGTGCGCGTGACGCTGGAGGAGGCGGCAGGCGCGGCCGTGCTGGTCGTGTCCAACCGCGGCCCGCGCCTGCCCGCCGAGATGCGCACCGGCCTGTTCGAATCGATGATCTCGGTGCGCGAAGGCCGCAGTGCCGGCGCGCCGCACCTGGGGCTGGGACTCTACGTGGCCCGGCTCATCGCCGAGTTCCATGGCGGGCGCATCGAGGCGGCGAACCTTCCCTCGGGCGACGGCGTCGCGATCAGCGTACGCTTTCCGCTGGCATGGAAATGAGCTGCGACGTGCTCGTGATCGGCGGCGGCATCAACGGCGCCGGCATCGCGCGCGATGCCGCCGGGCGCGGCCTCTCGGTGGTGCTGGTCGAGCGCGGCGACCTCGCCAACGCCACCTCTTCGGCCTCCTCGAAGCTCATTCATGGCGGCTTGCGCTACCTCGAGCTCTATGAGTTCCGGCTGGTCGCCGAGGCGCTGGCAGAGCGCGAAACCCTGCTGCGGGTCGCGGGGCACCTCACGTGGCCACTCTCGTTCGTGATGCCGCACGTGCCCGAGCTGCGGCCGCGCTGGATGATCCGCGCGGGGCTGTTTCTCTACGACCACCTGGCGCGCCGTTCGCTGCTGCCCGGATCGCGGGCGGTGCGGCTGGACGCGCCGCCGTACGGCTCTGGACTCGCCCCCGCGCTAAAGCACGGCTTCCTGTACTCCGACTGCCGAGTCGACGATGCGCGCCTGGTGATCGCCAACGCCCACGATGCGGCGGCGCGCGGCGCGCGCGTCCTGGTCGGCACCGAGTGCGTGGCGGCGCGGCGCGAACCCGGCGGCTGGCAAGTCCGGCTCTCCTCGGGCGAGGAGGTACGCGCGCGCGCGCTGGTGAACGCAGCCGGGCCGTGGGTGAAGCAGGTCCTGAACGAGCGGCTCGGACAGCCGAGTGCCGATGCCGTGCGCCTCGTGCGGGGCAGTCACATCGTCGTGCCGCGGCTCTACGAAGGCGAGCACGCCTTCATCCTGCAGAACGACGACCGGCGCGTGGTGTTCATGATTCCCTACGAAGAGCGCTTTACCCTCGTCGGCACCACCGACGTTCCGCACGACGGCGACCCGTCGCGGCCCGAGGCGAGCGTGGCCGAAGTCGAGTACCTGTGCCGCGCCGCCAACCGCTATCTGCGGCGTGCCGTCAGTCCGGCCGAGGTCCTCTGGCGCTACGCCGGCGTGAGGCCGCTCTACGATGACGGCTCGGCGAGCCCCTCGGCGGTGACCCGCGACTACGTGCTGCGGCTCGACACCGATCAGGGCGCTGCGCCGGTGCTTTCGGTCTTCGGCGGCAAGATCACGACCTACCGCCGCCTCGCCGAGTACGCGATCGAGAAGTTCGCGCCGTGGTTTCCCGGCATGGGACCGGCCTGGACCGCAGACGCGCCTATGCCCGGCGCCACATTCCCGGCGGGAGATGTGTCGCGCTTCCTGCAGCGGCTCGAGGAGCGACATCCGCAGCTGCCGCAGCCGCTGTTGCGGGCGTTGGCGCGACGCCACGGTGCGCTCGCGTACGATGTCCTCGGGAATGCCGCCGCCGCTGCGGATCTGGGCGCTTATTTCGGCGCGGAGCTCTATGCGCGCGAGATCGACTACCTGGTCGAGCAGGAATGGGCGGCGAGCGCCGAGGACGTGCTGTGGCGACGCACCAAAGCCGGGCTGAGCCTCGATGCCGGGCAGCGTGAAGCCGTCGCGCGCTATCTGATCCAGCGCCTAAGTTGATGTTTGTGCGATAATTTCCAGATGCCTTCGGGGCTCAACGTCGTCATCCTTGCGGCCGGCCAGGGCAAGCGCATGCGCTCGCGCCTGCCCAAGGCCCTGCAGCCGCTCGGCGGGAAGCCGCTCATCGAGCACGTGATCGCCGCCGCGCGCACGCTCAAGCCCGCGCGCATCTGCGTCGTGTATGGCCACGGTGGCGAGCAGGTGCCGCAGGCGCTGCGGACCGACGGCCTGACGTTCGTCAAGCAGCAGCCGCAGCTCGGAACCGGACACGCCCTGGCGCAGGCGCTGCCGCGCCTGGAGACCGCAGGGTTGACCCTGGTCCTTTATGGTGACGTGCCGCTCATCGGCGAGGAAACGCTGGCAGCGATGATCGCGGGCGGCGGCGACCGCCTGACCCTGCTGACCGCGGAGCTCGATGACCCGGCCGGATACGGCCGCATCGTCCGCAACCGCCGCGGCTCGATTACGGCGATCGTCGAGGAGAAGGACGCGAGCGCAACGGAGCGCGGCATCCGCGAGGTCAACTCGGGCATCATGGCATTGCCCGCCACGCGGCTGGAGGGCTGGCTCGCGAAACTCGACAACCGCAACGCCCAGCGTGAGTACTACCTGACCGACGTCGTACCGCTGGCGCTCGCGGACAAGGTGGCCGTCGCGACCGTCAAGGCGCGCGCGGAGTGGGAAATTCTCGGCGTCAACAGCAAGCAGCAGCTCGCCCAGCTCGAGCGCATCTACCAGGCGCAGCATGCGGCAAGGCTGATGGAAGCCGGCGTCACGCTGGCTGACCCGGCGCGCGTCGATGTGCGGGGCAGCCTCGTCTGCGGCGCCGACGTGCGCATCGACGTCAACTGCGTGTTCGAGGGCGAGGTGCGGCTTGCGGACGGCGTGGAGATCGGGGCGAATTGCGTGCTCAAGGACGCCGTGGTCGGGCCGGGCACGCGAATCGAGCCGTTTACCTCCGTGGACGGAGCCAAGATCGGCGCCAACTGCCGGATCGGACCCTACGCACGGTTCCGTCCGGGAACGCGGCTCGCGGAGGAGGTCCACATCGGCAACTTCGTCGAGGTGAAGGCATCCGAGATCGGCGCCGGCTCCAAGGCGAACCACCTTGCGTACATTGGCGACGCCACCGTCGGGCGCGACGTCAACGTCGGCGCCGGCACCATCACGTGCAATTACGACGGCGGCGCCAAGCACCGCACCGTGATCGAGGACGATGTCTTCATCGGCTCCGATACCATGCTGGTGGCCCCGGTCATCGTCCGCCGCGGCGCGACCATCGGCGCGGGCAGCACCATCACCAAGGAGGCGCCGGCGGGCGCGCTGACCGTCGCGCGCGCGAAGCAAGTCACCGTCCCCGGCTGGAAACGGCCTCAGAAGAAAAGCTAGTCATGTGCGGCATCGTCGGCGCGGCCTCCACGCGCAACGTGGTGGACCTTCTCATCGAAGGCATCCGCCGGCTCGAATATCGCGGCTACGACTCGACCGGCATTGCCTATCTGAGTGACGGGCATCTCGAGCGGCTGCGCTCGACCGAACGGGTCGCGCGCCTCGACGAGCTTGCCCGCGAACGGCGGCTCGAGGCGCGCACCGGGCTGTCGCATACGCGATGGGCGACGCACGGCGCCCCGACCGAGGCCAACGCGCACCCGCATTTCTCGACGCGTGGCGGGCTTGAAATCGGCATCGTCCACAATGGCATCGTGGAGAATTACGAGCCGATCCGCGCGCGGATGAAGGCGCTCGGCTACGCGTTCACCTCCGAAACCGACACCGAAGCGATGGTGCACCACGTGCACTCCATCGTCGCCGGCGGCACGCCGCTGTTCGACGCGGTCCAGGCGGCGAGCCGGGAATGGGAGGGCGCGTACGCCGTCGGCTTCATCTCGAGCGGTGAGCCCGGTGTCGTCGTCGGCGCGCGCAAGGGCTCGCCCTTGCTCGTCGGGCTCGGGCAGGGCGAGAACTTCCTCGCTTCCGATGCCGCCGCGCTGCTCGCGCGCACGCGTGACGTGGTCTACCTCGAGGAAGGCGACGTGGTCGAGGTGCGGCCCGACCGCGTCAGCATCCGCGACAGCAGCGGGTCTCCTGCGCGGCGCCCGACGACGAGGAGCGAGCTCGCAGCCGACGCGGTCGAGAAGGGGCGGTACGCGCACTACATGCAGAAGGAAATCTTCGAGCAGCCCGGCGCGGTAGCGAACACGCTGGAGATGGTCACCAACGCGCAGTCGTTGCAGGCAAACCTCTTTGGCACGGACGCGCAGGAGATCCTGGGCCGCGCAAGCCAGGTCCTGCTGCTCGCCTGCGGTACGAGCTACCACGCCGGGCTGGTGGCGCGCTACTGGCTCGAGGCAATCGCCGGGCTGCCCGCGGCGGTCGAGATCGCGAGCGAGTTCCGTTACCGCGACCCGGTGATGCGGCCGGGAACGCTGGTCGTGACAATATCCCAATCGGGCGAAACCGCGGACACGATCGCGGCACTGAAGCATGCCCAGTCACGTGGCCTCACCGACACGCTGACGGTATGCAACTCCCCCGAATCCTCGCTGATGCGCTCCTCCCGCCTGCGCTTCCTTACCCGCGCCGGCCCCGAGATCGGGGTGGCCTCCACCAAGGCCTTCACGACGCAGCTCGCCGCCCTGTTTGTCCTGACGCTGGTGCTCGCGAAGTTGAGGCGCGGACTCGCCGTCGGCCGGGAGAAAGAGCTGATCGCGCAGTTGCGCCACCTGCCGCGCGCGATGGAGACGGTACTCGCGGTGGAGCCGCAAGTGCGCGCCTGGGCGGGCCGCTTCCAGGCGAAGCAGCACGCGCTCTTCCTCGGGCGCGGCGCCCACTTTCCGATCGCGATGGAAGGCGCGCTGAAGCTGAAGGAGATTTCCTATATCCATGCCGAGGCCTACGCCGCCGGGGAGTTAAAGCATGGGCCGCTGGCGCTGGTGGACGCCGGCATGCCGGTGGTGACGGTGGCGCCTAACGACCAGCTGATCGAGAAGCTGAAATCGAACATGGAGGAAGTGCGTGCGCGCGGCGGCGAGCTCTATGTTTTCGCCGATGCCGATGCGCGCGTCGCCGAGGGCGAAGGCGTCCACGTCATCCGGCTGATGGAGCACGCCGGGACGCTTTCCCCGATACTTCACGTCATCCCGCTGCAGCTCCTCGCCTACCACGTAGCGGTGCTGCGCGGCACCGATGTGGACAAGCCGCGTAACCTCGCCAAGTCCGTCACTGTGGAGTAATCAGCGGCATCGCGACCCACGCCGGAACAGGGAGCGCTTCAGCGGCGACTGCGCTGCTGGCGCGCGAGGCGGATCACGTCTTCAAGAATCGGCACGATGTCGCGCACGTCGCAGCAGGGCACGTGCCGGCCGGAGGTGAGATAGCGGCCGTCCACCACGAGCGTCGGCGTGACCTGAACGGTGTAGGCCGCGGAGAGCTCCTTGGCGCGTTGGACCTTGGCGTCGACCGCGGGGGAGCTGTAAGCCTGGAGCCAGCGCTTGCGGTCGATGCCGTTTTTCGCTGCCCACTCGACCATCACATCGGGCTTGCTCATGTGCAACCGCTCGACGTGATAGCTCTCGTAGATCTTGAGGTGCAGGCGCTCGACCTCCCCCAGCTCCTCGAGCGTGTAGAAGATCCGCGCGTGCGGCGCCCACGAATCCCGGAGGATCGCCGGGATGCGGCGCAAGGCGACATCGGCGGGCTTGCGCCGGATCCAGCGTTCCAGCGCCGGCTGCAGCTCGTTGCAGTACGGGCAGCCGTACCAGAAGAAATCGATGACCTCGATCCGCTCCCCGGTCTCGACCGGCTGCGGGGCGATCAGCCGGTACTCGATGTTCTGCCGGGCGCGGATGTCCTGCGCGTGGGCAGTGCCCGCCACGCATGCGAGCGCGAGCAGCGCGAGCGCGGCGCGCACGGGTTGCGGCCTACTTCTTCGCGGCGCGCTCTTTGCGCGCCAGGGCGATCACCTGATCGAGCACGTCGAAGTAGCGCTCGTAGCTGCCGGCCATGGCGGGTGTCGTGAGGAATTTGCCATCCACCACCAGCGTCGGCGTGGAGGTGACGTGGTAGTGTCCGGGCAGCTCGATCGAGCGGTTGGTGCGGCTGCGCACCCCGAAGGAATTGTAGACGGCGACGAACTTCTGCCGGTCCACCCCCTGCTTCGCGACCCAGTCGAAGAGCGGCTTCTGGTCGCGCAGCAGCCCCTTGATCTCGAGGGACCGCTGCTCATGGATCGCGCTGAAGATCTCATAATGAAGCTTGTCGACGAGGCCCATCGCATCGAACGCGTAATAAGCGGTGGTGAGCGGCAGCCATGCGTCCTGGAATACCACGGGTGCGCGCCGGAACTCGACGTCCGCCGGCTTCTTCGTGAGCCAGGCCCGGAGCGGGGGCTGCAGGCCGTTGCAGCCCGGGCAGCCGTAGTAGAAAAACTCGATGACTTCGACCTTCGCGCCGCTGGTGGTGGGCTGGGCCGGGTTGATCAGCTGGTAGTCCTTGCCCGGCGTAAGCTGCGCCCATGCGCCGGTGCTCAGGCTCAGTGCGAGGAACCAGGCCGCAAAATGCCAATACCGTCCAAGTCGCTTCATCCGTGCTCCGTGAAAAATTAGGGGCGCTCGTCGCGCACCTTGATGAGGGTGGTTTCGACGCCGTTCTGCTTGAGAGTCTCGCGGGTGCGGCCGAGTTCCTCCACGCTGGTGTACGGCCCCACGCGCACGCGGTGCCACACGCCCTTGTCCGGCAGCATCGCGGTCTGGATGCGGGCCTCGACGCCGAGCAGCGCGAGGCGCGCCCTGAGGGTATCGGCATCGCGGGGGTTCTGGAATGCGCCCGCCTGGAGGAAAAACGTCTCGCCGGCCGTTGCCGTTGACGGTTTCCTTGCGTCCTTAGGCTGCGGGGCCGTGACCGGTTCCTCGGTGCCCGGGAGGATCTTGTAGAAGTCGAAGCGCAGCTTCGGCTCGGGCGCGCGTGCTGTCTTGTCCTCGCTTTTTGAAGGCGCGGGCGGGGCGGGCTTCAGGGGCTCGAGCTTGGCGGGCGGCGTGCGGGCGAGGAAGGGATTGGGCATCTTGTTGATGTACCACGCGACCCCGAGCGCGATGCCGAGACCCAGCACGAGCCCGATGAGGATGCCGACGAGGAGCTGGCTGCCGCCGCTGCGGGCGGCCGGCTCGGGGCGATAGTAGTCCTTAGACATGCGCGTATCTTACATTCTATCCGGGGCTGAAACACCCAGCAGCGCGAGCCCGTTGCGCAGTACCTGCCGTACCGCGGCGGCGAGCGCGAGGCGCGCGCGCTTCACGCTCTCGTCCTCCACCAGCAGGCGCGTCGCATTGTAATAACTGTGGAATGCCGCGGCGAGCTCGCGCAGATAGAACGCGATGAGATGCGGCGCGAAATCGCGCGCGGTGTTCTCCAGCGCATCGGGATATTCGAGCAGCAGGGCAAGCAACGCGGTCTCGTGCTCGGCGAGGAGCGCGGTCACATCGGCGCCGGCGAGTTCCGCCGCGTCGCCCCCCCACTGTTCGAGCACGCTGCATACCCGGGCATGCGCGTACTGGACGTAATAGACCGGATTGTCGGTGCTCTGCGACTTGGCGAGGTCGAGGTCGAAATCGAGATGCTGCTCGGCTTTTCGCAGCACGTAGAAGAAACGCGCAGCGTCGTTGCCGACCTCATTGCGCAGCTCGCGCAGCGTGACGAACTCCCCGGAGCGCGTAGACATGGGAACCCGCTCCCCGCCGCGATAGAGCACCGCGAACTGGACCAGCGCGATGGTAAGCCGTTGCGGATCGAGTCCGAGTGCCGCGAGCGCGCCCTTCACGCGCGCCACGTAGCCGTGGTGGTCGGCGCCCCAGATGTCGATTGCGATGTCGAAACCGCGCTCGAACTTGTCGAGATGGTAGGCGATGTCGGAAGCGAAGTAGGTGTACTGGCCGTTTTCGCGCCGCACCACGCGGTCCTTCTCGTCGCCGTAGCGGCGCGAGCGGAACCATGTCGCCCCGTCCTGCTCGTACAGGTGGCCACGCTCGTCGAGCCGCTTCAACGCGCGCTCGACCCGGCCGGTATCGTAGAGCGAGCGCTCGGAGTACCACTCGTCGAACGTGACGCCGAACTCGGCGAGGTCGCTGCGGCAATCCGCAAGCTGCACCTCGAGCGCGAAGCGGTGAACGGTGTCGTAGCCGGCGCCGAGCGCGCGCTTCGCGCTCTCGATCATGGCATCGAGGCGGAGTTCCTCGTCCGGCTCGGCGAGCGCCGCGGCAAAGATCCCGGCTCCGTGGCGCAGCCGCGTCCCGTGCTCGGCGTGGATCGCGCGCGCCATGGAGCGCACGTACTCTCCCTGGTAGGCGTTCGGCGGAAAGGGCACCGCTTCGCCGCAGAGCTCGAGGTAACGCAGCCAGGTCGACAGCGCCAGGATGTCCATCTGCCGCCCGAAGTCGTTGACGTAGAATTCGCGGCTCACGTCGAAGCCGGCGGCCGCGAGCACGTTGGCGAGGCTCGCGCCGTAGGCGGCACCGCGCCCGTGACCGACGTGCAGCGGCCCGGTGGGATTGGCCGACACGAATTCAACCTGGACCTTTTTGCGTTGGCCCCGCAGCCCGGCTCCATAGGCCGCGCCCGCTTCCAGGACGCGATTGACGACCTGCTGCTTGAACGAGCGCTTGAGAAAAAGATTGATGAATCCCGCCCCCGCCACCTCCGCCCTCTCGAGATAGGGCGAAGCCGGCAACGCGGCCACCAGCCGCGCTGCGATCTCGCGCGGGGCGCGCTTGAGCGCCCGGGCGAGCTGCAGCGCGACGTTGCAGGCGTAGTCGCCGTGCTCGGCCTGCCGCGGCTTTTCCAGCACGATGCTGGGCGCCACCGGCACGGGCGCGACTTCCCGAATCGCGCTCTCGAACAGCGCGGAAAAATGGGAGCGCAGGTCGGGTGAAGCGGCGGCGGTCATCTGGAACGCGGAGAAAAAGGGGGAATTATAAGCGACGTCAGAACTCCAGCGGGTCGACGTCAATCGACCAACGCGCGCGCGTGGGGGTCGAGCTCGCCAGCGCGTTGTGCCAGGCGTCTAGAAAATCGCGCAGGCGGCTGCGCGAGGCGGACTGCACCAGCAATTGCGCGCGCTCGCGGCCGGCACGCCGCGGCAGCGCGGCCGGCACCGGGTCGTATGTGGTGATCTGCCGCTCGAGCGCCCTGCCGCGGCGCGCGGCCGCGCCGAGGAACTCGATCGCGGTGGCGAGTCGCGGCGCCTCCGCGCGCAACAGCGCCTGGTGGACGAATGGCGGGAATCCCGCCTGCCGGCGCTCGGCGAGCGCGTCGTCCGCGAACGCGCGATAGTCCTGGACGCGCAACGCCGCGTAGAGCGGGTGGTGCGGGAACTCGGTCTGGATCAGCACTTCGCCCTGGATGCCGCCGCGTCCGGCACGTCCTGCGACCTGAGTCAGCAGCGCGAACAGCCGCTCGGCGGCCCGGAAGTCTCCGCTATAGAGCTGGCTGTCGGCGTTCAGTACGCCCACCAGGTTGAGATGAGGAAAGTCGTGGCCCTTAGCGAGGATCTGGGTGCCGACGAGGATGTCGACGTCGCGCTCCCTGATGCGCTGGCGCATTGCGTGCCAGGCGCGGCGCCGGCGCGTCGTGTCGCGGTCGATACGCAGGATGCGCGCCTGCGGGATGAGCCGCGCCAGCGCCTCCTCCACGCGCTGCGTGCCGTGGCCGACCGGCGCGAGATCCTGGTTGCCGCAATCCGGACAGGCTGCCGGCGCCGGCGAGACATGGCCGCAGTGATGGCAGCGCAGGCGCTGCTCCTGCAGGTGCAGCACGAGCCGTGCCGAGCAGCGCTGGCAGCCGGATACCCACCCGCAGGACCGGCACATCAGCACCGGCGCGTAACCCCTGCGGTTGATGAACACCAGCGCCTGCTCGCCGGCCGCGATGCGCTCGCGCAGCGCGGTGAGCAGGCGCTGCGACACCCCATCGCTCAATTTGTCGCCGCGCGTATCGATGCAGGAGATACGCGGCGGCGGGGCGCCGATGCGGCTGGACAGCGTGAGCAGCGTGTAACGGCCGCTCACGGCGTTGTGATAGGTTTCGAGCGCGGGCGTAGCCGAGACAAGCACGACCGGCACGCCGCGCTGCCGCGCCCGCACCACCGCGAGATCCCGCGCCGAGTAGCGGAATCCCTCTCCCTGCTTGAAGGAGCTGTCCTGCTCCTCGTCGACGACGATGAGGCCCAGCTCCGGCAGCGGAGCGAACACGGCGAGCCGTGTGCCGAGAACGATGCGCGCTTGCCCGGAGCACGCTGCGCGCCAGTGCTCCAGGCGCTCCGCTTCAGCGAGCGCGCTGTGCAAGCTCACGGTATGCGTGCTGGGAAATCGATGTTGCACCAGCGCTTCCAGCTGCGGTGTGAGCGCGATCTCGGGCACCAGCACCAGCGCCTGCCTGCCGGCCTCGAGCGCCGCAGCGACGGCGTGCAGGTAGACTTCCGTCTTGCCGCTGCCGGTGACCCCGAGGAGGAGAAACGGCTGAAATCCGCCCAAGCCTACGCGGATGCTGGATACGGCCTGCATTTGCTCGGTGGTGAGTTCAGGCGCGGCGGCGGCCTCGATCGACTCCGTCCTGATCGCGGGCCCTGCCTCCTGGCGCGTCGCCGGGCCGCGCTTCTTGAGTCGCGGGGGAGCGGCGACACGGCGCAGGCGCGTCGGCAGTGCGCCCATCACCACTGCGCCGAGCGGGTGGTGATAGTAATCGGCGGCGAACCGCAGCAGCCGCAGATCCTCGGCCACGAGCGGCGGGAATTCGTGCAATATCCGGATGGCGCTTTTCAGCCGCTCCTCCGGCACCGCCGTGGAACGAGCGAGCTCGATGATCACGCCGACCGCGGTCTTCCGCCCAAACGGCACCAGCACGCGGTGTCCGACATCGGCGGCGGTCGCTTCCTGCGCGCGGTAATCGAACAGCTTGGCGACCGGGACGTCGAGCGCGACGCGAATGATGCTCATGCCGGCAATTGCCTGCACCACGAACGCCCCGGGGAGCGCGCCGTCATGCTTCGCGGGACCTCCTGGATAAACGCCAACCGATTAAGGGAAAGCGGAAATTTTGCGTTATCAACACCTTGCTGTGGATAACCGTGTTGATAGCTCATGACCTGCGCACGCTGAAATCCGCATCGACGCTCGGGATCCTGAGCGTCCCAGTCAAGCCCGGAAGTAAAAACACATATAAATCAACTGGTTGAGCAGCTTTGTCGTACCGGCGGCCAACCTCGGCTAGCCCCATGCGGCACCGGCTCGTGCTGTGCATAAGTGCGGCGGGTTGTCCGCAAACCCAGCACTGGCGCGGGTCTTCAGTGATAGGCCGGACTCAGCTCGTGAACCGCCTCCACGAGCGCGGCGACATTTTCCGGAGGCGTGAACTGGGAGACGCCGTGGCCCAGGTTGAAAACATGGCCCGTACCCGTCCCATAGGCTGCGAGCACGGCGGAAACGCCGGTGCGTACCGCCTGCCTTCCCGCGAGCAGCACCGCCGGATCGAGGTTTCCCTGGAGGCACACGCGTTGGCCGACGCGCTTGCGCGCCGCGCCCAGATCAACCGTCCAGTCGACCCCGACGGCATCGCAGCCGCTGGTGGCCAGCGCCTCGAGCCATCCCCCGCCGCCCTTGGTGAAAAGTATGGTGGGCACCCGCCCTCCCCGATGCTCGCGCTTGAGGCCCTCCAGGACGCGCTGCATGTAGGAAAGCGAGAACTCACGGTACTCCGCGGCGCCCAGCATGCCGCCCCAAGTATCGAAAATCATGACGACCTGGGCTCCCGCCTCGATCTGGGCATTGAGGTAGGCGATGGCGGCGCGGCAGTTGACTTCCAGGATGTGGTGCAGCAGCTCGGGGCGGCCGTAGAGCATCGCCTTCAGGTTTCGAAAATCCGCGCTGCCGCCCCCTTCCACCATGTAGCACGCCAGTGTGTAGGGGCTGCCGCAGAATCCGATGAGCGGCACCCTGTCGTTCAGCGCCGCCCGCACCTGGCGCACGGTATCGAGCACGTACCCCAGATGCTCCCGCGGATCGGGGGGAACAAGCTTGCGGATTTCCCGCTCCTCGCGCAGCGGGCGCTCCAGACGCGGTCCCTCGCCCTCGCCGAAGCTCAGTCCCAGGCCCATGGCGTCCGGGATCGTCAAGATGTCGGAAAAAACGATGGCGGCGTCCAGCGGAAAGCGGGCGAGGGGCTGCAGCGTCACCTCGGTGGCGAGGTCGGGATTCTTGGCAAGCGCGAGAAAGCTTCCAGCGCGGGCGCGGGTCGCGTTGTACTCGGGAAGGTAGCGCCCGGCCTGGCGCATGATCCAGACCGGCGTGTAGGGCGTGGGCTGCCTCAGCAACGCGCGAATCAGGGTGTCGTTCTTCAACATCAGGATCGAGGATTGAGGATCGAGGATTGAGTGACCCGCGCGGTTTCCCGCTCAATCCTCAATCCTAACAGCTCAATCCTGATTCGTTCAGCGCGGCAGCCCGGAGGATCCCATCAGAAACTCGTCCACGGCGCGCGCGCATTGCCGCCCCTCGCGTATCGCCCATACCACGAGCGATTGCCCGCGCCGCATGTCGCCTGCGGCGAATACCTTGGGCACCGATGTGGCGTAACAGCCGGCCCCGTCCGTGGTCGCTCTCGCGTTGCCGCGCACGTCCTTCGCCACGCCGAAACCGTCGAGAACGGACTGGACCGGGGAGACAAACCCCATGGCAAGCAGCACCAGATCGGCGGGCAGCGTGAACTCCGAGCCCGCGACTTCGCCCATCCTGCCTTCCTTCCACTCCAACCGCACGGCCTTTAGCGCCTTGACCCTGCCGCCATCACCGATGAACGCCTTGGTGGCGACAGACCAATCGCGATTCACGCCCTCCTCATGCGAGGAAGAGGTGCGCAGCCGCGTCGGCCAGTATGGCCAAACCGGGTTGCGCTCGACGTCCGGCGGCATCGGGAACAGCTCAAGGTTGGTCACTGACTTGGAACCGTGGCGGTTGGAAGTGCCGACGCAGTCGGAGCCGGTGTCGCCGCCGCCGATGATGATGACGTGCTTGTCGGTCGCCCACAGGTCGGGGACGCCGGCATCGCCCGCGACACGCTTGTTCTGCAGCGGCAGGAACTCCATCGCGAAGTGGATGCCGTCGAGCTCACGGCCCGGAATCGGCAGGTCCCGCGGCTGCTCCGCTCCGCCCGCGAGCACCACGGCGTCGAATTCGGCGAGGAGCTTCCCGGGCGCAACCAGTTCCTTCGACCAATCGGGAATCCCTTTACCGGGGCGCTCGGTTCCGACACAAACGCCAGTGCGGAACGAGACGCCCTCGGCCGCCATCTGCTCCATGCGCTGGTCGATGTGCCGTTTCTCCAGCTTGAAATCGGGGATGCCATAGCGCAACAGCCCCCCGATACGGTCGGTCTTCTCGAATACGACGACTTCGTGGCCGGCGCGCGCGAGCTGTTGCGCGCAGGCAAGCCCGGCGGGCCCGGAGCCCACGACCGCGACATTCCGGCCGGTCTTCCGGGCGGGACGTTGGGGCCTGACCCAACCGGATTCCCACGCCTTGTCGATGATCGCGTGCTCGATCGACTTGATGCCGACCGGGTCCTCGTTGATGCGAAGCACGCACGCTTCCTCGCAGGGCGCCGGGCACACCCGGCCGGTGAATTCCGGAAAGTTGTTGGTCGAGTGCAGCACCTCGATCGCGAAGCGCCAGTCCGCGCGGTACACGAGATCGTTCCAGTCGGGAATGATGTTGTTGACCGGGCAGCCGCTCATGCAAAAGGGCACGCCGCAGTCCATGCAGCGCGCGCCCTGAATGCCCGCCGCCTCATCCGTGAGACGGGGGATGAACTCGCGGTAATGCTTCTTGCGCGCGTCCTTCGGCTCGTATGCCTCCTCGACTCGGTCGTGCTCGAGAAATCCAGTGATTTTGCCCATGGTAAGTGCTCACTTCAGGCGCCGGCTGACCCTGCCAGGGGTGCGGGGGAAGCGGGAAGGCTCCGCCGCTGGCGCGGAAGGGGCCCGCGCCCCTGCTCCGGTCAGGCGGCGATCCTGCGTCCCTTGGCGGCGAGCTCGCCCAGCGCGCGCCGGTACTCGTTCGGGAATACCTTGATGAATTTCGGCCGGAACTCGCTCCAGCGATCGAGCACGCGTTTCGCCTGCGCGCTGCCCGTATGGCGCGCGTGATTCTCGATCAGCCGCTTCACGATCGCTTCGTCGGCCACGCCGCCGTGCCACAGCTCGCGCGCGAGCTTCGCCTCCTGCTCGGCCTCGGCGTGCAGGGGCTCCAGCGCCACCATCGACGTGTTGCAGCGCTTGACGAACTCGCCGTCAGCGTCGAGCACGTAAGCGATGCCACCCGACATGCCGGCGGCGAAATTGCGGCCGGTACTACCCAACACCACCACACTGCCGCCGGTCATGTATTCGCAGCCGTGGTCGCCGACGCCCTCGACGACCGCCTGGGCGCCCGAATTTCTCACTGCGAAACGCTCCCCGGCAACACCCCGGAAGTACGCCTCGCCAGCGATCGCGCCATAGAGCACGACATTGCCGGTGATGATGTTTTCGGTCGGTTCGCCGCGGAACTTGGGCGAGGGCTGCACCGAGATGCGCCCGCCCGAGAGCCCCTTGCCGCAGTAGTCGTTGGTGTCGCCTATCAGATCGAGCGTCACGCCCTTCGCGAGGAATGCGCCGAAGCTCTGGCCTGCGGAGCCTGCGAAGCGAATATGGATGGTGTCGTCCGGCAGCCCCTCGTGCCCGTAACGCTTGGCGATCTCCCACGACAGCATGGTTCCGACCGTACGATTGATGTTGCGGATCGGCGTCTCGATGGTGACCTTCTCGCGGCGCTCGAGCGCAGGCCGTGCCAGCTCGATCAGCCGGTTGTCGAGCGCCTTTTCCAGCCCGTGCTCCTGCTTCTCGCTGTGGTAACGCGCGACTTCGGCCGGCATTTGCGGCATGGCAAAGATCTTGGAGAAGTTCAGGCCCTTCGCCTTCCAGTGCTCGATGCCCTGCTTCATGTCGAGCAGGTCCGAGCGCCCGATGAGTTCGTTGAACTTGCGGATGCCGAGCTTCGCCATCAGCTCGCGCGCTTCCTCGGCAACGAAGAAGAAGTAATTGACGACGTGCTCGGGCTTGCCCTCGAACTTCCTGCGCAGCACCGGGTCCTGGGTGGCCACGCCGACCGGGCACGTGTTGAGGTGGCATTTGCGCATCATGATGCAGCCCTCGACGACCAGCGGCGCGGTGGAGAAGCCGAACTCGTCCGCCCCGAGCAGCGCGCCGATGACCACGTCGCGGCCGGTCTTCATCTGCCCGTCCACCTGGACCGCAATCCGCCCGCGCAGGCGGTTGAGCACCAGTGTCTGCTGCGTCTCCGCAAGCCCGAGCTCCCACGGCGTCCCGGCGTGCATGATGGAAGACCAGGGAGAGGCGCCGGTGCCGCCGTCGTGGCCGGCAATCGTCACGTGGTCCGACTTGGCCTTGGAAACGCCCGCGGCAACCGTGCCGACGCCAACCTCGGAGACGAGCTTGACGCTGACCGCGGCCCCGGGGTTCGCGTTCTTCAAGTCGTGGATCAACTGCGCAATGTCCTCGATCGAATAGATGTCATGGTGTGGCGGCGGGGAGATCAATTCCACCCCGGGCGTCGCATAGCGGATCTCCGCGATGTACTCCGACACCTTGCGCCCGGGCAGCTGTCCACCCTCACCGGGTTTCGCCCCTTGCGCGATCTTGATCTGCATCATCTCGGCGGACGCCAGGTACTCGGCGGTGACGCCGAAGCGCCCGGAGGCGACCTGTTTGATCTTGGATTTCAGCGAGTCACCCTCCTGGAGAGGGATGTCGACTTCCACGCGCTCGCGCCCCAGGCGTGACATCAGCGTCTCCCCGGCTGCGACTCTAGCGTAGCGCTTGCGGTCCTCGCCGCCCTCGCCGGTATTGGATTTCCCGCCCATCCGGTTCATCGCGATCGCGAGCACGGTGTGCGCTTCGGTCGAAATGGAGCCGAGCGACATTGCCCCGGTCGAGAAGCGCTTGACGATCTCGGCGGCAGGCTCGACTTCCTCGATCGGGACCGGCGCGCAGCGGCCGAACGTGAACTCAAAGAGCCCCCTGAACGTCAGGTGACGCTTCGACTGGTCGTTGACGATCGCCGCGTATTCCTGATACGTCCCGTAGGAATTGCTCCGCGCCGAGTGCTGCAGCTTCGCGATCGCATCGGGCGTCCACATGTGCTCCTCGCCGCGCACGCGCCAGGCGTACTCGCCGCCGGCATCCAGCGCACCCCGCAGCACCGGGTCGTCCTCGTCGAACGCCGCCTGGTGGATGCGGATCGTTTCCTCAGCGACCTCGAATAGGCCGATACCCTCGACCGATGAGGTCGTGCCGGTGAAATACTTGTCCACCAGGGAGCGCGCCAGCCCCACCGCCTCAAAGCACTGCGCGCCGGTGTAGGACATGTAGGTCGAGATGCCCATCTTGGACATCACCTTCTTCAGCCCCTTGCCGGTCGCCTTGACGTAATTCTTGATCGCCTTCCTGCCATCCACGCCGGCCCCGAATTCGCCGCGTCCGGCGAGATCGAGCAGCGTTTCAAGAGCGAGGTAGGGGTGCACCGCCTCGGCCCCGTAGCCGCCGAGCAGCGCAAAGTGATGCACTTCGCGCGCGGAGCCGGTCTCGACGACGAGCCCCGTGCTGGTGCGCAGACCCTTGTTGACGAGGTGCTGATGGATCGCCGAGAGGGCGAGCAGCGCCGGTATCGCGACCAGGTTGCGCTCGATTTTGCGGTCGGAAATGATGAGGACGGAAAAACCCGCCCGCACCGCGTCCTCGGCCTGCGCGCACAGGGAGGCGAGGCGCGCCTCGATCGCCTCCTTGCCCCAGGCGAGAGGGTAGGTGGTGTCGATCTCGAACGACTTGAACTTGCCATCGGTGTAGCGGTCGATGTGCCGGATCTTCTCCATCTCGAAGAAGTCGAGCACCGGCTGGCTGATTTCCAGCCGCAGCGGCGGGTTCATCTCGTCGATGCCGAGCAGGTTGGGTTTCGGCCCGATGAAGGAGACGAGCGAAGTCACCAGCTCCTCGCGGATGGGATCGATCGCGGGGTTCGTGACCTGTGCGAAGAGCTGCTGGAAATAGTGATATAAGGTCTTGTTTTTAAATGACAAAACAGCAAGGGCCGCGTCGTTGCCCATCGAGCCGACCGGCTCTTCGCCGTTACTCGCTATCGGCGCGAGCTGAAACTTGATGTCCTCCTGCGTGTAGCCGAACGCCTGCTGCCGGTCGAGCAGCGCCACCTGCGACTTCAGCGGCGGCGTCTTCTCGGTCTCGACTTCATCGAGCTTGACACGGATCCTCTCGATCCATTCCGCGTAGGGCTTGGCCGAGGCGAGGGTGTCCTTCAACTCCTTGTCGTCGATGATGCGGCCCTTCTCGAGGTCCACCAGGAACATCTTGCCCGGCTGCAGGCGCCACTTCTTGATGATTTTCTCCTCGGGCACCGGCAGGCAGCCGCACTCCGAGCCCATGATGACGAGGTCATCCGAGGTGACTATGTAGCGGGAGGGACGCAGCCCGTTGCGGTCGAGCGTCGCGCCGATTCTCAGCCCGTCGGTGAAGGCGATCGAGGCGGGACCGTCCCACGGTTCCATCATCGCCGCGTGGTACTCGTAGAACGCGCGCCGTGCCGGATCCATCAAGGTGTGGTTCTCCCACGCCTCCGGGATCATCAACATCATGGCGTGCGCGACCGAGTAACCGCCCATCACCAGCAGTTCCAGCGCATTGTCAAACGAGGCCGAATCCGACTGTCCGTCGTAGATCAGCGGCCACACCTTGTCCAGATCGCGGCCCAGCATGGGCGAGGAGATCGAGCTCTGGCGCGCGCGGATCCAGTTTATGTTGCCGCGCAGCGTATTGATCTCGCCGTTGTGGCAGATCATGCGGAACGGGTGGGCGAGATCCCAGCTCGGGAAGGTGTTGGTCGAGAAGCGCTGATGCACGAGGGCGAGCGCCGACTCGACGCGCGCATCCTTGAGATCGAGGTAGTACTCGCCCACTTGGTAGGCAAGCAGCATGCCCTTGTAGCAGAGGGTGCGAGCCGACAGGGTGGGCACGTAGAATTCCTTGCCGTGCGCGAGCTTCAGCGCCTGGATCGCGTGCCCCGCGCTCTTGCGGATGACGTAGAGCTTCCTCTCGAGCGCGTCGGTGACGGTGATGCCTTTGCCGCGGCCGACAAACACCTGCCGGATGACCGGCTCGATGCGCTTCGCGGGCTCGGCCAGGTCGGAGTTGTCCACCGGAACGTCGCGCCAGCCGAGCAGCACCTGGCCCTCGTCCTTGATCGCGCGCTCGATTTCATACTCGCAGGCGAGGCGCGAGGCGGGGTCGCGCGGCAGGAACACAATGCCGACGCCGTATTGCCCGGCGGGCGGCAGCTTCACTCCGCGCTTCGCCATCTCTTCGCGGAAGAACCGGTCGGGGATCTGGATCAGGCAGCCCGCCCCGTCGGAGAGCTTCGGGTCCCAGCCGACTGCGCCACGGTGCGTGAGGTTCTTCAGAATCGTCAGGCCCTGCTCGACGATGCTGTGGCTCTTCTTGCCTTTGATGTGCGCGACAAAGCCGACGCCGCACGCGTCGTGCTCGTGGCGCGAGTCGTATAAGCCCTGCATGGCCGGCATTCCCGGTTGGTTCACGCGGTGCGTCCTCAAGAGCCCAATCAATTCAGCCGCCTGCCGCTCGCCCTGCTGCACCGCAGCATGCGAGCTCGAAAATTGCGGCGCGGAGGGGAAGTTTACTGCCATCAGCCACTTACAGCAACGGCCTGACGGGTCTGCTATGGTGCCCCGTCACGTCTCCTCGATCGCGAATAAGCGCCGATGCTCGAGGATCGCGTAGCGGTCGGTCATACCGGCGATGTAGTCGGCGATGGCGCGGGGCGCGTCTTCCCCCGCCCGCTCCTTGAACTCGGGCGGCAACAGCCGGTTATCGGAGTGCAGCGCGGCGAAGAGTTCTGTCACGATGCGGTGCGCCTTGCCGCTCATGCGCACCACGCGGTAATGGCGGTAGAGGTTCTCGCGCAGGAAGCGCTTGAGCTCGTCGCTCTCCTCGCGGATGCGCGCGCTGAACGCGATCAGCGGCGGCGCGAGACGCACCTCGTCGATCGCAGCCGGGGCGTGCCTGCGGATGTTATCCGCGCTGGTGCGGATCAAATCGGAGACCAGCGTGTCGATCATGCGCCGCACCGTTTCGTGCCGCAGCCGCCGGGGCGGAAGCCGCGGGTATTGGCGCAGCACCGCCTTCATGTGGCGCGCGAAGATCGTCACTTCCGCGAGCTGTGCCATGTCGAGCAGCCCGGAGCGCACGCCGTCATCCACATCGTGGTTGTTGTAGGCGATCTCGTCGGCGAGGTTGGCGACCTGCGCCTCGAGC
>DASWHI010000040.1:0-4788 GCA_036398235.1 Burkholderiales bacterium
ACAAAAAAGGCGCGCAGGGGCGCGCCTTTTTCTGCCGGAGCGGGTGCGAATCAGCCGAGCGTGTCGCCCCAGATGTTCCTCGCCCAGCCCCAGGCATAACTGCCCTCGAGCTCGCTCGATCCCGTGGATACTCCCCCGGCGCCTTTCACCGGCACCAGCGTCTTCTGCGCCTTGTCGTACTGGTGTATCGAGGTGACGTGCATTGCGGAGCGGCCATCGACGAAGCTGTAGCAGGTGTTCATGATTGCCGGCTGCTGGAACACCGGCTCGCCCTTCAGCAGCGCAATCACCGCCGCCGCGCAGATCTTGCCGTGCTGGTTGGCCATGCTGGCCGATTTGGGCATCGCCGGCGCGGACAGCGTCGCGTCACCCAAAACGTGCACGCCCTTTACTGCGACCGATTCCATCGTAAGCCAATCCACGCCGCACCAGCGCTGGTTGGCGGTGATGAGCCCGGCCTGCTGCGCGATGGTTCCAGCGCCGTGGGGCGGCACGACATTCAGCACGTCGCCCTTGACGCTGTCGAATGTCAGCTTGACCGCCATGCCCTTGACATCCACGTCCTGAAGCTCGCTGTTGGGACGGTAGTCGATCATGCCTTTGTACATCCCGTTCCACGCGGCGAGGAAGAGGCCCTTCTTCGACACGATGTCCGGATTGGCGTCGAGCATGATGATCTTCGAGCGCGGCTTGGCCTTCTTGAAGTAATCCGCGACCTGGCACACGCGCTCGTACGGCCCGGGCGGGCACCGATACGGCGCCAAGGGCATGTGAAAAACGTAGACCCCACCGTCGCGCATCGCCTCGAGCTGTTTTCTGAGCGCGACGGTCTGTGGCCCCGCCTTCCAAGCGTGCAAAACGCGGGCCTGCGCCTCGGCGCTCTTCAGTCCCGGTATCGTTCCAGGAATGAGATCTATGCCCGGCGATACGATCAAGCGGTCGTAGCGGAGCGTCGTGCCGCCCGCCAGCCTGACTTCGCGCTTGGCGGCATCCACACCGACCGCCTCGTCGCGCACGATGTTCACGCCCCGGCTGCGCAGCCCGTCGTAGCCCATCGTGATATTGCTCATCCGAGTGTTGCCGCCCAGCACGAGGTTGCTGATCGGGCAGGAGACGAATACATCGCTGCGCTCGATCACCGTGACGTCGATGTCCGGCGCCCAAAGCTTCAGGTAACGGGCGGCCGTTGCGCCGCCGTATCCGCCGCCGATCACCACCACGCGCCCGCCGGAAGGACCGCCCATCCCCGCGCAACCCGCCACCGCCGCGGCCCCGGTCGAGGCCGCCATCCACTTCACGAACTCACGCCTGGAAAGTTTCATGAGTGCCTCCCTAATAGTTGACCCGCGCGGCGGGAGCGGCAGCGGCAGGTCCCTTCGAGGTGCCGGCGAAATAGCCCGCGATCGCCTCGAGCTGCTGGTCGGTATAGCCCTTGGCCTGCTGGTGCATGAGCGTCGCGGGACGCTTGCCCGACTTGAAGCCCTTCATTGCCTCGAGCAATTCGCCGCGGTCCCTGCCTGCCAGAGCGGGTGGAACGCCGCCGACGCTGCGCCCGTCGGTGCCGTGGCAGGTGAAACAGGCGGCGGCGAGATTGCGTGCATAGACCGGGTCCTGCGCCGATGCCTCGCCGGCGAAGCCCGTCGTAAGCAGCACCGCCGCGCAGCCGGCGCGAATAAGTGTGGGTCTCATGGCGTCCCTCCAGGTTGACGGTGAAAGTATAGCGCCGCCGCCCGCCGCCGCTTGGATCGGGTCGTTATTTGTTCAGTAGTTTGTGACCTGAGTCGGGGGGCGTCAAGGCGTGCCGACAGGGGCGAACGAAAAGGCCCCGGCCATGCGGCACGGGGCCTCGAGCGCGGAGCAACCGGCCGTCAGGCGACGCTGGCAGCCTCCTCGACGAAGGTGAGCCTGATCTTCTCGTCGGGGCCGATGTCCACGATCACCTTGCCGCCGTGCGCGAGCCGGCCGAACAGCAGCTCATCGGCGAGCGCTGAGCGGATCGTGTCCTGGATCAGGCGCGCCATCGGGCGCGCGCCCATCTGGGGATCGAAGCCCTTGGTCGCCAGGTGCTCGCGCAGCGCCTCGGTGAAGGTCGGGTCCACCTTCTTCTCCTCGAGCTGCTCCTCGAGCTGCATCAGGAACTTGTCCACCACGCGCAGGATGACGCTCCGGTCGAGCGCGTTGAAGGAGATGATGGCGTCCAGGCGGTTCCTGAACTCCGGCGTGAACATCCGCTTGATCTCGGCCATCTCGTCGCCCACCTGCACGGTGGGGGTGAATCCCATCCCGCTCTTCGACAGCTCCTGCGCGCCCGCGTTGGTGGTCATAACGATACACACGTTGCGGAAATCGGCCTTGCGCCCGTTGTTGTCGGTGAGCGTCCCGTGGTCCATCACCTGCAGCAGGATGTTGAAGATGTCCGGGTGCGCTTTCTCAATCTCGTCCATCAGCAGCACCGAGTACGGGTGCTTGACTATGGCCTCCGTGAGCAGCCCCCCCTGATCGAAGCCGATGTATCCCGGCGGCGCGCCGATCAGCCGCGACACCGCGTGCCGCTCCATGTACTCCGACATGTCGAAGCGGATCAGCTCCACGCCCATGATGTAGGCGAGCTGGCGCGCGACCTCGGTCTTGCCCACGCCGGTCGGACCCGAGAACAGGAAGTTGCCGATCGGCTTCTGCGGATTGCCGAGCCCGCTGCGCGCCATCTTGATGGCTGCCGAAAGCGCGTCGATCGCCCTGTCCTGGCCGAACACCACGGCCTTGAGGTCGCGGTCGAGGTTCTTCAGCGCGCTGCGGTCGTCCACCGACACCGCCTGCACCGGCACGCGCGTGATCTTCGCGATGATCTCCTCGACCTCGTGCTTGCCGATGATGCGCTTCTGCCTGGCCTTGGGCAGGATCTTCTGCGCCGCGCCGGCCTCGTCGATCACATCGATCGCCTTGTCCGGCAGATACCGGTCATTGATGTAGCGCGCCGAGAGCTCGGCCGCGGCGGTCAACGCCGAGGGCATGTACTTCACGCCGTGGTGCGCCTCGAAACGCGATTTCAGCCCCTTCAATATCGCGATGGTCTCGGATACCGAGGGCTCGACGATATCGATCTTCTGGAAGCGGCGGGACAGCGCGTGGTCCTTCTCGAACACACCGCGGTATTCCTGGTAGGTGGTCGCGCCGATGCACTTCAGCTGGCCTGACTGCAGCGCGGGTTTGAGCAGGTTGGAGGCGTCCAGCGTGCCGCCGGAAGCGGCCCCCGCCCCGATCAGGGTGTGAATCTCGTCGATGAAGAGGATCGCGTTCGGGTTGTCCACCAGCTGCTTCAGCACCGCCTTCAGCCGCTGCTCGAAATCGCCGCGGTACTTGGTACCGGCAAGCAGCGCGCCCATGTCGAGCGCGTAGACGTGGCAGCGCTTGAGCACTTCGGGCACGTCGTTCTCCACGATGCGGCGCGCGAGCCCTTCCGCGATCGCGGTCTTGCCCACGCCCGCCTCGCCCACCAGCAGCGGGTTGTTCTTGCGCCGGCGGCACAGCGTCTGGATCACGCGCTCGATCTCCCTCTCGCGCCCGATCAGCGGATCGATCTTGCCCGAAATCGCCATCGAATTGAGGTTGAGCGTGTAATTTTCGAGCGCGCCGCCCGGCGAGGCTTCCTGCTCGGTGTCGGTCTCGTGGTCGCCCTTCGACTGGGCGGCCTGCGGCACCTTGGTGATGCCGTGCGAGATGAAGTTCACGACGTCGAGCCGCGTGACGCCCTTCTGGTGCAGGAAATAGACGGCGTGCGAATCCTTCTCGCCGAAGATGGCGACCAGCACGTTGGCGCCGGTCACCTCCTTCTTGCCGGAGGACTGCACGTGCAGGATCGCGCGCTGGATCACCCGCTGGAAGCCGAGCGTCGGCTGGGTGTCCGCCTCCTCGCCCGACAGGATCGGCGTGTGCTCGGTGACGAACTCCGCCAGCTGCTTCCTCAGGTCCTCGATATCCGCCGCGCAGGCGCGCAACACCTCGGACGCCGAGGGGTTGTCGAGGAGCGCGAGCAGCAGGTGCTCCACGGTGATGAACTCGTGGCGCTTCTGCCGGGCCTCCATGAAGGCCATGTGCAGGCTGACTTCCAGTTCCTGGGCGATCATGTCACATCTCTTCCATCACGCACTGTAACGGATGCTGGTGCTGCTTGGAGTACGATTTTACCTGTTCCACCTTGGTCGCGGCGACGTCCCTCGGGTAGACGCCGCATACCCCGATGCCTTCCCGGTGGACCTTCAACATGATCTGCGTCGCCTTCTCGCGGCTCAGCGCGAAGAATCTTTGCAGCACGACCACCACAAAATCCATCGGCGTGTAGTCGTCGTTCAGCAGCAGCACCTTGAACATCGGTGGCGCCTTGACCTTGGCTTTCTTCGCCTCAAGGACGGTGTCTTCGCGCTGCCGATTCGCCATGCCGCGTACCGCCGTTAATTCCGCGCTCCGATTGGTATTTTCACCATAATACGGAAATTATCAAGTGCCGTTTTACCGGCGGAATTGGCGCTATACTTGACTTCCCCGGGCAAATGCCCTAGAAAGCGAATGGGTGTTTGGCTTCAAGCTTGTTCGCTGTACCGGTCCGGTCCGTACGCGATCTTGAAACTCAAACAGCGTGCGGGCGCCCCACCCGCGTTTTCTCAGCAGAGGTAGGTGTATGGCAACCGGTACGGTGAAGTGGTTCAATGATGCCAAGGGTTACGGGTTCATCACGCCGGACGACGGCAGCGAGGACCTGTTCGCGCACTTCTCGGCGATCCAGATGAGCGG
>DASWHI010000041.1:0-2237 GCA_036398235.1 Burkholderiales bacterium
TCCTCGCCTACGCCGAGGGAAAGCCCGTCAACGCGCTTAACCCCGAAGTCCTGAAAAAAGCGTGAATCCGAAAGGAATGGAATGGCGAAGATGAGATGCGGCGTCGCCGCGGTCGAGGCGCTGCGGGCGGCGGGCGTGAGCCGGGTCTTCGGGCTGATGGGCTCTTCCACGCTCGAGATCTACGACGCGCTCTACGACGCGAAGGACATGCTCTACGTCGGCGTGCGCCACGAGAACTGCGGCGTGCACATGGCGGACGCCTACGGGCGCGTGACGCAGGCGCCGGGACTCTTCATCTGCGGGCAGGCGGGACCGGGCGTCGCCAACATGATGCTCGGGCTCACCGCGGCGAAGCTCGCGTATTCCCCGGTCGTGGTGATTGCCGGGCTGCCGTCGACCGCCGATCTCGGCAGGGACACCTTCCAGGAGATCGACCAGCACACGATGTTCCTGCCGGTGACAAAGCGCGTGCTGACGGTGACGCGTCCCGAGCGCGTGCCCGAGTTCCTGCTCGAGGGGTTTCGCATCGCCAACTCCGGGCGGCGCGGCCCGGTGGTGGTCCAGATTCCGCGCGACCTGCTCAACCACGAGGTGGACGTCGCGATCCCGGCAAAAGGCGGGCAGCCGGAGGTTGCGGCCGGCACGGCCGAGCGCGCGGCGCTCGAGCGGGTGAAGGCGATGATCCTCGAGGCGAAGGCACCGGTGATCCACGCCGGAGCCGGCATCAAGTGGGGGCGCGGCACCGCGGCGCTCGTGCGCCTCGCCGAGAAGCTCCAGCTTCCGATCACCAACTCCGCCGGGCACACCGACATCGTGCCGGTGGACCACCCGCTCTACGCCGGAGGCGTGGGCCCGCGCGGCAACCCGGTTGCGACCGGGCTCGTACGCGAGTCCGACCTGATCCTCGCGCTCGGCACGCGCCTCGGCTTCAATACCGCGCGCTTCACCAGCGAGATCGTGACGCCGCGCTCGAAGATCGTTCAGGTGGACATCGATCCACTGGCGATCGGGCACTACTACCCGGTCGCGCTCGGCATCGTCGGCGACGCGGGGACGGTGGCCGGCGCTCTCGCGGACATGGTGGAGGCGGTTCCCGCGGGGCACGCCCCGTGGCGGGCGCGCAACGAGAAGTTCGTCAACGACCGCCGGGAGCTGTGGGCGGGGCGCGAGGAGATTGCCCGCAAAGGGGCGCGGCTGCTCCACCCCGAGACCATCTACTCGGAGCTGCGCAAGGTCGCGCCGCGCAACGCCCTTTTCACCATCGACGCCGGCACGACCTGCCTGCAGGCAACCGACCGGCTGCCCTGCCATACCGTGCCGTCGCTGATCGCGCCGCTCGACTGCGGCAACATCGGCTTCTCCTACGCGGCGGGGCTCGGCGCCAAGGTCGCCGCCCCGGAGCGCACGGTGATCTCGCTGATGGGCGACGGCGGCTTCGGCATGACCATGGGCGAGATGACGACCGCGGTGCAGAGCCAGATCAACACCATCGCCGTCGTGATGGACAACGGCACCTGGGGCGCAGAGATCGCCTACCAGCGCGACTTCTACAACCGGCGCTACATCGGCGCCCACGTGCTCTCGCCGCGCTTCGACGAGGTGATGAAGCTCTGCGGCGGCACGGGCTACTACGTGACCGGACCGGGGGAGACCGCCGATGCCGTCAACCAGGCGATGAAGGCGGGCAAGCCCGCCGTCATTCACGCCAAGGTGGATCCCGAAGCGGTGCTGAGCTTCCGCACCGACGCCCTGAAGAAGCCGTGACCGGGCCGCCGCGGCCGGGTCCTGTCGGAACGGCCGGCGGCTGCGAAGCTCGCACTTTCCGCGGCCGGGTCCTGTCGAAACGGCCGGCGTCTGCTCCGTTCTCCCGAGCGCATTCTGGCAATTGACTTGGCCATCGCGTTGTCCAGAACCTATTTCATATATAGGCGCGTGATGCGTTGTGGCCAGGACGGACCGGATGCGAGGCGCCCGACGAAGGCCATATGTCGATATGGTCAAGGAGGGCAACGACGCAGCCGACCGTCCTGGCCGCAACCCGGAGGGACGGGGCGATCTGGGCGCATCTTGTCGTCGGTCGCCCTTGCAATATCGACATATTGCGGCGGGCGATCCTCCTAAACCTGCATCCCACATCGCCTCCGTCGCACACGTGCCTATATATGAAATAGGTTCTAAGGCCGTACCAGTACCGGGAGACCGGATCAGTCACCGGCCATTCCGCCACCCGGCCGCGG
>DASWHI010000042.1:0-21490 GCA_036398235.1 Burkholderiales bacterium
GTGCTCGAGATTCTGGGCCTGCACCCGCGAGATGACTTCCCCGGAGGCGGCGAGCAGCCGTTCCGCGGGGACGATCTCGGTCAGCGTGGGAATGCCGGGCTCCGCGCCTTGCGGCGCCACCGGCTCCGTCAACGTCGGGACCTCGCGGGCGGCGGATGCAGCGGCGGGCGTCCCCGCCCCGCGCAGCCGCGTGAGCAGGGCGTCGGCGCGTTTCAGCAGCTCGTCGCTTTCGTCTGTGCGGTTCGGCTGCTCGGCCATCAAAGCGGTGACCGCTCACCGGTCTTGCTGAGGTCGTGGGTGCGGATCTCGTAGCCGCGCTCGCGGTAGAACCGGAAGCGCTCCCGCGCGTCCACGCGGTCGCGCTCGTCGAGGCTGACGATCTCGATCAGGCGCTGAAAGCGGCTGAAGAACGGCGGCCACTCGGGACGCAGGTTGAGCAGCACCTCATCGTGCAGCAACCGCTCGCCCGTGGAGTCGACGATGATGGGCGTTTCCGCGGCGAGCGGGTCGTCGGGCGCGCAATGCGGCACGAACCCGATCGCGGGCGTCATCCACAGCGCGCGGTCGAAGCGCTGGGCGGCCTCGCGGTCGGGGCAGAAGACGGTGACCCTGAGCCCGTGCGCGAACGCCTTGCCCGCGAGCTGGCACGCGGTGCGCAGCTTGTCCTCGACGTGCGTGTAGAAGTCGATCTGCGTCACGTCACTTTCTCCCGGCCCGGTTGATGAGGAACTGCGTGAGCAGCGGCACCGGGCGTCCGGTCGCGCCTTTTTCCTTCCCGCTCTTCCATGCCGTGCCGGCGATATCGAGATGCGCCCACTTGTATTTCCTGGCGAAGCGCGCGAGAAAGCATGCCGCGGTCACCGCTCCGGCGGGACGCCCGCCGATATTCGCGAAGTCGGCAAAGTTGCTCTTCAGCTGCTCCTGGTAGTCGTCCCACAGCGGCATCCGCCAAACCCTGTCGCAGGCGTCTTCGCCCGCCGCGATGACTTCGCGCGCGAGCGCATCGTCGTTGGCGAAGAGCCCGGTTGCAACGTGTCCGAGCGCGATGACGCATGCGCCGGTCAGCGTGGCGATGTCGATCACCGCGGCCGGCTGGAAGCGCTCGACATAGGTAAGGGCGTCGCACAGGATCAACCGGCCCTCGGCGTCCGTGTTGAGGATCTCCACGGTCTGGCCCGACAAGCTCTTCACGATGTCGCCGGGGCGGCTGGCGCGGCCGCCCGGCATGTTCTCGGTAGAGGGGATGGCGCCGACGAGGTTGACCGGCAGCCGCATCTCGCCTGCCGCCTTCAGCGTGCCGAGGACGGCCGCCGCCCCGCACATGTCGAACTTCATTTCGTCCATTTCGGCCGCGGGCTTGATCGAGATGCCGCCGGTGTCGAAGGTGATGCCTTTGCCGACGAGCGCAACCGGCTTCTGGTTCCGGGGGCCGCCGCGGTACTCGAGGGTGATGAACCGCGGCGGCTCGGCGCTGCCCTGCGCCACGGCGAGCAGTGTGCGCATGCCGAGGCGCTTCATGTCCTCGCGCCCGAGCACGGTCAGTTTCATGCGGTAGCGCCGGGAGAGCTCACGCGCTTCGTCGGCGAGGTGGGAGGGCGTGCACACGTTCGGCGGCAGATTGCCGAGGTCGCGGGCGAGGGCGACGCCGTGCGTCACCGCGAGGCCCTGCTCGAGGCCGGCGGCGGCACCCTTGTGCGCGGCGCGGTCGACGGAGAGCGCGAGGCGCCGCAACGCCGGGCGGCCATCCCCGCTCTTGCTCTTCATCCGCGTGAAGCGATATGCGGACGCACCCGCCACCGCCACCGCGTGCGCGACTTTCCACTGTGCGTCGCGGCCGCCGAGCGGCAGCTCGGTCAAATGGAGCGAGGCTTCCTCGGCGCCGGTGCCGTGGAGCGCGGCAACCGACGCGGCGACCGCTTCGCGGTACTGCTTGTCGCGGAACTCGCCCTCGCGGCCGAGCCCCACCAGCAGTAGACGCCCGGTTGCGCCGGGCACATCATGCAAGAGCAACGTCGAGCCGAGCTTGCCCTGCATGTCGCCGCGCCGCACGACCTTGGCGAGGTATCCCCGCGCCGCGCGATCGAGGGCCGCCGCCGCGCCGGAGAGCCGGCGCGTCTCGAACACGCCGGCCACGATGCAACCGTTCGCTCCGGTCTGCGGCACGCCGCTTTTTATGCTAAATTCCACCGTCCGCCCGCCTTCGAGTTAGAGCCCTGATTCATTGCGCATTCTAGCAAGTTGGAGCGGCACTAGCAGATGATTTTCCGGACGGCGCTACTGCGCGAACTCGTGGCCATGGCGGCCGCGACTTTCTTCGTCCTGGTCGGCATCGTCATCACCACGCTGCTGGTGCGGCTGCTCGGGCAGGCGGCGGCGGGCGCCATCACCTCCTCCGGCATGGTGGCGCTCCTCGGCTTCGCGCTGATCAATTACCTGCCGGTGCTGCTCTCGTTGACGCTCTTCATCGCGGTGCTGATGACGCTCACGCGCAGCTACCGCGATTCCGAGATGATCGTCTGGTTTTCCTCCGGCATGAGCCTCACGCAATGGATACGGCCGGTGCTGGTGTTCGCCGCGCCGCTGGTGGTTGTGATCGCGCTGCTCTCGCTGGTGCTGTCCCCGTGGGCGGTATCGAGCAGCGAGGAGGTCCGCCGCCAGATGGACAGCCGCAGCGACGTGACGACGATCGCCCCCGGGGTGTTCCGCGAGTCGCGCCATGCGGAGCGCGTGTACTTCGTGGAGGAAGTCGCCGGCGCGAAGAACCTCGTCGCCAACGTGTTCGTGAGCTCCACGCAGCACGGGCGGCAGGGCGTCATGGTGGCGGCCCGCGGCTTCCAGGAGACCGCGGAGAACGGCGACCGCTTTCTCGTCCTGGTGAACGGCCGCCGCTACGAGGGCGAGCCGGGCTCGCTCGAGTTCAAGGTCTACGAATTCGACCGCTACGCGATGCGCATCGAGACCGCGGAGTCGCGCGCGCCGCGCGCGCCCTCCACCAAGGCGCTTTCCACGCTCGAGCTGCTGCGCAATCCGACGCCGCGCAACCTGGCCGAGCTGTCATGGCGCCTGGGCGTGCCGGCGGCGACGCTCATCCTCTCGCTGCTGGCGATCCCGCTGTCGTTCGTGAATCCGCGGGCGGGACGCTCGCTGAACCTCATCCTGGCGCTGCTGATCTACATGGTCTACAGCAACCTCCTCTCGATGACCCAGGCCTCCATCGCGCAGTCGCGCGTCGCGCCCCTGGCGGGGCTGCTGGGCGTGCACGCGGTCATGCTGCTGCTCCTGCTCGCGCTTTTCTACCGGCGCCTCATGGTGTTCTCGCTGTTCCGGGTGATGCGATGAGGACGCTCAGCCGCTACCTCGCGACGGAGATCGTGGCGGCGACCGCCATGGTGCTGGTCGCGCTGCTGATGCTGTTCGCGTTCTTCGACCTGCTCGACCAGATCAAGGATCTCGGGCGCGGCGCCTACAACATGCGCCGCATCATGATCTACGTGCTGCTGTCGGTGCCGGACCATGCCTATGACCTGTTCCCGGTTGCCGCCCTGATCGGCACGCTGTTTGCGCTCGCGCAGCTGGTGGCGGGGTCGGAATACACCGTGATGCGGACCTCCGGCGTGTCGAGCACGCGCTTCGCGGCGACGCTGGCCTTGATCGGCCTCGGTTTCGCGGTGCTCACCTTCGCGTTCGGCGAGTTCATCGCGCCGCCCGCGGAGCAGCTCTCGCAGCGCGTGCGATCCCAGGCGATCACCGGGGTGGTGGCGCAGGAATTCCGCTCGGGGCTGTGGATCAAGGATGGCCGGCGCTTCATCAACGTGATCGAGGTGCTGCCCGATACGACGTTGCGCGGGGTGCGCATCTACGAGTTCGACAGCGTGTCGCGGCTCGCCTCGGTCAGCTTCGCCCAGCGCGGGCGCTACCAGAGCGGTCGCCGCTGGCTGCTGCAGGACGTCGTCCAGACGCAGTTCGACGAGGCGAAGACCTCGGTGCGAAAGATCGCGGAGATGGAATGGCAGTCCGTGCTCGATCCGGACTTGATCGGGGTGCTGCTCGTCAAGCCCGAGCAGATGTCGGCATTGAGCCTCTATTCCTACTCGCAGCACCTGAAGGAGAACCGGCAGAGGGCGCTGCGCTACGAGATCGCGCTGTGGGCCAAGTTCGTCTATCCCCTCGCGGTGGTCGTGATGATGGTGCTGGCGCTGCCGTTCGCCCACATCCAGAGCCGGCAGGCGGGGGTCGGCGCCAAGATCTTCACCGGCATCATGCTGGGCCTCGTGTTCCACTTCCTGAACCGGCTGTTCTCGCATCTGGGCCTGCTCAACAGCTGGTCGCCGCTGGCAACCGCTGTCATGCCCACCGTGATCTTCCTTTCCCTCGCGATCGGGATGATGTGGTGGCAGGAACGAAGATGATCTTGGTGCCGGCCAGCCGGTCGTGCAGGAACTGGCCGTCGCGGTCGACCAGTGCCCACAGGAACCCGGCACCCGCGAGCGCGCAGCCGGCGAGCGCGAACAGGAAGCGGGCAAGCGCGAGACGGAGATCGAGAGGAGCGCCCGCCCGCGTGACGACGCGCATGCGCCAGGTCTTCATCGGGAGCGTCTGGCCGCCGCGGCGCCATTGCCAGACGAAGTAGGCAGCGGCGATCGCTATGAGATAGGCCTGGAACAGCGGGCGCGCCACGAGCGCATCCGCGGTATGCGTCACGAGGCCGTAGGGCAGGGCGGCCGCGAGGAACAGTGCGGACAGCAGCAAGGCCTCGTAGACCAGAGCGAGGGCGCGGCGCGCGAGGCTTGCGGAAGGCGCATCAGGCGGCGCCTGGAGCTCGCCGGCGAAGCCCATGGGGTGCGTGCGCTGCGTGGCGCGGTTATTGCCCTGCCGTCGCGGGCGTTCCCGCGGTGGCGGTGCCGGGTGGCTTCGTGCCCGTGGGCGCCGGGATCGCCACGGCGGTTGCCTCCTCGGCGGTCTGCGGGTCGGGCGGCGCCGGCGGATCGGAAGGCGAGAAGTCGGGCTGCTGCGCGAGCGAGCGCTGGTAGCGCCGCCACTGGGCCGTCACTTCCCGCCGCTTGTCGGGCGGCAGCTTCTTCAGCGCCTGGTACTTGTCGCGCGCGGCCGCACGCTGCGCGGGCGTCAACTTGGCCCAGTCGACCATTCTCTTCTGCAGGCGCTGCTGCTGCTGCGGCTTCATCTTGGGATACTTGTCCGCAATCTCGACCCACGTTTTGCGCCGCACTGCATCCATGCGATCCCACTCGGAGGCGAGCGGAGCGAGGATTTTCTGCTGCTCGGGCTTCAATTCGGACCAGGCGGGCCTGAGGGGCTTCTTCGTGTCCGTCTTGACCTGCGCCGCGACCGCCGGCAGGGCGAGGCACAGCGAGACAATCAGCGCGACGAGCGCTTGAGCCATGAATCGAAGCCTTGGTCGAGGTAGGCGTTGATCGGCAGCTCGTCGGTCAATAGATAGAAATCGATGTCGGTGAGCCCGTTGGCCGGCCGCGTGCCCTGCCAATAGACCACCGCTCCTGTCGCGAGCACGAGCGCCGCCGCTGCAATCAGCAGGCGGTGCTGCGTGATCCAGGCCACTGCGCCCCCGACCCAGACCGGGCCGAACGCGGTCGCGGGCTGCTCCCGGTAATGCGCCAACGCACTCATGCGCGCCGCGTCGAGCCGCTCGCGCACGCGCGGCTCAAGCTGGTCCAGTCCGTCATCCAGGTAGCGGACGAGCTTCTGCGCCAGATCGTGTTCCGACGGGTTCACAATTTGATCCCCTGTTTCGCCAGCATCACGGCAAGCGCATGGCTTGCCCGCGAGCAGTGCGTTTTCACGCTTCCCTCGGAGCAACCCATAATTTTTGCGGCTGCCGTGACGTCCAGTTCTTCCCAATAACGCAGCAGAAACGCCTGGCGTTGACGCGCCGGCAGCCTCTCCAGCGCTTTCTCAATCAAAGCAAGCACTTGAGTGCGCTCTGCCTGCGCGGCCGGGGGTTCCGAAAAGCGCGATTCGTCAGCCACTTCCAGGGTCTCGAGAGGGTCGGCGTCCTCGTCGGGGTCGCCCCCCAGCAAGCTCGAGACCGGCAGCGTCCATAGCGAGCGCACCTTCTGGCGGCGGAAGTGATCGCGGATGGTGTTCTGCAGGATGCGCTGGAACAGCAATGGCAGCTCGGCAGGGGGGCGCGCGCAATATTTTTCGGTGAGCTTGAGCATGGCGTCCTGCACGATATCCAGAGCCACTGAATCATCCCGCACTGCAAACCGCGCCTGCTTGTAAGCGCGGCGCTCGACCTCGGCGAGGAAATCCGAAAGTTCTCTCTGAGTCGCCAGGGGTCTCGCCTTGTTCGGGACGCCCGACTGCCGGGGTACGGCTGGGAGAGCGCTTCCCGCGCGCTCGCGCACCGGGTCCAGGGCATCTTAGCAAATCGCGAAGAGGGCGCAAGCGATGCGTCCCCGAATCGTAAACCTCGCTCTATCCTGCTGTTTAAAGGGATATTTTGCTTGACCGGCCGGGCGGCAACCGGTAACGTTACACGTTTCCGATTTGCCTCGAGCATTCCATGGAACTCACCGGCGCGGAAATCGTGGTGCGCTGCCTGCAGGAGGAGGGGGTCGAATACGTATTCGGCTATCCCGGCGGCGCCGTGCTGTTCCTCTACGACGAGCTGTTCAAGCAGGACCGGGTCAAGCACGTCCTGGTGCGGCACGAGCAGGGCGCGGTGCACGCCGCCGACGGCTACGCGCGCTCCACCGACAAGGTGGGCGTATCGCTCGTGACCTCCGGTCCCGGCGTAACCAACGCGGTGACCGGCATCGCCACCGCTTACATGGATTCCATCCCGCTCGTAGTGATCACCGGGCAGGTGCCGACCCACGCCATCGGCCTGGACGCATTCCAGGAATGCGACGCGGTGGGCATCACGCGCCCCTGCGTGAAGCACAACTTCCTGGTGAAGGACGTAAAGGACATCGCCCTCACCATGAAGAAGGCGTTCTACATCGCCTCCACCGGGCGTCCCGGCCCGGTGGTGGTGGACATTCCCAAGGACGTGACCACCGCGAAGGCCGAGTTCCATTACCCTGCGACGATCGAGATGCGCTCCTACAATCCGGTCGTCAAGGGGCACGCCGGCCAGATCAAGAAGGCGATCCAGGCGCTGATGAAGGCGAAGCGCCCGATGGTCTACACCGGCGGCGGCGTCATCCTGGGCGGCGCCGCGGAGGAGCTCGCCCAGCTGGTGCGCCGGCTCGGCTTCCCTTGCACCAATACCCTGATGGGGCTCGGCGCGTATCCCGCGAGCGACCGCCAGTTCCTCGGCATGCTCGGCATGCACGGCACCTACGAGGCCAACATGGCGATGCAGCATTGCGATGTGCTGCTCGCGATCGGCGCGAGGTTCGACGACCGCGTGATCGGCAACCCCAAGCACTTTTTCGCGGAACCGCGCACCATCATCCACGTCGACATCGACCCGTCGTCCATCTCCAAGCGCGTGAAAGTGGACATCCCGATCGTCGGCAACGTGCGCGAGGTGCTGCGGGACCTCATCAAGTATCTGGATGCCGCGAAGGAGAACCCCGACCGCGAGGCGCTGAAGACCTGGTGGACTCAGATCGAGCTGTGGCGCTCGCGCGATTGCCTCAAGTACGATCGCGCGAGCCCCATCATCAAGCCGCAATACGTGATCGAGAAGCTCTACGAGGTGACCGGCGGAGATGCGTACGTCACGTCCGACGTCGGCCAGCACCAGATGTGGGCGGCGCAGTTCTACAAGTTCGACCGGCCGCGGCGCTGGATCAATTCCGGCGGCCTCGGCACCATGGGCTTTGGACTGCCCGCGGCGATGGGGGTGCAGCTCGCGCACCCCGGGGCGAAGGTCGCCTGCGTCACCGGCGAGGCGAGCATTCAGATGTGCATCCAGGAGCTCTCGACCTGCAAGCAGTACCGGCTGCCGATCAAGGTCGTGAACCTGAACAACAAGTACATGGGCATGGTGCGGCAGTGGCAGGAGTTCTTCCACGGCAACCGCTACGCCGAGTCCTACATGGACGCGCTGCCGGATTTCGTGAAGCTCGCCGAATCCTACGGCCACGTGGGCATGAAGATCGAGAAGCCGCAGGACGTGGAGCCGGCGCTGCGCGAGGCATTCGGGCGCAAGGAGGAGCTGGTCTTCATGGACTTCATCACCGACCAGACCGAGAACGTGTTTCCGATGGTGCCGGGGGGCAAGGGGCTCTCGGAGATGATCCTGGTATGAGGCACATCATCTCCGTGCTGCTCGAGAACGAGGCCGGCGCGCTGTCGCGCGTGGCGGGCCTGTTCTCCGCGCGCGGCTACAACATCGAGTCGCTCACGGTCGCGCCGACCGAGGACCCGACGCTCTCGCGCATGACGGTCGTCACCACGGGCTCGGACGAGGTGATCGAGCAGATCACCAAGCAATTGAACAAGCTGATCGACGTCGTGAAGGTGATCGACCTCTCCGAGGGCGATCACATCGAGCGCGAGCTGATGCTGGTCAAGGTGCGCGCGGTGGGCAAGGACCGCGAGGAGATGAAGCGCATGGCGGACATCTTCCGCGGCCGCATCATCGACGTCACCGACAAGGACTACACCATCGAGTTGACCGGCACCGGCACCAAGCTCGACGCTTTTCTGAAGGCCATAGACCGCGGCGCGATACTGGAGACCGTGCGCACCGGGGCTTCCGGCATCGGGCGCGGCGAGCGGGTATTGAGAGTCTAGAGAAGGGGGAACGCGGGAGGGGCAAGAGCCGTTTTTTCCTGGCCGCGCGCCGTTTCCCTTCGCCGTTCTCCCTTCCCATTCACAACGAGGAAATGATGAAGATCTACTACGACAAAGACGCCGATCTCTCGCTCATCAAGCGCAAGCACGTGGCCATCATCGGCTACGGCTCGCAGGGACACGCCCATGCCAACAACCTGCGGGATTCCGGCGTCAAGGTAAGCGTAGGGGTGCGCAAGGACGGGGCCTCCTGGGCCAAGGCGAAGAACGCCGGCCTGCCGGTGAAGAGCGTCGGCGACGCGGTGAAGGCGGCGGACATCATCATGATCCTGCTCCCGGACGAGCATCACGCCCGCGTCTACCGCGACGAGATCGAGCCGAACATCAAGAAGGGCGCGACGCTCGCGTTCGCCCACGGCTTCAACATCCACTTCAAGCAGATCGAGCCGCGCGCCGACCTCGATGTCATCATGATCGCGCCCAAGGGCCCGGGCCACCTGGTGCGCTCGACCTACGTTCAGGGCGGCGGCGTGCCTTCCCTCATCGCGGTCTACCAGGACCCGAGCAAGAAGGCGCGCGATGTCGCGCTGTCCTACGCCGCGGCGATCGGCGCGGCGCGCGCAGGGGTGATCGAGACCACCTTCCGCGAGGAGTGCGAGACCGACCTCTTCGGTGAGCAGGTCGTGCTGTGCGGCGGTCTCACGGCCCTGATCCAGGCCGGTTACGACACGCTGGTCGAGGCCGGCTACGCGCCCGAGATGGCGTATTTCGAGTGCCTGCACGAGGTGAAGCTGATCGTCGATCTCATCTACGAGGGCGGCATCGCCAACATGCGCTACTCGGTGTCGAATACCGCCGAGTACGGGGATTTCACGCGCGGCCCGCGTATCATCAACGAGCAGGTGCGCGCCGAGATGAAGAAGATCCTGCAGGAGATCCAGACCGGCCAGTTCGCCAGGGAGTTCATCCTCGAAAACCAGGCCAACGCGCCGACGATGAAGGCGATGCGGCGCATGGCGGCGGGCCATTCGGTCGAGGTCGTGGGCGCGCGGCTGCGCGACATGATGCCCTGGATCAAGAAGAACCGGCTGGTGGACCAGTCCAAGAACTAGGATTCAGGATTCAGGATGCAGGATTCAGGTTACAGGATACAGAATTCGGGGACGCCAGCGGCGCCGCCGGGTCCGGCTTCGGGTTCAACGGCCGGATCCCGAATCCCGAATCCAGAATCCTCGCGACATTACCCGCACCCGATCATCGCCCGCGAGGGGTGGCCCTTCGTGGCGGGATCGGTCGCGGTCGCCGCGCTGGTGCACTGGTGGGCGGGCATCGGCTGGGCGGCGCTGCCCTGGCTCGTCGTCGCCTTCATGGTGCAGTTCTTCCGCGATCCGCCGCGCGCGGTCCCGGGAGAGCCCAAGGCGGTGCTCTCGCCGGCCGACGGCAGGATCGTCGCGGTCGAGCGCGCGCGCGATCCCTATCTCGAGCGCGACGCCCTCAAGCTCTCCGTGTTCATGAACGTGTTCAACGCCCATTCCAACCGCAGCCCGGTGGACGGCGAGATCCGCGACGCCTGGCACCACCCCGGCAAGTTCTTCAACGCCGAGCTCTCCAAATCATCCCTGGAGAACGAGCGCCACGCGCTGTGGATCCGGACCCCGGGTGGCGCCGACGTCACCTGCGTGCAGATCGCGGGACTCATCGCGCGCCGCATTCTCTGCTACGCCGTGCCCGGGCAGCGCCTGGCGCGCGGCGAGCGTTACGGCTTCATCCGCTTCGGATCGCGCCTCGACGTCTACCTGCCGCCGGAATCGCGGCCGGTCGCGGCCGTGGGCGACAAGGTCTACGCCACCGCAAGCCTGCTCGCGATGCTGCCCTGATGCAAGACTCGCGCGAGCACAAGCTCTTCATCAAGTCGCGCTTTGCCCGGCGCGGGATCTACTGGCTGCCCAACCTTTTCACGACGATTGCGCTCTTCGCCGGCTTCTACTCGATCGTGCAGGCGATGAGCGGCCGCTTCGAGCAGGCTGCGATGGCAATCTTCATCGCGATGGTGTTCGACGGGCTCGACGGCCGCGTCGCCCGCCTGACGCGCACCCAGAGCGCGTTCGGAGCCGAGTACGACAGCCTCGCCGACATGGTGTCCTTCGGCGTGGCGCCGGCGCTGGTGGTGTACGTATGGGCGTTGAAGGACTTTGCCGGCATGCAGACCCTGGCGTGGCTCGGGCCGTGGCTCACCACCAAGCTCGGCTGGATCGCCGCCTTCATCTACTGCGCGTGCGCCGCGCTGCGGCTGGCGCGCTTCAACACCACGCTCGATATCGCCGACAAGCGCTTCTTCCAGGGCCTGCCGAGCCCCTCCGCGGCGTGTGTCGTCGCCGGGCTGGTGTGGGCGTTGAACGAATACCAGATCCAGGGACGGGATGTGAAGTGGCTCGCGTGGGCGCTCACGCTCATCGCCGGCCTCACCATGGTGAGCAACCTGAAGTTCTACAGCGGCAAGGACATCAACCTGAGAAAGAGCGTGCCGTTCTCGGTGGTGGTCGGCATCACCTTCGGCCTGGTGGCGCTGTTCATGCTCTCGAGCACGCTGCCGGAAATGCTGTTCCTGGTCTTCGCGGGCTACGGGCTGTCGGGTTACGTGATCTGGGGCTACGAGCTGGTGAAGGGAAAAGGGCCCGGCCGGGCGCCGCCTCCGCCGCCGCCGTCCCTGGGCGCATGAGTTGCGTCGAGCGCGCAAAGCCGTTATATTCTGCCGCCATGCATCGCCTTACGCGGTCCGACTCGCTCCGCCTCCATACCGGCCTTCCGCTGGCCGGCCTGCTGCTGCGCCCCTAAGGCGCACACTTCCCATACTCACAATCTGTTGTTGGTCCGGCGCGGCGCAAGCCGCGGCGGGAAGACTCATCAACGCGCGCCCGGCGCTGCAACCGCGCCAGGAGCCGTAGCAAGCACTGGAGACAGCCATGGCCAAAGAGAAACTCATCATTTTCGACACGACGATGCGCGACGGGGAGCAGAGCCCGGGCGCCTCGATGACGAAGGAGGAGAAGCTGCGCATCGCGCGCCAGCTCGAGCGCATGCGCGTCGACGTGATCGAAGCCGGATTCCCCGCCGCGAGCGACGGCGATTTCGACGCGGTGCGCTCCGTCGCGTCTATCGTCAAGGGCAGCACGGTGTGCGGACTCGCCCGCGCCAACGAATCGGACGTCCGGCGCTGCGGCGAGGCGGTGCGGGGGGCGGCGAGCCCGCGCGTGCACACCTTCATCGCGACCTCGCCCATCCACATGGAGAAGAAGCTGCGGATGGAGCCCTCGCAGGTGATCGAGCAGGCGGTGCGGGCGGTCAAATGGGCGCGCGAGTACACCGACAACGTGGAGTTCTCGCCCGAGGACGCGGGGCGCTCCGACACCGATTTTCTGTGCCGCATTCTCGAGCGGGTGATCAAGGCCGGCGCCACCACCATCAACATTCCGGACACGGTGGGCTATACCCTGCCGGAGCATTTCGGAAGGCTGATCCGGACGCTGCGCGAGCGCGTGCCCAACGCGGACAAGGTCGTGTGGTCGGTGCACTGCCACAACGACCTCGGACTGGCGGTCGCCAACTCGCTCGCCGCGGTGATGAACGGCGCGCGCCAGGTCGAATGCACGATCAACGGGCTGGGCGAGCGCGCTGGCAACGCGGCGCTGGAGGAGATCGTGATGGCGGTGCGCACGCGCCAGGACATGTTCCCGTGCGAGACCGGCATCGATACGACGCAGATCGTCCCGGCGAGCCGGCTCGTCGCCGGCATCACCGGCTTCCCGGTGCAGCCCAACAAGGCGATCGTCGGGGCGAACGCGTTCGCGCACGAGGCGGGCATCCACCAGGACGGCGTGCTGAAGAGCCGCGACACCTACGAGATCATGCGCGCGCAGGATGTCGGCTGGCACTCCAACAAGCTGGTGCTGGGAAAGCACAGCGGGCGCAACGCCTTCAAGGCGCGGCTGACCGAGCTCGGCATCGTGATCGAGTCCGAGGAGGCGTTGAACGCCGCGTTTAAGCGCTTCAAGGACCTCGCCGACAAGAAGCACGAGATCTTCGACGAGGACCTGCAGGCCCTGATCAGCGAGGAGGCGGCCAACCATCTCGAGAGCGAGCACTTCCATCTGGTCGCGCTGACCGCGCATTCCGAGACCGGTGAGTCGCCGTATGCGAAGGTCGTCGTGACCGAGAGCGGGCGCGAGCGCACGGCCGAGGCGCGGGGCAGCGGGCCGGTCGACGCCTCGTTCAAGGCGATCGAGTCGATCGTGAAGAGCGGGTCGGAGCTCCTGCTCTACTCGGTCAACAACATCACCACCGGCACCGACGCGCAGGGCGAAGTGACGGTGCGGCTCGCGAAGAACGGGCGCATCGTCAACGGCCAGGGCGCGGACACCGACATCGTGGTGGCCTCGGCCAAGGCCTATATCAACGCCTTGAACAAGCTGCACTCGAAGCTGGAGCGGCTGAATCCGCAGGTTTGAGCGCGGGCGCTGCTCGCCGCGGTCGGTCCCGGCTCACCGGGCGAGCCTGATCGCGATATCCGCGAGGCGGCGGCCAAGAGCCATGCAGAGCCTGCGCTCGTGCTCGGTGATGGCGAGCTCGCCGGCGGCTCCGGCGTGGTGGCTCGCGCCATAGGGGCCGCCGCCGGAGCGGGTGTTCATCAGCTCCGGCTCCGTGTACGGCAGCCCGACGATCACCATGCCGTGGTGAAGCAGCGGCAGCATCATCGAGAGCAGCGTCGATTCCTGGCCGCCGTGCAGGCTCGCGGTCGAGGTGAAGAGCGCCGCGGGCTTGCCGGCGAGCGTGCCTTTCAGCCACAGTTCCCCGGTGGAATCCCAGAAGTGCTTCATCGGGGCCGCCATGTTGCCGAAGCGCGTCGGCGAGCCAAGCGCGATCCCGATGCATTCCTCGAGGTCCTTAAGCTCCGCGTAGGGGGGGCCGGATTGCGGTAGCGCGGGATCCGCGGCGCCGGCGGAGACCCGCGGCACGGTGCGCACGCGCGCGGCGCAGCCCGCCATGCCCTCGACGCCGCGCGCGACGAGCTGCGCCATCTCCCGTACTGCGCCGGTATGGCTGTAATACAGGACGAGGATGTCCTTCATGGTGTGAGAGTATTATATAAATCATCTCTCGTGCGGAGACACGGCGGTGCCAAATTCTAGAAAGCCCCCGTCGCTGGTTGTGTTCGCGCGCCTCGTATGGCGGCGCTTCCGCGAGGAGCGCTGCAGTCAAATCGCCTCCAGTCTGACCTTCACCACGCTTCTCGCCATCGTGCCGATCATCACGGTGGCGCTGACGCTGATCTCGGCGTTTCCGGTGTTCCGCGAGCTGCTCCAGCACGTCGAGCGATTCCTGGTGGGGAACATGCTTCCGGAGTCGGCCGCGACGCTCGCCGGATACGCGGAGCAGTTCGCGGACAACGCGGCGCGGCTGACCGCCGTCGGCATCGCCTTCCTGTTCGTGACCGCGATCATCGTGTTGCTCACGATCGACCGCGCATTCAACCAGATCTGGCGCGTGCCGCGCCCGCGCGGCACGGCGAGCCGCGTCTTCATCTACTGGGCGCTGCTCACCGTGGGTCCGCTACTGGTCGGGGCGAGCCTCTCGCTCACCTCCTGGCTGGTCAGCCAGTCGCTGGGGCTGGTGAAGGACGTGCCGCTCGCGGCAGAGGTGATGCTGGACATCGTCCCGATCCTCCTCACCGCGGCGGCCTTCACGCTCGCCTACATCGCCATTCCGAACCGGCGCGTGCTGGTGCGCGACGCGCTCGCCGGCGGCCTGCTCGCGGCGCTCGCCTTCGAGGGCATGAAGCACGGTTTCGCGCTCTACGTCACGCAGTTCCCGACCCACCGGCTGGTCTACGGGGCGTTCGCGAGCGTGCCCATCTTCCTGCTGTGGATCTATCTGTCGTGGGTGGTCGTGCTGTTCGGGGCGGTGACTGCGGCGGTGCTGCCTGAGTGGCGCGAGCGTGCCACCCAGGTCGAGGCCGTTCCCGGCGCGCAGTTCCTCGACGCGCTGCAGATCCTGCGGGTGCTGTGGGAAGCGCACCGCAGGGGGGAAGTCGTCACCGCGCTCCGCCTGCATGGCATCGTTAAGCTCCCATTCGACCGGATCGAGGCCGCGCTGCACGCGATGAGCGCCGTCCACTGGACCGGCAGGGTGGCAAACGGCTGGGCATTAATCAAGGACGCGGCGGAGGTGAGCGTCGCCGACGTCTATCGATTGCTCGTTTTCCGGCACGGCGCCCGCTTGCCGGCGCGCCAGTCGGGCCAGGAGCTCGATCGCCTCGCGCTCGAGATCGCGGGCGGCGTCGAAGAGAATCTGGGAATGTCCCTCGAGGAGCTGTTCCGCCGGGCCGCCGCCGGCGGCGAGCCTGTCGGCAGCGGCGATCAACGCTCCACCGCGAATGTACTGCGGCTCGGCTGACGGCGTTACCGACTAAGTCAGTCGCTCAGCTGCGGCTGTCGCGCGGCGCCGACACCGTCACCTGCGTGGTGTAGTGCCAGTGGCGCTCCCACGCGCGGACCACCAGGGTGGGATAGCCGGAACGGCCGAGGCTGCCGTTGTAGCGCCCGAGCGCCCGGTAGAGATCGCCTTTTTCCTGATCGAGATAGTGGCGCAGGATCACGCAGCCGAAGCGCAGGTTGGTGCGCAGGTGGAACAGGTTGTCGTCGCTGCGGCCGATCAACTTGACCCAGAACGGCATCACCTGCATGTAGCCCTTGGCCCCGGCGCGCGATACCGCATACTTGCGGAAGTTGCTCTCGACCTGGATCACGCCCAGCACGAGCTGCGGATCGAGGCCGGCGCGTTTCGCCTCGTAGTGCACCGAGACCAGGAATTCCTCCCGCTGCAGGCGATCCGCGATGCGCGGGGCGAGCCGCTTCGACATCGCGGTGAGCCAGCGCCGCGCTTCCGTCTCGGTATCGAAGGCGAGAAAGGGGGTGGCCTTGTCGGAGATTGAGCGGTTAAGCGCGGCGCGCACGCTGGCCGAAAGCGGCTCATAGTCCTGCGGCCCGGCGCAAACCGCCCCGGGCAGCGCCAACGTGAGCGCCCACCAAATTAGACGAACTCGTCCGCGCACACCCTTGATTTTACGGATTTTGCGGCATCCTGCAAGGCAATAAGTTCCGCCTTGAGGCCGCGCCGCCCCTGGTACTCCACCTGGCCCGCCTTCAGCCCGCGCTCGCCGACGACGACACGATGCGGGATGCCGATCAGCTCCATGTCCGCAAGCGCGACGCCCGGACGCTCGTCGCGGTCGTCGAGCAGCACGTCGATGCCGGTGGCGGTGAGCTCGGCGTAGAGGGATTCGGCGGTGGCGCGCACCTGCGCGTTCTTGCCCGCGCCGATCGGCACCAGCGCGAGCTCGAACGGCGCCATCGCGCGCGGGAAGATGATGCCGTGCTCGTCGTGGTTCTGCTCGATCGCGGCGGCGACGATGCGCGTCACGCCGATACCGTAGCAGCCCATCTCCATGAGCCTCGACTTGCCCGTCTCGTCGAGGAAGGAGAGGTTCAATGCCTTGGAGTACTTGTCGCGCAACTGAAAGACGTGGCCGACCTCGATGCCGCGGACGATCTCGAGGCGGCCCTTGCCGTCGGGGCTCGCATCCCCCGCCACGACGCTGCGGATGTCGGCCACCACCGGCTCCGGGAAGTCGCGGCCGATGTTGACTCCGGTGTAGTGGTACTCGTCCTGGTTCGCGCCGGCGACGAAGTCGGACATCGCGGCAACCGTGCGGTCGGCGATGACCACGCCCTTGAACCCGACCGGCCCCAGGGAGCCCGGTCCCGCCCCGAACCGGGAACGGATACTCTCACCTGCGGAAAAAGCCACGGGCTTCCTGACCTGCTCGAGCTTGGCGGCCTTGGCGAGGTTGAGCTCATGATCGCCGCGCACCATCAGCAGGACGGGGCGGCCGTCGGCACCCTCCAGCACCACTGCCTTTACGGTGTGCGCGGCGGGAATGCCGAGAAACGCACACAGCTCGGCAATGGTCTTGACGCCCGGCGTATGCACCCGCGCGAGCGCTGCGGCGGGCTTCCCGCGCGGCCCTGGGGGAAGCGCCTCCGCGAGCTCCACGTTGGCGGCGTAGTCGGAATCGGGGCAGTACGCGATCGCGTCCTCACCGGAATCGGCGAGCACGTGGAACTCGTGGGAGCCGGAGCCGCCGATGGCGCCGGTGTCGGCGGCGACCGCGCGGAACTTGAGGCCGAGCCGGGTGAAGATGCGCGTGTAGCAGTCGAACATCGCGCGGTAGGTCCGCTCGAGGCTCTCCGCGTCGGCGTGGAAGGAGTAGGCGTCCTTCATGACGAATTCGCGGGCGCGCATGACGCCGAAGCGCGGCCGGATCTCGTCGCGGAACTTGGTCTGGATCTGGTAGAAGTTGACCGGCAGCTGCCGGTAACTGTGCAGCTCCCGGCGCGCAAGGTCGGTCACGACTTCCTCGTGGGTCGGCCCGAGCACCATGTCGCGATCGTGGCGGTCCTTGAAGCGCAGCAGTTCCGGGCCGAACTGGTCCCAGCGTCCCGATTCGACCCACAGCTCCCCCGGCTGGGTGACCGGCATCGAGATCTCGAGCGCGCCGGCGCGGTCCATTTCCTCGCGGATCACGCGCTCGACCCGGCGCAGCACGCGCACGCCCATCGGCAGCCAGGCATAGAGGCCGCCCGCGACCCGGCGGATCAGGCCGGCGCGCAGCATCAGCCGATGGCTCACGATCTCAGCCTCGGCCGGCACTTCCTTGAGGTTCTGAATCGGATTCGCGGACAGGCGCATTAGGAACCTCTGATTGACCCCTGCATGAGGCGCGTTACGCGCGCGCCTTAGCGGGACAAGGCGCGAGCTGAAGCCTCATAGTCTGAACTATGGGCGAGGCGAGCAACGATGTCCTGCCCAGGCCCGCGCGTAACCCGCTGGGACCGGGCGATTTTCGCCCCCGGCTTCGTCGCTCGTCGCCCATGTATCCCTTGATACACATCGCTACTCGCTCCTTGCCAGGAACTAAAATCGCACACGCTCGCGCCCATGCGGGGGTCAATCAGAGGTTCCCTGACCCTCGGGGACGAAGCGTGTCGCCGGTCCCAAAGCGCGGTATCTTAGGCGCTGCCTACCGGGCTTGCCACGCCAGCCGCATGAAAGTCGATCTCAACGAAATTCGCACGCGCCGCGGGATCTACCTGCTGCCGAACCTGTTGACGACCTGCTGCCTGTTCGGCGGGTTCTACGCGATCGTCGCGGCGATCGACGGCAACTTCGGCCGCGCCGCATTCGCGGTCTTCGTCGCGATGATCTTCGACGGGCTCGACGGCCGCGTCGCGCGGCTGATGGGGACGGAGACGTTGTTCGGCAAGGAGTACGACAGCCTGGCCGACATGGTCGCTTTCGGCGTCGCGCCGGCGATCGTGTGCTACCAGTGGGGCGTGGCGCGCATCGCCGAGTACGGCGCCGCCTGGGGCCGCTTCGGCTGGATTGCAGCATTCTTCTTCGCGGCCGCGGCGGGCATGCGGCTCGCGCGGTTCAACGCGCGCTCCGCGGTGCAGGACAAGCGCTACTTCGAGGGCCTGCCGAGCCCGTCGGCGGCCGCGGTCGTCGCCGCCTTCGTCGGCGTCGCGCACAAATACGAAGCCGACGGAGTGCTCGGCTTCGACTTCACCGGGCAGGCGGGTCTGGTCGTCGCGTTCGTGATCACCGCGCTGGCCGCGGTCCTGATGGTCAGCCGCTTCCCGTATCGCAGCTTCAAGGACCGCGCCGCCGGCGAGCGCGTGCGCTACTCGCGCCTGCTCCTGGTGCCGCTCGTGATCGCGCTGATCGCGGTCGACCCACCGCTGGTCCTGTTCCTGCTGTTCGGCGGCTTTGCGCTGTCGGGCCCGCTGTTCTGGAGCTGGGTCAAGCTCCGGCGCCGGCCGCGCGACGCCGGCCCTGCGGCGGGCTGAACCCATGGAAGCAAGGCGGCTCGCCATCCTCGATGCGATGGGCGTCCACGCCTATGTGCCGCGTCCCGCGCGTTCCGCCGGTCCCGACTGGCCGGCGCTCGCCGCCGCCGTGCGCGAATGCAGGCTTTGCGGCCTGTGCGAGACGCGCACGCAGACCGTGTTCGGCACCGGCGACGCGCGGGCCCGGATGATGGTGATCGGCGAGGCGCCGGGCGCGGCGGAAGACCGGCAAGGCGAGCCGTTCGTCGGCCGCGCGGGAGGACTGCTGAATGCGATGCTGCGTGCCGCAGGGTTCGAGCGCGCTGACGTGTATATCGCGAACGTCCTCAAATGCTTGCGATATAACGCGCTAGTTCAACTGGAGGACGGCTCCTGGGACCGCATCGGACGCCTCGTGCGGTCGCAGTACGCCGGTCGCGTCATGTCGGTGGATGAGACCGGTCGGATCGTGCCGCGCCGTGTGATCGGTTGGTACGAATCTCGTGTCGGTAACCGACGTGTATTCCGCCTAAGTTATCGCTCGGCCAAGAATGCTGGTGCGCATCGCGTCGGTATTCAGTTGACAGGCGATCATCCCGTGATGACCGAACGCGGCTTCGTTCCCGTCGAAGAGCTTGCCCCCGGTAATCGGATCGCGACCGGGCAGGGCTTGAGTCCGCTCGCATTCGATGTTGTGTGCGGTACGCTGCTTGGCGATGGTCATATCAGGCCAGGCACGTCACTTCTATTCTTCAGTCATTCCATCCGCCAACGCGACTATGCGCTGTTCAAGGTCGACCTGCTGGCGGAGCTCAGGCCTACCGCTGGCGAGGCGCTGGTTGCCGCTGTCTCCGGTGGGGCAAAGATGTATCCAATCGTGCATGTCTCCACACGTGCGCATCGGGCCCTGCGTATGCTTCGACAGGAGTTCTATTCGGCCAGGAAGCGCGTGCCGCCGTGGATGGCTACGCGACTCAACGAGCGGATGCTGGCCTTTTGGTTCATGGACGACGGCTATACGCGCATCCGTCCGGACAGGCAGCCGCTGGCCGAAATCGCGACATGCGCGTTCGACCAGCGTGACCTCAGCGTTCTCGCCGAGGGCCTGCTGCGACTTGGGCTCCGAGCAACCGTAGGTCGCGGACGGCTGTACTTCGACGTTGCGGCGACCAGGCGGCTGTCGGAACTGATTGCGCCGTATGTTCCAGCAGCGATGCGCTACAAGCTACACCCAGACGTGGCCGGGCGTATTGCGTTCGATCCTGGCCGCCTCCACCGCGAGCCGGCTCAAGTGTTGTTCGATGATGTTGAAGTTGAGGAGGTGACTGATCGAAAGCGCACTGACAAGACGTTCTTCTGCATCGACGTGGAAGAGAGCCATAATTTCGTAACCGCAGGAGGCGTCGTGCACAATTGCCGCCCGCCCAACAACCGCGATCCGAGCGCGGAAGAGGCCGAGCGTTGCCTGCCGTACCTGCGGCGTCAGATCGAGCTGGTGGCCCCCGAAGTGATCCTCTGCGTCGGCCGCATCGCCGCGCAACGGCTGCTCGGGCGCGAAGACACGCTCTCCCGCATGCGCGGCCGCGTCCACCGGTTCGACTCGGTGCCGGTCGTCGTGACCTATCATCCGGCCTACCTGCTGCGCGCGCCCGCTGAGAAGCACAAGTCGTGGCAGGACCTCAGGCTGGCGCTCGGAGTGCTCGGTCGTGGCGACAGCGCGTGAGGATCTCGCGGGGCCGGTCTGGCGCCTGCGGCCGATGGCGCAGGCGGATCTCCCTTCGGTGGCGGCGCTCGAGCGCGAATCCTACGTGTTCCCATGGAGCGACCAGATATTCGCCGATTGCCTGCGCGTCGGTTACCACTGCGTCGTCGTCGACACGCCGGCCGGCGTCGGCGGCTACGCCGTGCTGTCGATGGGCGCGGGCGAGGCCCACGTCCTCAATCTCTGCGTCGCCGAGCGCCTGCGACGGCAGGGCATCGGCCGCGGGCTTCTGCTCGCGGCGCTCGGCCAGGCGCGCGACCGCGGCATCCGCGATGCCTTCCTCGAGGTGCGCCGCAGCAACAAGGGGGCGATCGCGCTCTACTGCGAGATGGGCTTCGAATGCGTGGGCCAGCGCCGCGGCTATTACCAGGCCCAGGAAGGGCGCGAGGACGCGCTGGTCTACCGGCTCGAGCTTGGCGCCCTGCCAGGCAGCTGATCCGCTACAATCGCGCGCCCTGCGCGATGCCGATGATGAACCCAGCCAATGACGAAATCGCACGCCGCCGCAGCTTTGCGATCATTTCGCATCCTGACGCCGGCAAGACCACGCTGACCGAGAAGCTCCTGCTGTTCGGCGGCGCGATCCAGATGGCGGGCACCGTCAAGGGCCGCAAGGCCGCGCGCCACGCCACTTCCGACTGGATGCGCCTCGAGCAACAGCGCGGCATCTCGGTGACGTCCTCGGTGATGCAATTCCCGTATCGCGGCTGCATCGTCAACCTGCTCGATACGCCGGGCCACGAGGATTTTTCCGAGGACACCTACCGGACGCTGACCGCGGTCGATTCCGCGCTGATGGTCATCGACTGCGCCAAGGGCGTCGAGGAACGCACGATCAAGCTGATGGAAGTCTGCCGGCTGCCGGACACGCCGATCATGACCTTCATCAACAAGCTCGACCGCGACGGCCGCCCGCCGGTCGAATTGCTGGACGAGATCGAACGCGTCCTCGGGATCAGTTGCGCGCCGATCACCTGGCCGATCGGCATGGGCCGCGAACTGTCCGGCATCTATCATTTCCGGGAAGACCGGATCTACGCATACGCCGGCGGCCGCG
>DASWHI010000043.1:0-6039 GCA_036398235.1 Burkholderiales bacterium
TTGATGCACATCACCGAGCGCGCGCCGGTGTTGTCGGCCACGTCCAATATGGACTGCATCTGTATCATCGTTCTCTCGCTAAACAGTCTTCCCCAACTTGACCGCCCTGCGGTCAGTATTGGAGCCCGTCCGGGTCGGTCGTCGCGCCCTCATTTACGTCATGGGGGACGCGCCGAAAAGGTTGCGGATTATACGTCCATCCCCCTGAATCCGCAACGCAAAACCATCGTATATCGGCCGTTTCCTGCTTCAGTGAAACGGCCCCTGGTTCAGGGGAGTATGAGGGGAGATATCCCCTCGTTCCCTCACTATCAGACGATCTTCGCCTTTTCCACCAGCTCGACCACGCGCCAGCTCTTGGTGCGCGCGATCGGCCGGCATTCCTCGATCCGCACCAGGTCGCCTGCCTTGCACTCGCTTGCTGCGTCGTGGGCGTGATACCGGCTCGAGCGCGTGATGATCTTGCCGTAGAGCGCGTGCTTGACGCGCCGCTCGACCAGCACGGTAACGGTCTTCTGCATCTTGTCGCTGACCACTCGGCCGACCAGCTGGCGCTTGTTCGCTCCCTCGCTCATGCTCTTTCCTGCCCCCCGGTGTTCCCGGCCTTCTCGGCCAGCACGGTGCGCACGCGCGCAATGTCGCGCCGCACCTTCTTCAATTGGCTCGTGTTGGTGAGCTGCTGGGTGGCCTTCTGCATGCGCAGGCCGAACTGCGCCTTGAGAAGCGCGTTCAACTCCACCTGCAGCTCCTGCGGCGACTTTGCCTTGAGCTCGGACGCCTTCATTGCCGCGCCCCCAGCTGCCGCGCGACGAACACGGTCCGCAGCGGCAGCTTGGATGCCGCCAGCCGCAGCGCTTCGCGCGCTTCCTGCTCGTCCACGCCGTCCATCTCGTAGAGCACCGCGCCGGGCTTGATCTCCGAGACCCAGAACTCGGGGTTGCCCTTGCCGTTGCCCATGCGCACTTCCGCCGGCTTCTGCGACACCGGCTTGTCCGGAAAGATGCGGATCCAGATGCGCCCGCCGCGCTTGATGGCGCGCGACATCGCGCGCCGCGCCGCCTCGATCTGGCGCGCCGTGAGCCGCCCGCGGGTGATCGCCTTCAGCCCGTACTCGCCGAAGCTCACCTTGTTGCCGCGGGTCGCGATTCCGCGGTTGCGACCCTTCTGCTCTTTGCGGTACTTACGCCTTGCGGGTTGCAGCATTCTTCGCTCCTGACTTCGCCGGGGCCTTGCGCGGCGCACGCGGCTTTTTCGCCCTGCCCTTGCCATCGGGTGCGGCTGCGGGCTTCGGTTTCTCCGGTGGCGGGGGCGGCGGTGCCGCCAGCGCCGCGGCAACGGCGGCGGCCGGCTGCTCGCTCTTGTGCATCACCTCGCCCTTGAACACCCAGACCTTGATCCCGATCACCCCGTAGCTGGTCTTCGCCTCGGAGACACCGTAGTCGATCTCCGCCCGCATCGTGTGCAGCGGCACGCGCCCCTCGCGGTACCACTCGGTGCGCGCGATCTCGATGCCGTTCAGCCGCCCCGCGCTCATGATCTTGATGCCCTGGGCGCCCAACCGCATGGCGTTGGTGATGGCGCGCTTCATCGCGCGGCGGAACATGATGCGCTTCTGCAGCTGCTGGGAGATCGAGTCCGCGATCAGCTGTGCGTCGATCTCGGGCTTGCGCACTTCCTCGATATTGACGTGCACCGGCACGCCGAGCATTTTCTGCAGCTCGAGCTTGAGGGACTCGATGTCCTCGCCCTTCTTGCCGATCACGACCCCCGGGCGCGCGCTGTAGATCGTGATGCGCGCGTTCTTCGCCGGGCGCTCGATCACGACGCGCGACACCGCCGCGTGCGCGAGCTTCTTCTTCAGGTGCTCGCGCACCTTGATGTCCTCGAGCAGCATGCCCGGAAAGTTCTTGTTGTTGGCGTACCAGCGCGAGGCCCAGTTGCGGTTGAGCGCGAGCCGGAAACCGATCGGGTTGATCTTCTGTCCCATTCCTACTTTCTCCCGTCGCCGACGGTCACGAAGATGTTGCAGGTCGGCTTCATGATGCGCGCGCCGCGGCCCTTGGACTGGGCCCGGAAGCGGCGCAGGAACGTGCCGCGCTCGACGAGGATCTGCGTGATCTTCAACTCGTCGATGTCGGCGCCGTCGTTGTGCTCGGCGTTGGCGATGGCGGATTCCAGCACCTTGCGGATGATCACCGCGCCTTTCTTCGGCGCGAACTGCAGGATATTGAGCGCCTGCTCGACCGGCTTGCCGCGGACGAGGTCCGCCACCAGCCGGCCCTTCTGGGCCGAGAGGCGCACCCCGCGCAACGTGGCTGTCGTGTTCATGCCTTCTCGCCTATGCCTTGGCCGGCGCGGATGGGGCCGGCGCCGCTCCCGGAGCCGGTGCCGCTCCCGGGGCCGGTGTCGGTGCCGATTTCCGATCGCCCGCGGCAGCGGCCGCGGCTGCGGCGGCCTGTGCCGAGCCGGCCTTGGAGTGACCCTTGAATATCCGCGTGTGGGAAAACTCCCCGAGCTTGTGGCCGACCATGTTTTCGGTCACGTACACCGGCACGTGCTGCTTGCCGTTGTGCACGCCGATGGTGAGGCCCACGAAATCGGGCAGGATGGTCGAGCGGCGCGACCAAGTCTTGATCGGGCGCTTGTCGTTCGATTTCTGCGCCGTCTCCACCTTCTTGATGAGGTGGAGATCCACGAACGGCCCCTTCTTGATCGAGCGCGCCATAATCAGCCTCCGATGGCCTTGGCGTTGCGACGCCGGATGATCATCGCGTCGGTACGCTTGTTCTTGCGTGTCTTGTAGCCCTTGGACAGCGTGCCCCACGGGGAGACCGGGTCGCGCGCCGAGGACTTCTTGCCTTCGCCGCCGCCGTGCGGATGGTCGACCGGGTTCTGCGCCACGCCGCGCACCGTCGGGCGCACGCCGCGCCAGCGCACGCGCCCCGCCTTGCCGATCGACTCGAGCGAGTGCTCCTCGTTGCCGACTTCGCCGATGGTCGCGCGGCAGTTGATGTGCACCTTGCGGATCTCGCCGGAACGCAGCCGGACCTGCGCGTACTCGCCTTCCCGCGCGAGCAGTTGCACCGAGGCGCCGGCGGCGCGCGCGAGCTGCGCGCCCTTGCCCGGGAGCATCTCGACGCAGTGGATGGTGGTGCCGACCGGGATGTTCTTGAGCGGCAGGGCATTGCCGGACTTGATCGGCGCTTCCGGCCCGGAGACGATCTGCATGCCGGCGGAAACGCCCTTGGGCGCGACGATGTAGCGCCGCTCGCCGTCCGCATAGAGAAGCAACGCGAGATGCGCGCTGCGGTTGGGATCGTACTCCAGGCGCTCGACCTTCGCCGTGATGGCGTCTTTGTCGCGCTTGAAATCGACCTTGCGGTAGAGCTGCTTGTGGCCGCCGCCCTGGTGGCGCATGGTGATCTCGCCATGCATGTTGCGGCCGCCCTTGCGGGCCTTGTGCTCCACCAGGTGCGGCACCGGCCGGCCCTTGTGAAGGTCGGGATTGACCACCTTGACGTGCTGGCGCTGGCCGGGGGTGATGGGTCTCATCTTGACCAGCATTATTTGGCCTCCGCCTGTTCGGCAAAATTGATTTCCTGGCCTTCCTTGAGGCAGACATAGGCCTTCTTCCAGTGGCGGCGACGCCCGAAAGACTGGCCGAAGCGCTTGCCCTTGCCGCGCACGTTGACAACCTGCACCGAGTCCACCTGGACCTTGAACATGAGCTCGATCGCGGCCTTGATCTCGGGCTTGGTGGCGTCGGGGACGACCCGGAACACCACCTGGTTGTTCTTGTCGGCGACGAAGGTGCTTTTTTCCGAAATCACCGGCGCCAGAACGACCTGCATCAGTCGCTCTTGCTGCCTCGCATTGGGTGCGGCGGGAGTCATTTAAGCGACTCTTCGATCTTGGCCACCGCGCTCCGCGTCACCAGCACCCTGGCGTGCCGCATGAGGCGCAGCGGATCGGCCTCGCGCACCGTCACTATTTCGACGTCGGGCAGATTGCGCGAGGACAGCCGCAGGTTCTCATCCAGGCTGTCGGTGATGATCAGGACGTCATCGAGGCCCATGCCGTTCAACTTCGCCGCCAGCAGCTTCGTCTTGGGCGTTTCCAGCGTGAACTTCTCGACCACCGCCAGCCGCTCTTCGCGCGCGAGCTGCGAGAGGATGGAGCAGACGCCCGCGCGATACATCTTGCGGTTGAGTTTTTGCGTGAAGTTCTCGTCCGGCAGGTTGGGAAAGATCTTGCCGCCGCCACGCCACAAGGGCGAAGAGGCCCTGCCGGCGCGCGCGCGCCCGGTGCCTTTTTGCCGCCACGGCTTCTTGTTCGATTTGTTGATCTGGCCGCGCGCCTTTTGCGCCCGCGTGCCCTGCCGCGCATTCGCCAGGTACGCAGTAATGACCTGATGCACCAGTGACTCGTTGTATTTCCGTCCGAACGCCGCGTCGGAAGCGGCGACCTTCGCGGTGGGCTTGCCTTGCTCGTTGATCACCTGGAGTTCCATGGCACCCTCTTACTTCGCCGCTTTGGCGGCCGGCTTAGCCTCGGCCGGCTTGGCGGTGGCCGGCTTGGCGGTGGCCGGCTTGGCGGTGGCGGATTTGGCGGCCGGCTTCGGTACCGCGACCGCCCTCGCCGCGCGGGTCGTCGGCTTCACCGTCACGCCGCCGCCGCGGGAACCGGGCAGCGCCCCCCGAATCAGCAGCAGCTGACGCTCCGCATCGATCCGGATGATTTCGACGTTTTGCACCGTCCTGCGGGCGGCGCCCATGTGTCCAGCCATGCGCTTGCCGGGGAAAACGCGCCCCGGGTCCTGGTTCTGGCCGATCGAGCCGGGCTTGTTATGCGAAACAGAGTTCCCGTGGCTCGCGCGGTTGGAGGAAAAGTGATGGCGCTTGATGACACCGGCGAAACCCTTGCCATGGGAAGTGCCGGACACGTCCACCAGTTGTCCGACCTCGAAGATGTCCACCCCAACGGCGCCACCCAGCTTGAGGCTCGCCAACTGATCCGCGTTGACGCGGAATTCCTTCAGGGTATGGCCGGCAACCACGCCTGCCTTGGCGAAATGCCCTGCCGCGGCCTTGTTCACGCGACGCGGGCGCCGCTCGCCGTACGCGACCTGCACCGCCGTGTAGCCGTCGGTCTCAGGCGTCTTGATCTGGGTCACGCGGTTGTTCGACACGTCCACCACGGTCACCGGGACGGTGTCGCCCTCGTCGGTGAACACGCGCGTCATGCCGACCTTGCGCCCCACTAATCCCAAACTCATGTCCTTGCCTTTCAACTCCGTGATTCGTGATTTGTGATTCGTGATTCGACTCACGATTCACGACTCACGCATTTACAATTTAATCTCTACGTCCACCCCGGCGGGGAGGTCCAGCTTCATCAGCGCGTCCACCGTCTTGTCGGTGGGGTCGATGATGTCCATCAGCCGCAGGTGGGTTCGGATCTCGAGCTGCTCGCGCGAGGTCTTGTCCACGTGCGGCGAGCGCAGCAGGTCGAAGCGCTGTATGCGCGTCGGCAATGGTACCGGCCCCTTCACCACCGCGCCGGTGCGCTTGGCGGTATCCACGATCTCGAGCGCCGACTTGTCGATCAGGCGGTAGTCGAACGCCTTCAACCGGATGCGGATTTTCTGACTCTTGACTGCCATTTTCTTACCTCGTGATTCGTGATTCTCGAGTCGTGAGTCGACTCTCGCTTCGCGCCTTATCTCTATTCAATGACCTTCGCCACGACGCCGGCGCCTACCGTCTTGCCGCCCTCGCGGATGGCGAAGCGCAGGCCCTCTTCCATCGCGATCGGCTGGATCAACTGCACCGTGATCGAAATGTTGTCCCCCGGCATCACCATCTCCGTGCCCTTGGGCAACTCGATGCTCCCGGTCACATCGGTGGTGCGGAAGTAGAACTGCGGCCGGTAGCCAGGGAAAAACGGCGTGTGCCGCCCGCCTTCCTCCTTGGAGAGCACGTAGATCTCCGCCGTGAACTTGGTGTGCGGGGTGATCGAGGCCGGCTTCGCCAGCACCTG
>DASWHI010000044.1:0-2216 GCA_036398235.1 Burkholderiales bacterium
GTCGCCTGCAGGTAGAGCGGCTCGGTCTTCCCGAGCGCCTCCCCGTACTCCCAGCCGCCGAGCTGCAGCACGAAGAAGAACGCCGCCATCGCCGCAACCGCCTCGATGACGCCGAGGAAGAGATAGGCGCGTGCAAGGAGCGGCCAGTCAAGGAGGCGCGCGGCCCGCGGGCGCGGCGGCAACCGCATGGTTGCGGGATCCGGCTTCTCCGCGCCGAGCGCCAGCGCCGGAACCATGTCGGTGCCGAGATCCACCGCCAGGATCTGGATGATGGTGAGCGGCAGCGGGATCCGGGCGAGCACGAACGCGAGGTAGGGCACGATCTCCGGAATGTTGGAGGAGAGGATGTAGGTGAGGAACTTGCGGATGTTCTGGTAGACCGACCGCCCCTCCTCGATCGCGTTCACGATGCTCGCGAAATTGTCGTCGAGCAGGATCATGTCCGCCGCCTCGCGCGCGACATCGGTACCGACGACACCCATCGCGATGCCGATGTCGGCTCGCCGCAACGCCGGGGCGTCGTTGACGCCGTCGCCGGTGACCGCGACGACGTGCTGCTTGCGCTGGAGCGCCTCGACGATGCGCAGCTTCTGGTCCGCGGTGACCCGCGCGAACAGCACATCCGGCGTGTCGAGCGCGAGCTGGAGCTGAGTATCGGTGAGCCGGCGCAGGGCGTCGCCCAGCATCATCGTGGGTTCCCGCGCGAGACCAATCTCGCGCGCGATGGCGCGGGCCGTGTGCGGGTGATCTCCCGTCACCATGATCACCTTGATGCCGGCGGCGCGGCATTTCTCGATCGCCGCCGGCACCTCGGCCCGCGGCGGGTCCTCGAGCCCGATGAGCCCCGCGAGGACGAGTTCTTCCTCCCAGCGCTCGCGCCCCGCGCCCTCGGGCAGCGCGCGCGAGGCGAACGCCAGCACCCGCAGGCCGGCTGCGGCCATTTCCTCCTGTGCGCCGACGTATTGCGCGCGGATCTCACCCGTGAGCGCCCGCACACCGTCCGCGGCGAGCACATCGCGGCAGAGCGGCAGCACCGCTTCCGGCGCGCCCTTGCAGTAGAGCACCCGGCCGGACGGGGCATCGTGCACGGTGGACATGCGCCTGCGGTCGGCGTCGAACGGCACTTCGTCTACGCGGCTGCGCCCCGCGCTCGTCCCGGCGCGTTCGGCCATCTCCACCAGCGCCACCTCCATCGGGTCTCCGAGCCAGCGCGGCGCGCCGTTTTCGGTCACCCAGCGCACGTTGTGGCAGAGCGCGGCGGCTTCGAACAGCGCCGCATGCCGCGCCACGGCGGCGGGCTCCGTCTGCGCGGGATCCCGCAGTCCGTCGCTCACGAACAAGCGCTTCACGGTCATCCGGTTCTCGGTCAGGGTGCCGGTCTTGTCTGTGCAGATGACCGTGGCAGCGCCGAGGGCCTCGACCGCGGGCAGGTGCCGGATGAGCGCCTTGCGCCGCGCCATGCGCTGCGTCGCCATCGCGAGCGACAGCGTCACCGTCGGCAGCAGGCCCTCCGGCACGTTCGCGACGATGATGCCGATCGCGAAGATGAAGTTCTCCCAGAACGAGAGCCCGAGCAGCCGCCCGATGAGGAAGAACACGACGCCGAGCGCCGTGGCGAGCGCGGCCACCAGGCGCGAGAGGCGCGAGATCTCGCGCTGCAACGGCGAGGGCGGCTCATCGCCCGCCTGGGTCAGTCGCGCGATCTTCCCGAATTCGGTGTGCATCCCGGTCGCGAACACCAGCGCCCTTCCCTCCCCGGCGACGACCGTGCTGCCCGCCAGCAGCACGTTCGGGGCGTGCAACAGGTCGTCTTCCGTGCTGGCCGCCGCGCTGCGCGCCTTGGGCAGCGATTCCCCGGTGAGGGTGGCCTGATTAACACGTACCGCGAACGCTTCGATCAGCCGGCAATCCGCCGGCACGCTTTCGCCCTCGCCCACGAGGATCACGTCGCCCGGCGCGAGTTCCTCCCCCGGCATCCGGCACGCCACGCCGTCGCGCAAGGCGGTGACCTGGTGCGGCAGCAGGCGCTTCAGCGCCGCGATCGCGCGCTCCGCGCGGTATTCCTGCCAGAAGGAGAACGCGCCGTTCACGGCGATGACGCCGACGATCGCCCAGCCGAGCACCGCCATGCCCTGTCCCGGGTCGTAGAGGTCCGCGACGAAGGCGAGCCCCGCGGCAAGCCACAGGATCAGCGCGAAGAAATGGACGAACTCGCG
>DASWHI010000045.1:0-4341 GCA_036398235.1 Burkholderiales bacterium
ATCCGCCAGGCGCATGAGGACGCGGAGAAGATCCAGATCACCGGCGGCAAGATCTCGCAGCAGTTCCAGCGCATCGAGTCGGCCGAGATCGAGGCGCCGGAGGCGGCGCGGCTCAAGGTGGTCGAATAGCCCATGCAATGGCTGAGCAACTGGCGCCGCGAGCGGATCCTCCGGCGGTCCACGCTCGAGGCGGGCACGTGGCAGGCGGTGCTCGACCGCTATCCGTTCATGCGCGCGCTGAATCGCGACGAGCGTGCCCGGCTGCGCGAGCGGGTGATCCTGTTCCTGCACGAGAAATCGATCGTCGGCGCGGGCGGGCTCGAGGTGCGTGACGAAATGCGTATATGTATTGCGGCGCAGGCCTGTATGCTGATCCTCAACCTCGATCTCGACTATTACCGGGGCTGGGTCGAGGTCATCGTCTATCCGGATGAGTTCGTCGCCGAGTACGATTACGTGGACGAGGACGGCATCGCGCACCATGTCCAGGCGCCGATGACCGGCGAATCCTGGTTCGAGGGGCCGGTGATCCTGTCCTGGGCCGACGCCGAGCTGCGCGGCGGGGCCCCGGGCTACAACGTAGTGATCCACGAGTTCGCGCACAAGATCGACATGCTGAACGGGGAGGCCAACGGCTTTCCGCCGCTGCACCCCGGCATGGACCGGGCGGCGTGGCCGCGCGCGTTCGGCGCGGCCTACGAGGATTTCAGCGGGCGCGTGGCGCGCGGCGAGCCGAGCGCGATCGACGCCTACGCCGTCGAGCATCCCGCCGAGTTCTTCGCGGTGCTGAGCGAGGCATTCTTCGAGACGCCCGCCGCGGTGCTCGGGGAGTACGGGGAGATCTATCGCCAGCTCGCGGCGTTCTATCGCCAGGACCCGGCGGCGCGGCTCTCGCGCCAGCCGCTGGCGGCGGAAGGCGCGGCTTAGAGTCATGCCACTGCTGACCAACTTCAAGTCGAAGTACCTGCTGTACGCCAGCTTCGGACTGCTGCTCGCTGCGCTGACGGCGCTGATCGCCCTTGGCCTCGCGCGCATCGAGTCGTTCAACCGGCAGATCCATACGTTGACCGAGGCGCAGGGCAGCAAGATCGGCGCTGCATCCGAGCTTTTTCTCAGCAACGGCCAGCGCTCGGCGCTGATCGACAAGCTGTTCGGGGCGGAGTCGGGGGAGGCGCGCAGGACCGTGCACGGGCAGTATCTGCAGGCGATCCGGATCTACGAGCGCGCGGTGGAGAAGTTGCGCGAGTTGCAGGTGGCCCCGTCCGAGCGCGCCGCGCGCGACCAGGCGATCGCCGCCGCGGCCCGCGCCCGGGCGATCGGCGAGGACATCGTGGCATCTCTCATGAGCGGGGAAATCGCGCGCGCGTCCGAGCTGAACCTCACGCAGGCGGTGCTGGAGGATAGCCGCCTCCAGGAGACGCTCTATCTCATGCTCGAGGCGAACCACGTCCGGACCGCGGAAGCCATCGCGGCGGCGAATGAGGGGATGCGCAACGGCTTTCTGCTGATCGGCGCCGGGGGCCTCCTCGCGCTGCTGGCGGGCATCGTGATCGCGGTGTGGGTGATCCGCATTGTCGCAGCGACCGAGGCGACGCTCGAGCACGAGAAAGAGCTCGCGGAAGTGACCCTGCACTCGATCGTGGACGGCGTTATTACCACGGATGCCGCGGGGCGCGTGGAGTACCTGAATCCGGTGGCCGAGCAGTACCTCGGCTGGGCCACCTTCCAGGCAGCGGGCAGGCCGCTCTCCGAGATCTACCGCGTGCTCGATGAGCGCAGCGGCAAGCCAGTCGATCCGCTGCCGGTGACCGGGACCCCTCCCGCCGGAGAGGCGGAGCTCGCGGCGGTGCGGCTGGTGGACCGCAACGGGCGCGAAACCCCGGTGCGCTACTCGCACGCACCGATTCTCGGACGCGACGGTACCGTGCACGGCATGATTGTGGTGTTCCACGACGTGAGCCAGCTGCGCGCCATGTCGCAGCAGCTGCTATGGCAGGCGAGCCACGACGCGTTGACCGGCCTCGTGAACCGCCGCGAGTTCGAGCGGCGCCTGACCGAGCTGATCGAGACTGCCGGGACGCAGCGGCGCGAGCATGCCCTGCTGTACATGGACCTGGACAACTTCAAGGCGGTGAACGACAGCTGCGGTCACAGCGCGGGCGACGAGCTGCTGCGCCAGCTCACCGCGATCATGTTAACCCGCATGCGCGGCAGCGACACGCTGGCGCGCCTCGGCGGCGACGAGTTCGGCGCACTGCTCGAGGCTTGCCCGGTCGACCAGGGGGTGCGCATCGCGAACGCGCTGCGCGAGACGGTGCGCGAGTTTCGATTCGTGTGGGAGGGCAAGACCTTCAGCGTCGGGGTGAGCGTGGGGCTGGTGCCGATCGACGCGGGGAGCGGGGACGTGAACCAGGTGCTCGCGAACGGCGACGCCACCTGCTACGAGGCGAAGAACCGGGGGCGCGACCGCGTGCAGGTCTATCGCCCGGAGGAGCCGAGCCAAACCGGCCGGCGCGAGGAGCTGCTGATCGTGTCTCAGATCAACCGCGCGTTCGAGCTCGGCCAGTTTCGCCTGTACCGCCAGCGCATCGACCGGCTCGACGCGACGCCGTGCCGCGAGCGCCACTTCGAGGTGCTGGTGCGCATGGTGGATCGCGCGGGGAACCTCGTCCCGGCCACCGGGTTCATGCCCCAGGCGGAGCGCTACAACCTGCTCACCTCGATCGAGCGCTGGGTGGTGAGCTCGCTCGTGGAGTTCCTGCACCGGCAGTGGACCGCGGGCGCGATCCCCCACGAACTGCACGGCAGCGGCGAGCGCGGCTTCTACTCGGTCAACATCTCGGGCGCGAGCATCAACGACAAGAGCTTCCCGGATTTCCTGCGCAATCTGCTGACTCGCTACCAGCTGCCGACCGGGCTGCTGTGTTTCGAGATCACCGAGACCACCGCGATCTCGAACCTCGCCAAGGCGGCGGAGCTGATGCACGAACTGAAGGGCATGGGCTGCCGCTTTGCGCTCGACGATTTCGGAACCGGCATGTCCTCGTTTGCCTATCTCAAGTACCTGCCGGTCGACTTTCTCAAGATCGCGGGCGTGTTCATCAAGGACATGGTGAGCGACCCGATGGACTTCGCCATCGTGGACTCGATCAACCGCATCGGCCACATCCTGGGGATGCGCACGATCGCCGAGTCGGTGGAGGACGCCGATACGCTCGCGCGCATCACCGAGCTTGGGCTCGATTACGCGCAGGGCTATTTCATCGCCGAGCCCGAAGCGCTGGGTGAGGAGCCGGCGCAGACGCAGAAGGCGCTCTTCGCGTGAGCGGGGAGGAATGACGCGGCGTTATTTACTCGCGGCGGACGTCGGCGGCACCAAGGCGGCGCTCGCGCTCGCAACCGCCGGGGGCGCCCGACCGCAGATCGTGGCGCAGCACGTCTACGCGTGCCGCGAGTTCGATGGCCTGCAGCCGATCGTCGCGGCCTTCCTCCAGCAGCAGCCGGTGGCAGGGCATCGCGGGGCGATTGCGGCCGCGTGCCTTTCGGTGGCGGGACCGGTGGCGGCGAATGCGACGACTCTGACCAACCTGGGCTGGAAGGTCAGCGGCAACACGCTCGCCGCCGAGCTGCGGCTGCCGGAAGTGCGGCTGGTGAACGACTTCGAGGCTGCGGGCCTCGGCATCAGCCGGATTGCCGCGAACGAGCTCGAAACCCTGCAGGAAGGGAGCCCGGTTGCACGGGCGGCGCGGCTCGTCATCGGTGCCGGCAGCGGACTCGGCGTCGGCCTGCTGACCTGGCAGGACGACGGCTATGCCGTCCATCCCTCGGAAGCGGGGCATGCGGATTTTGCGCCGGTGGACGAGCTCCAGGACAAGCTGCTCCTGCACCTGCGCCGAACCTACGGGCGCGTTTCCTACGAGCGGGTCGTCTCCGGGCCGGGGTTGATGCGCATATTCAGCTTTCTGCAGGAGACGGGCGTTGGAGTGCCCTCGAAGCAGCTAAGCGACGCCGACAAGACCCGGCAGGACACGGCGGAAATGATCGCGGAGTTTGGCGTGGCCAAGCTCGATCCCCTGGCCGTGCGCGCGCTCGAGCTCTTCGTCGCGATCTACGGCGCGTTCGCCGGCAACATGGCGCTCGCGACGCTGGCGCGCGGCGGCGTCTACATCGCGGGCGGAATCGCCCCCAAGATCGCCCCCAAGCTGAAGGAAGGGAGTTTCATGCGCGCTTTCACAGCCAAGGGCCGCTTCGCAGAACTCCTCGCGACGATGCCGGTGCACGTCGTCATGAACCCGATGGTGGGGCTCCACGGCGCGCTGCTGGAGGCCGCGCGCATGGGCG
>DASWHI010000046.1:0-8162 GCA_036398235.1 Burkholderiales bacterium
GCGAGCCCGATCTTGATCGCGTCAAACTGTTCTTCCTGCGTGACCTGCTTGAACAAATCGAGCAGTGCTTTCATTTCGCGTTCCTTGTTAAGCGAGACAATTGGCGTTGGGTTTCGTTTGACTCCTCACCCCTCACTCCTCACGCCTCACTGAATCAATAGCGGTTGTGGTCGAGGTCGATGTCGATCGCCAGTGAGCGGATTTCCTTCACCAGCACGTTGAACGACTCCGGCATGCCGGCCTCGATGCGGTGGTCGCCCTTGACGATGGACTCGTAGACCTTGCGCCGGCCCTCGGTGTCGTCGGACTTGACGGTCAGCATCTCCTGCAGCGTGTAGGCCGCGCCGTAGGCTTCCAGCGCCCACACCTCCATTTCGCCGAAGCGCTGGCCGCCGAACTGCGCCTTGCCGCCGAGGGGCTGCTGCGTGACCAGGCTGTAGGGCCCGGTCGAGCGCGCATGCATCTTGTCGTCCACCAGGTGGTGGAGCTTCAGCATGTGCATGAATCCCACCGTCACCTGGCGCTCAAAGGGATCGCCGGTGCGGCCGTCGTGGAGCGTGATCTGCCCCGTGCGCGGCATTCCCGCCAGCTCGAGCATTTCCTTGATCTCCTTCTCGGTGGCGCCGTCGAACACCGGAGTTGCGAACGGCACGCCGCCCTTGAGGTTCTCCGCGAGCCGCACGATGTCCTCGTCGCCAAGCGACTGGAGGTCCTCGGCGCGCGCGCCGCTCGAGTAGACGCGCTCGAGGAACTTACGCACGTCCGCCGCCTTGGCGCTCGCCGCGAGGAGTTCCCCGATCCTCAACCCGAGGCCCTTGGCCGCCCAGCCGAGGTGGGTCTCGAGTATCTGCCCCACGTTCATGCGCGAAGGCACGCCCAGGGGATTCAGCACGATGTCGACCGGCGTGCCCTCCGCCATGTAGGGCATGTCCTCGACCGGCACGATCTTGGAGATGACGCCCTTGTTGCCGTGGCGTCCCGCCATCTTGTCGCCGGGCTGCAGACGGCGCTTGACCGCGAGGTAGACCTTCACCATCTTCTGCACGCCCGGCGGCAGCTCGTCGCCCTGGGTGAGTTTCTTCTTCTTCTCCTCGAAGGCCTTGTCGAACAGCGCCTCGGTCTGCTTGAGGCTGTCCTTGATGCTCTCCATCTGCGCCGCGATCTTGTCGTTTGCGACCCGGATGTCGAACCAGCCGTGGCGCTCGACCTCGGTCAGGTAGGCCTTGGTGACCTTGGCGCCCTTGGCGAGCTTCTTCGGCCCGCCGTTCGCGGTCTTGCCGATCAGCAGGCGCTCGAGGCGCTCGAAGGCGTCGTTCTCGACGATGCGCAGCTGGTCGGCGAGGTCCTTTTTGTAGCGCTTCAGCTCGTCATCGATGATCTGCTGCGCGCGCTTGTCGCGCTCGATGCCTTCGCGGGTAAAGACCTGGACGTCGATGACGGTGCCCGACATGCCCGAGGGCACGCGCAGCGAGGTGTCCTTCACGTCGGACGCCTTCTCGCCGAAGATCGCGCGCAGTAGTTTCTCTTCGGGAGTGAGCTGCGTCTCGCCTTTCGGCGTGACCTTGCCCACCAGCACGTCCCCCGCCTCGACCTCCGCCCCGATGTAGATGATCCCCGACTCGTCGAGGTTGGCGAGCTGGGACTCGGATAGATTCGAGATGTCGCGCGTGATCTCCTCGGAGCCGAGCTTGGTGTCCCGCGCCACCACCGAGAGCTCCTCGATGTGGATCGAGGTGAAGCGTTCGTCCGCGACCACCCGCTCCGAGATCAGGATCGAGTCCTCGAAGTTGTAGCCATTCCACGGCATGAACGCGACCAGCATGTTCTGCCCCAGGGCGAGTTCGCCCATGTCGGTGGAAGCGCCGTCGGCTACCACGTCGCCCTTGGCGATGCGGTCGCCCACTATCACCAGCGGCCGCTGGTTGATGTTGGTGTTCTGGTTCGAGCGCTGGTACTTGACCAGGTTGTAGATGTCGACGCCCACCTCACCCGGCGCAGTCTCCTCGTCGTTTACCCGTACCACGATGCGCGAGGCGTCGACGTAATCCACCACCCCGCCGCGGTACGCCTGCACCGCGGTGCCGGAATCGACCGCCACGGTGCGCTCCAGACCGGTGCCGACCAGCGGCTTTTCGGGCCGCAGGCAGGGCACCGCCTGGCGCTGCATGTTGGAGCCCATCAGCGCGCGGTTGGCATCGTCGTGCTCGAGGAACGGGATGAGGGAGGCCGCGACCGACACCGCCTGCGACGGCGCCACGTCCATGTACTCGATACGGTCGGGCGTTGCCATCGTGAACTCGTTTTGATTGCGGCAGGAAACCAGCTCGTCGGTAAAACGGTTGTGCTTGTCGAGAGCGGCGTTGGCCTGCGCGATCATGTAGCGCCCCTCCTCGATCGCAGAAAGGTAATGGATATCGTCCGTCACGCGCGCGTCCTTCACCTTGCGGTAGGGCGTCTCGAGAAAGCCGTACTCGTTGGTGCGCGCGTAGAGCGCGAGCGAATTGATGAGGCCGATGTTCGGGCCTTCCGGCGTCTCGATCGGGCACACGCGCCCGTAGTGCGTGGGATGAACGTCGCGCACCTCGAACCCGGCCCGCTCGCGCGTGAGCCCCCCGGGACCCAGCGCGGACACGCGCCGCTTGTGGGTGATCTCGGACAGGGGATTGGTCTGATCCATGAACTGCGAGAGCTGGGAGGAGCCGAAGAATTCCCGGATCGCGGCCGATACCGGCTTGGCGTTGATGAGATCGTGCGGCATCAGGTTCTCGGACTCGGCCTGTGAGAGCCGCTCCTTCACCGCGCGCTCGACGCGCACCAGGCCCGCGCGGAACTGGTTCTCGGCGAGCTCGCCCACCGAGCGCACGCGGCGGTTGCCGAGGTGGTCGATGTCGTCGATCTCGCCCCTCCCGTTGCGGAGATCCACCAGGATCCTGATCACCGCGACGATGTCCTCGGGCGAAAGCTTCCCGGAACCGGTCAATTCGTTGCGCCCGATGCGGCGGTTGAACTTCATGCGGCCGACCTTGGAGAGATCGTAGGTCTCCTCGGCGAAGAACAGGCGATGGAAGAGCGTGCGCACCGCGTCCTCCGTCGGCGGCTCGCCCGGCCGCATCATGCGGTAGATCGCGACCTGCGCCGCGAGCTGGTCGGCGGTCTCGTCGATGCGCAGGGTCTGCGAGATGTACGGGCCCTGGTCGAGATCGTTCGTATAGATGGTCTGGATCCTGGCAACTGCGGCCTCCTTCAGCTTGGCGAGGAGCGGCTCGGTCACCTCGTCGTTCGCGCTGGCAAGGATCTCGCCCGTCGCCTTGTCCACGACGTTGTGGGCGAGCACGCGACCGATCACGAAATCGTCGGGAACGGCGATGCGGTGCAGCCCGGCCTGCTCCATGTCGCGCACGTGCTTCACGGTGATGCGCTTGTCCTTGGCGACGATCAACTTTCCGCCCTTGGTGGCGATGTCGAAGCGCGCCATCTCGCCGCGCATGCGCTCCGGCACCAGCTCGAACTCGACGCCGTCTTTTGCGAGGTGGAACGTGTCGGACACGAAGAACTCGGCGAGGATCTTCTCCGGCGTATAGCCGAGCGCCTTCAAGAGGATCGTCACCGGCAGCTTGCGGCGGCGGTCGACCCGGAAGTAGAGGTAGTCCTTGGGGTCGTACTCAAAATCGAGCCACGAGCCGCGGTAGGGAATCACGCGCGCGGAGAAGAGCAGCTTCCCCGAGCTGTGCGTCTTGCCGCGGTCGTGCTCGAAGAATACCCCGGGCGAGCGGTGCAGCTGCGACACGATCACGCGCTCGGTACCGTTGATCACGAACGAGCCGGTGGTCGTCATGAGCGGGATCTCACCCATATAGACTTCCTGCTCCTTCACTTCCTTGGCCGTGGGCTTGGGCGCCTCCTTGTCCATGATCACCAGACGCACCTTGGCGCGCAGCGGCGCGGCGTAGGTCAGCCCGCGCTGCTGGCACTCCTTGACGTCGAACGGCGGCTCTCCGAGCGCGAAGCTCACGAATTCCAGCCGCGCGTTCTTCGAGTGGCTCTCGATCGGGAAGATGCCCTTGAACGCCGCCTGCAGGCCCTCGGTCTTGCGCTCGTCCGGCACGACCTTCGCCTGCAGGAAGGCCGCATACGAGTCGAGCTGGGTGGCCAGCAGGAACGGCACCGGCAGCACGACGTCGCGCTTGGCAAAGCTCTTGCGGATACGCTTCTTTTCGGTAAAGGAATACGCCATTTCAGCTCCAGGAAATATTCGGACGACTGCGAACGACGACGGCCGCAACACCCCTCGCGGCATGCCGCTCGGGGTGAAGAGAAAGTCGCGACCCGTTCAAAAAATGATCCAGGCTGGCGGCCTCCCGCCAGCCGAAACTCCACATCGCGCTTACTTGATCTCGGCGGTAGCGCCGGCTTCGATGAGCTGCTTGAGGAGGGCTTCCGCGTCGGCCTTGGCGATGGCTTCCTTGACCGCCTTCGGAGCGCCGTCCACCAGGTCCTTGGCCTCCTTCAGGCCGAGCCCGGTCACAGCGCGCACCACTTTGATGACGTTGACCTTGTTGGCTCCCGAGCTGTTCAACATGACCGTGAACTCGGTCTTCTCCTCGGCTGCCGCGGCCGCCGCGCCGCCGCCGGCCGGCGCCGCCACCGCCACCGTCGCCGCGGCGGCGGAAACGCCGAACTTGTCCTCCATCTCCTTGATGAGCTGGGAGAGTTCCAGCACCGTCATGTTCGCGATCGCGTCGAGTATCTCTGCTTTGGCAGTTGCCATGTTGCTTGCTCCTGTGAGAATCAAATGTTGATGGTTTCGATATCCTGGTAGGGCCGGCCTTACGCGGGCTGCTGCTTGCTGTCCCTGACCGCCGCCAGCGTCCGCGCGAACTTGCCCGGCACCTCGTTCAAGGTGCGCACGAACTTCGCAATCGGCGCCTGCAAGGTTACGACGAGATGCGTGAGCAGTTCCTGGCGGCTCGGCATCTTCGCCAGTTCCGCAACTTCCCGGGGCGACATCACCACGTTGGGCATGGCGCCGGCCTTGATCACGAACTTCTCGTGGTCCCTGGCAAACCCTTGCAGCACCTTGGCCGCAGCCACCGGATCGCGGGAGATGCCGTAGGCAAGGGGCCCCACCATCTTCTCGGTGAGCCCCTTGAACGGCGTGTCCGCGACCGCGCGACGTGCCAGGGTGTTCTTCAGCACCCGCAGGTAGACGCCGGAGCCGCGTGCCTTCCTGCGCAACTCCGTCATGTCCCTGACCGTGATGCTGCGGTACTCGGCCAGTATCACAGTCTGGGCTCCGGCAAGCTGCGCGCTCACCTCGGCCACTACCGCCCGCTTCTGCTCCAGATTCAGACTCAAGATCTATCTCCTTTGAAAATCAGTTCCGGGTTCCGGGTTTCAGGTTCCGGGTTTGTACCATCAACTCGAAACTCGTAACTCGCGACTCGAAACCGCCTTTACGGCGACCGGTGATCCAGGACTCCGACACGAAACCTGTTTCGGGCACGCCGTCTGCGTAGGACCCTCAGGAATGAGGATTGAGGATCGAGGATCGAGCATCTTTGAGACAGCTTCTGATCCTTGAGCCTTCAATCTAGTTCCCGAAAAATTAAACCTCGCGATTCCTACGGTCTTTGACAACCCGCCGGCGGTGCGCCTCCGGCGACCCAAAGTTCTGCCCCGGACGGATCCGGGGCCCATTCATTGCTGCAGCAAGCTCGCCTGGTCCACGCGCACGCCCGCGCCCATCGTGCTCGATACCGAGATCTTCTTGAGGAAGATCCCCTTCACCCCGGACGGCTTGGACTTGTTCACGGCGTCGACCAGGGACTTCAGGTTCTCGACCAGTGCGTCCACCGAAAAGGAAGCGCGCCCGATCGTGCACTGGACGATACCGGTCTTGTCGGCGCGGTACTGGATCTGGCCGGCTTTCGCGTTCCTGATCGCGGCCACCACGTCCTGGGTCACCGTCCCCACCTTGGGGTTGGGCATGAGGCCCCGCGGTCCGAGGATCTGGCCGAGGCTCCCCACCACGCGCATCGCGTCCGGCGATGCGATCACGACGTCGAAATCGATCTTCCCGCCCTTGATTTCGCTGGCGAGATCCTCGAACCCGACGATGTCGGCGCCCGCGTCCTTCGCCTGCTGGGCCTTGTCGCCCTGCGCGAAGACCGCGATCCGCACGCTCTTGCCGGTTCCCTTCGGCAGCACGACCGAGCCGCGCACCGTCTGGTCCGACTTCGAGGCGTCGATCCCGAGATTGAGGGAAACATCCACCGATTCGTCGAACTTCGCGGTGGCGCCATCCTTCACCAACTTGAGCGCCGCCTGTGCCGGATACGATTTGTCGCGATCGACCTTCGCGCGCAGCGCGTTATAGCGTTTGGATGCCATTTACAGGCCCTCCACGTCGACGCCCATGCTGCGGGCGCTGCCGGCGATGGTGCGCACTGCCGCATCGAGATCCGCCGCGGTGAGGTCGGGCAGCTTCGCCCTGGCGATCTCCTCGGCCTGCGCACGGGTGATTCTCCCGACCTTTTCGCTGTTGGGACGGCCACTGCCCTTCTCGATCTTCGCCGCCTTCCGGATCAGCACGCTCGCCGGCGGCGTCTTCATCACGAAAGTGAAGCTCTTGTCGTGGTAGGCAGTGATGACCACGGGCACGGGCAGGCCGGGCTCCATCTTCTGGGTCTGGGCGTTGAACGCCTTGCAGAACTCCATGATGTTCAGTCCGCGCTGGCCGAGAGCCGGCCCGATCGGCGGGCTGGGATTCGCCTTGCCCGCCGGCACCTGCAGCTTGATGATGCCGACCACCTTCTTTGCCATGCCACTCTCCTTCGGGTGCTAGCGGGCGCCTGCTGCGCCCTCCCCACCAATAAACCCGTGAATCGTGAGTCGTGAGTGGTGAGTCGAAAAAGAACCCACCCACTGCCGCCGTCCACTCACTACTCACCACTCACAAATCACGCCTTCTCTACCTGGCCGAATTCCAGCTCGACCGGGGTGGAGCGGCCGAATATGGTCACCGATACCCGCAGCTTGCTCTTATCGTAATTCACGTCCTCGACGTTGCCGTGGAAGTCCGCGAAGGGGCCTTCCTTGACCCGCACCGCTTCGCCCACCTCGAACAGCACCTTCGGCCGCGGCTTCTCCACGCCCTCCTGAATCTGGTGCAGGATGTTCTGCACTTCCTTCTCGGAGATCGGCGTGGGCTTGGTCGCGGTGCCGCCGACGAAACCGGTCACCTTGGCGGTGTTCTTCACCAGGTGCCAAGTGTCGTCCGTCATCTCCATTTCCACCAGCACGTAGCCGGGGAAGAACTTGCGCTCGCTGATCGCTTTCTGCCCGCCCTTCATCTCGACGACTTCCTCCACCGGGACCAGGATCTGGCCGAACTTGTCCTCCATCCCGGCGCGGCGGATGCGATCCTGCAACGCGCGCTGCACGCTCTTCTCGAACCCCGAGTAGGCGTGGACGACATACCACCTCTTGCCCGACATCAGCTCTGGCCCAGCAGCCTTTTCACCGCCCACAGTAACCCCGCATCGACGATCCAGAGAAACAGCGCCATCACCACCATGAACGCGAAGACGATGCCGGTGGTCTGCAGCGTCTCCTTGCGCGTCGGCCACACCACCTTCTTCGTCTCGCCCACCGACTCATGGGCAAAAACCTGGAATTCCTTGCCGGGCGCCGACAGCCAGAACACGAAGGCGCCCGCCGCCAGGCCCGCCAGCACCGCGACCACACGGACGATCATCGGGCTCTGATCCAGGAAGTAGAACCCCGCCACCCCCGCCGCGACGAGCAACAGCGCCACGGTGATTCTGATCTTGTCCGCCATTCTCAGTTTCTAGTTTCCAGTTTCGAGTTTCGAGTTGGCTGCACGGCACGAGCTTGGTTGGCCGCTAACTCGTAACCCGAAACTCGCAACTCATTCGTTGGCAGGCCAGGAGGGTCTCGAACCCCCAACCTTCGGTTTTGGAGACCGACGCTCTGCCAATTGAGCTACTGGCCTATGATTCAGTTTCGAGTTTCCAGTTTCCAGTTTCGTGTTACGGTTTTCGCTCCGACTCGCAACTCGAAACCCGCAACTCGAAACTATTCCAACACCTTCGCCACCACGCCTGCGCCCACCGTCTTGCCGCCCTCGCGGATCGCAAAGC
>DASWHI010000047.1:0-38384 GCA_036398235.1 Burkholderiales bacterium
GGGTGGACTTCATCAAGATACTCGATGATGGCGAGGGACTGCGTGAGCACGCGCCCGCCATCCTCCAGCACCGGCACCAGGGCCTGGGGATTCAGCCTGCGGTAGCCGGGAGCGCGCTGCTCGCCACCTCCGCGTGTGAGATGCACCGGCACGGTCTCGTAAGCAAGACCCTTGAGATTGAGCGCGATGCGGACGCGGTAGGCGGCGGAGCTGCGGAAATAGCTGTACAGCTTCATGAGTGACCAGTGACCCGTAGTTCAGTCGTTGTGTTGAGCAGAACGCTACCGGTCACCGGTCACCGATCACCTATTCGCAAGGCGCCTGCTCGCGCCACAGGCCGAGGGCCTTCTGCGCCGGGCGGTCGGAGAAGCTGAACAGCACGGCATTGCCCTCCGCTTCGTGCTGCACCTTGCTCCACGACGGCGCGACGAAGACGTCCTGCGCCTCCCACTCGAACGTCTTGCCGTCGATACGGGTGCGGCCGCGGCCCTCGACCGCGCAATACACGGTGCCGTCGGTCGCGCGGTACGGCCGGCCGCGGAAACCCTTAGGCAGTAGCTGAACGAACGCGCCGATGGTGGGCATGGGGTAGCCGCCGGTCGCGGGATTCGAGTACTGGAGCTTCAGGCCGTGGCACGGATGCCAGTCGTCCGCGCGGCGCAACTGCTCGAGCGCTTCGCGGGTGCGGTCGTAGGGGTAGCAGAAAACCGGCGTCGTAAGCGACTGCGGCGTGTATCCGACCGGCAGCAGGTTCGACCCGTAGCGCGCCTGCGAATCGCCTTCCTTGCGCAGGACCGGCTGGGTTGCCTCCGGATAGCGCTCCATGAATCCGGCGTTGAAGTACGCCACCATCGGAACGTCGAGCCCGTCAAGCCATACGACCGGGTCGGCCCCCGGGTTGCCATGGTCGTGCCAGGTCCACGAGGGCGTGATGATGAAATCGCCGGGATGCATCGTCACGCGCTCGCCGTCCACCGCGGTATACGCCCCCTTGCCTTCGACGATGAAGCGCAGCGCGGTCTGGGTGTGGCGGTGGCTCGGCGCGATCTCGCCGGGCAGGATCAGCTGCAGCCCTGCGTAGAGCGTGTGCGTGATGGCAGATGCTCCGCGCAGGCCGGGATTCTCCAGCACCAGCACGCGCCGCTCGGCTTCCACCGCCGATATCAGTTCGCCCGCCTCCATGACGTAGGAGCGGATGTCGCGGTACTTCCACAGCGCGGGAACACAGGGCGTCGCGGGCCTGGGAGGAACCAGCGCGCCGAGCACTTCCCACAGCGGCGTCATGTCGTGACGCGCAATGCGATCGTAGAACTCGCGGCGCTTCGGGTTTTGCGCGGGGACGGTGGACATGGCTGCTCTTATTATGCCTTGGCTTTTGCGCTGAGGGATTCCTTGTCGTAACCGGCGACCCTGGCGTACCCCTGGCTAAGCGCCACCAGCTCCTCGCGGCTGATGACGTCATCGATATTCTTGAACGGCCGGTCGCCCGTCCTGGTGTAGACCTCGCGCAGGATCGCGTCCGGCGGATTCGTGCGGTTCATCCTGACCACGCTCGCCGTCGCCTCGAGCCGCTCGGCTTCGTATTGCCGCAGCGCCTCGACCGGATCCGCGCACCGCGCGAGGCAATCCGCCAGCGCCCTCGCATCGAGGATCGCCTGGCCGGCGCCGTTCGAGCCGCGCGGCACCATCGGATGAGCCGCATCGCCCAGCAGCGTCACGCGCCCGAAGCTCCAGCGCGGCAGCGGCTCCTGGTCCACCATCGGGTATTCCAGGATGGTTTCGGTGCTGCGGATCATGCCCGGCACGTCGAGCCAGTCGAACTTCCAGTCCTCGAATACGTGGATGAAGTCCTTCAGGTCGCCGGCGCGATTCCAGTCCCGCAGCTTGTATTTCGGCGTGTAGAACTCGCCGACCCAGCTCACCAGCTGGCGGCCACCGGCATCGCGGCGGTTGCGGATCGGGTAGATGATCATCTTGCCGGACTCGAGCCAGCCGGCGCGCACGAAGCTCGCGCCAGTGAGGAACGGAGGCCACCAAGTCGCGCCGCGCCACATGTTGACGCCGGTATAGATCGGGTCACGCTCATCGGGGTAGAGCTGTTTGCGGACCACCGAATGGACACCGTCGCAGCCGACGACGAGCGCGCCGCGCTGCGGGGGTAGCGCCTCCCCGGTTGCCGCGCGGTCGAACCGGACGGTGACGCCATCGCTGTCCTGCTCGACGCGCGCGCAGCGCCATCCCGTGAGGACCCGGTCGGCGCCGATGCGGCGGACGCACGCATCCAGCAGCACTGCCTGCAGGTCGCCGCGATGGATGGAGAACTGCGGCCACTCGTAGCCGGCATGGCGCCCGAGCGGCTCGCTGTACACGAGCTGGCCGAAGCGGTTGTAGAAAACCGCTTCGCGCGTCGTGACGGCGACGGCGGCAAGGGCATCTTCGAGACCGAGCGCAGCGAGTTCCCGCATCGCGTGGGGCAGAATGTTGATGCCCAGGCCGAGCCCCTTGATCTCCGGCGCGGCCTCGTAGACACGGCACGGAAGCCCGGACCGGTGCAGGGCGAGAGCAAGCGTGAGCCCGCCGATGCCGGCGCCGATGATGATGACGTCGTTCATGTCTCGATTTTCCCATATACTCCACCGCTTTGACGCCGCCCACCCGCATGAAAGCCGCGCCTTCCAACGTCCGTCCCGCTCCCGACAAGGTCCTCGTCCAGATCGCCGATTACGTCGGGCGCTACCCGGTGAAAAGCGCACTCGCGCTCGAGACTGCGCGGCTTGCGCTGATCGACAGCCTGGGCTGCGGCTTCGAGGCGCTCGCCTATCCCGCCTGCACCAAGCTGCTCGGCCCGCTGGCGCCGGGAACTGTCGTTCCGAACGGCGCGCGCGTGCCGGGCACGCCCTACGTCCTCGACCCCGAGCGCGCGACGTTCAACATCGGAATGCTCGTGCGCTGGCTCGACTTCAATGATGCGTTCTACGGCGCGACGGTGATCCATCCCTCCGATACCTTCTCCGGAATCCTGGCGATTGCTGACTGGCTCTCGCGGACGCGCGCGGCGCAGGGGAAGCAACCGCTCGCCATGCGCGAGGTGCTGGAGTCGGCGGTCAAGGCCTACGAAATCATGGGCGGGCTCGCGCTCGAGAACGGGTTCACCGCGGCCGGGCTCGACCACACCATCCTGGTGAAGATCGCGACCACGCCGGTCGTGACGAAGCTGCTCGGCGGCATGCACGAGGAGATCGTCGACGCTCTCTCGCAAGCGTGGGTGGACGGGCACGCGCTCGCGACCTTCCGCAGAAAGCCCAACACCGGCCCGCGCAAGTCGTGGGCGGCGGGCGACGCGGCGAGCCGCGGCGTGCGCATCGCGCTGATGACCGTGAAAGGCGAGATCGGCTGCCCCTCGGCGCTCACCGCGAAGACCTGGGGTTTCTACCATGTCCTGTTCAAGGACCGGCCGTTCCGGTTCCAGCGCCCCTTCGGCACCTACGTCATGGAGAACGTGCTGTTCAAGATTCCCTATCCCACGGCGTTCCACGGTCAGAGCGGCGTGGAGGCCGCAATCAAGCTGCACCCGCTGGTCAAGGACCGGCTGGATGACGTGCAGCGCATCGAGGTGCGATGCCACAACTCGTCCATGGTGATCCTCGACAAGTCCGGGCCGCTGCACAACCCCGCGGACCGCGACCATTGCATGCAGTACATGATGGCGATAGGCCTAATTTGCGGCACCCTGACCGCGGAGCACTACGAGGACCACGTCGCCGCCGACCCGCGCATCGACGCGCTGCGCGCGAAGATGAGGTTGAGGGAATCGGCGCAGTACGAGCGCGAGTATCACGACCCCGCGAAGCGCACCAACGCCAACTCGATCCAGGTCTTCTTCAAGGACGGCACGAAGACGCCGGTCTCCGAGGTGCTCTACCCCCTAGGCCACCGCCGCCGCCGCAAGGAGGGCGTTCCCGTGCTGGTGGACAAGTTCGAGAAGAACGTCGCGCGCATCTTCGCCCCCAAGCAGCGCGACGCCATCCTGCGCGCCTGCCTCGACCCGAAGCGGCTGGAGGCGATGGCAGTGAACGAGTTCATGGACCTGCTGGCAGTCTGAACGGAAAATGGGGAAGGCATGAGTCATACCGAGCAACGCAAGCGCCTGCGCGCGCTATTCGCCGGGACGAAATGCCTGTCTCCGGCGAGCGTGTACGACGCGCTCTCGGCGCGCGTCGCCGAGTCCGTCGGCTACGAGACCGGCATGCTGGCAGGCTCGGTGGCGTCGAACACGACGCTCGCCGCGCCCGATCTCATCGTGCTGACCCTGACCGAGTTCGCTGACCAGGTCCGGCGCATCATGCGCGCAGCCAGGCTATCCCTGATCGTGGACGCGGACCACGGCTACGGCAACGCATTGAACGTCATGCGCACGGTCGAGGAGCTCGAGCACGCCGGGGTGTCGGCCATGAGCATCGAGGACACGGTGTTGCCGGCGCGCTTCGGGCAGGCCGAGGGCGCCGACGAGCTGATCTCGCTCGAGGAGATGGTCGGAAAGCTCAAGGCCGCGGTTGCCGCGCGCCGCGATCCCGCGACGATGCTGCTCGGGCGCACGGCGGCCCTGAAGGTGGAGGGGACCGAGGGCGCCGTGACGCGCGCAAGAGCTTTCGCGGCGTGCGGCGTGGACGCGATCTTCTTGGTCGGCGTCGAGTCGGCGCACCAGGTCAAGGCAGTCCATGACGCGGCGCGGCTCCCCGTCATGGTCGGATCGGCGCCGGCGGCGATCAGGCGCGAGGACTTCGCGGCCGCGGGCGCGCGCGTCCTGCTCCAGGGGCACCAGCCCCTGCCGGCCGCGGTGAAGGCGCTGAAGGAGGTCTACACCCATCTCTACAACGGCGGCGCGCCGGCCGATCTCAGGGACAGGATTGCCTCCGCGAAGGAAATGGAGGCGCTGGTGAGCGGCGAAGCTTACAAGAAGTGGCAGCGTGACTATTTGCACTGAAACGGCTCCAGTTGCCGGTTTGCCGCTGTCATGGCAAATTGCGTGCAGGAACACGGGCGCCGCCGCTTGAAGCGCTTGAATCGAGCTGAATGGGGGCAATCACATGACCGGCTTGCTTGACCTCGCGATTAATTTCGGACTCGCGGCCCTCGTCCTGGCGTGGACGGTTCACGGGATACTCGAAATCCAGATGCAAGGGCTGCGTACCCGGTCCGTCGTCAAGTGCGCCCTGGCGGTTGCCATCTATGCGGTCCTCGTGGGCGCCTGGTCCTACATGTACGTGACCACCAAGGACCTGGTTGCCAGAATGGACGCGTTCCCCGCCGTGTCGATAACAGGGGAGTGGGGACGTGATCTTCCTTCGGACAAGCGCACCGAGTACACGCGCATACTCGCGAGCTCCGTGTTCGTGAACTCCGGCAAATTCATTCAGTTCATCGACCAGGACGGCTTCCTGAAGCCGTACGCGCCAACGGTAACCGACGTGAAGCAGCGCGACGCCTGGCTGCAGAACAAGCTCGAATCCGTTGCCGATGCCCAGGCCTTCAAGCAGTTCGCGCTGGTATGGCTGACCGTCCTCCCGCTCGGCCTCGTTGTGGCTTTCTTCTGGCCGGGCGGAATGCAGGCATCGCGCTCCGGCGGCTCGACGAAACGAAGCGCGCCGTAGCCGGACCGCGCGAGAGGGGCAACCACTATCGAACGCAAGGAGCTGGGAATCGCCGTGATCGGCGCCGGCCGCATCGGCGGGCTGCGCGCGCGGCTGGCTTCGGAGCATCCGGCAGTCAAGTTCATGGCGGTTTCCGACGCGGATCCGGCGCGGGCGCGCGAGCTGGCGAAGAAAACCGGCGCCCAGTTCCATTCGGGCGACAACGCCGCGGTCATATCCCGTCCCGAGGTCAATGCCGTCGTCGTCTCCTCCAGCGAGGGCGCGCATGTCGAGCCGCTCCTGCAGGCGATCGCGCTCGGCAAGCCGGTGCTGGTGGAAAAGCCGATCGCGCTCACGCTCCCGGATGCCGATCGCGTCATCCGCGCGGCCGAAAAGGCGGGTGTCAGCGTGCGCGTGGGCTATAGCCGCCGCTACAAGGAACGCTACCTGATCGCCAAGGAGCAGATCGTGCAGGGCCGCCTCGGCAGGCTCGTCGGCGGCGCCGCGCGCGTCTTCAACCTGCGCTCGCAGGCGACCGCGGTCCTCAAGCGCAACCCGGACGCAACGCCCGTGGTGGACGCGCTCACCTACTACGTGGACCTTATGAGCTGGCTGCTCGAGGGTACGCGGGTGAAGGAAGTTTTTGCGCGAGGACAGAAAGGGGTGCTGAAGGAGGCCGGCTTCGACACCGAGGACGTAAGCTACGCGATCCTGACCTATGCCGACGGCGCGGTGGTGAACCTCGGCATCGCCTACTCGCTGCCGGACCAGTACCCCGCCCGCGGCCATGCGGCGCGGGTCGAGGTGCTCGGCACCGGCGGCGTGATGATCCTCGACGACGACCACACCGACCAGATCATGTACACCGAGAAAGGCGTGCCGCACGTTTATCTGACTGACCAGCCGGTCAACATGGTGTTCCTGCAGAGCAGCACGCCGGGCGACTGGGCGCTGGGAGACTTCTGGGGCCCGGTTGCGAACGAGACGCGCGCCTGGCTCGACCATCTCGCAGTCGGCAAGCCGTGCGCCCTGGCCACCGCCCGCGAGGCGCGCGCCACGCTCGAGGTGACGCTTGCGATCGAGCACTCCGCAGCGAGCGGCAGGTCCGTCACCTTGCCGCTCGCCGAATAGTCGATCTGACGTCGCCCGCCACCTGCTACTATTGCGACCCCTGGGTCGGTCTTCTCTTTCGTCCACATCGTGATCGAAGTCAATGAGCGGATCGAGGTGCCGTCGGCGCCGCGAACGGTCTGGAGCGTGCTGTCGGACCCGCACGAGGTCGTCGGCTGCGTGCCGGGCGCAGCGCTCGGCGCGGAGCAGGAGGACGGCTCGTTCGACGCAACCCTCACCGTCAAGTTCGGGCCCGCCAAGGTGGCCTTTCGCGCCCGGGTCGCGCTCGAGCTCGACCCGGCGGCGATGTCCGGGCGCGTTCTTGCGAGAGGCAAGGACGACAAGGGGGGTACGCGCATCCGCTCCAACTTGACCTTCAGGGTCGAGGAGCGCGCGGAGCCGGCGGGGTCGGTGGTTCCGATCGAGGCGCAGGTCGAGATCGGCGGGAAGCTCGCTTCGCTGGTGGAGGGCGGCGCGGCGCTGGTGGTCAAGCGCATGACCAGGGAATTCACGGAGCGGCTCGCGGCGCGCTGCGCCGCCGCGGCGGCTTGATTCGTCGCCGTATTCTGAATGGGAGAGAAGGCATGAAGGTCTACCAGAGGCTCGCGGCCAACTTCAAGGCGGAAGGCGTCACGCACATGTTCGGCATCATGGGCGACGCGAACATGTACTGGATGCACGAGCTCGACAAGCTCGGCGGCGTCAAGATGCTCGAGGTCCGCCACGAGGGCGCCGGGCTGGGAATGGCCGACGGCTGGGCGCGCGCGACGCGTAGCGTCGGTGTCGCCACCACGACCTGCGGCCCGGGCGTGTCGCAGCTCGCGACCGCTTTCCTCACGGCGTCCCGCGCGGAATCGCCGATCGTCGCCTTCTGCGGCGAGCACCCGACGAACGACCAGGAGTACAACCAGCGCCTCGACCAGGCGCGCTTCGCCGCCGGCTGCGAGGCCGGTTTCGTCCGGCTGAACACGCCGGATGACGCGGACGACGCCGTGCGCAAGGCGTTCTACATGGCGAGGATGGAGTCGCGGCCCGTCATGCTGAGCGCCCCGATGGACGTACAGCAGAAGACCTTCGAGGACGACGACGAGCCGTACAAGCCGTCCTCCACGCTGATTCCGCCTCGGGCGGTGCGGCCCGACCCGGAGGCGCTCAGGCAGGCCGCCGACATCGTCGCCGGAGCGAAGCAGCCCGTGATCATCGTGGGGCGGGGAGCGCGGTGGTCCGGCGCGGGGGAGGCGGTGCTGAGGCTCGCGAAGCGCACCGGGGCGCTCGTCGCCACCACGTTGATGGCAAAGACCTGGCTATCCGAGGATGAGTATCACGTCGGCGTCGCCGGCACCTACGGCACGCGCACGGCCATGAGGCTGTTCGAGGAAACCGATTGCGTCATTGCCGTCGGCGCGAGCATGAACCGCTACACGATCGAACACGGCTACCTGTTCCCGAAGGCGCGCTACGTGCAGATCGACTCCAAGCCGCACGTGGTGATGGCCGGCGGCCGCTCCGCGGACTGCTACGTGCAGGCGGACGCCCGGGCCGGCGTCGAAGGGCTGGATACGTTACTGGAGGAGCGGTCGTTCAGGAACGTAGGCTACCGCACTCCCGACGTGAGGAAGCAGCTCGCCGGCCAGTACGAGGACCGCAAGGAGTTTCCCCTCGATCCAGGCACCGTGGATCCGCGTGAAGTCATCCGCGTCCTGGAGGAAACCGTGCCGACGAGCATCAGCCTCTTCACGGGGAGCGGCGCGACCGCGGGCTTCTCCAACATCATGTTCACGCGCCAGCGTCCCCTGGTTCTGCCCAGCCATTTCTTCGGCTGCATCGGGCAGATGATGCCGGCCGCGATGGGGGCGGTGGTCGCCACCGGCAACAAGCCGGCGATGCTGGTCGACGGCGACGCCAGCGTCATGATGCACCTGGCGGAGTTCGAGACGATGGTCCGCTACGACGTGCCGCTGCTCATCGTCGTGATGAACAACGAGGCGCTGGGCTCGGAGTACTACAAGCTCCACGCGCACGACATGAAGTCCGAGCTCGCGACCATCCCGACGCCGGACCTCGGCGCCGTGGCCAGGGCCTTTGGCGGGAGGGGGCGGCTCGCGCGAAACGCCGAGGACGTGCGCGCCGCCGCTGCCGAGTGGATTGCGAAGCCCGGCCCGATGATGATCGACGCCCGGATCTCGCGCAGTGTGGTGACCCTGCCGTATCGCCGCATCCATTACGGCGAGGACGAATGAACGAAACCGATGTGAGGGCGTGAGGACTTCGGGGCGTCAGCGCGCGAGGGTGACAAGACCTTTCGAACTCACTATCTCCCGACCTCGCGACTCCACGGATCCGCAATCGGGGCAACGGTCAAGCCGCGGATGCCGTTCTTCTCGATCGTCCTGGCAACGAGCCCGGACGCCTTGATGTCCTCGACGAATTCGCGCAGATATTTCGCGCCGGCGAGGCGGCCTTTGGGAATTCCGATCGCCTGCTGGACCGCGGTAAACCGGCCATAGATGATGCGCGAGCCGGGAAGCTTCTCGTGGTCCTTCACGAGCCTTGGCCTGAGTCCTGCGAGCGCATCCAGCTTTTCCCCGACAAATAGCTTGAATGCCGCGTCCCCGCCCTTCGTGCGCATCAGCTTGGCGTGCTTCAAGGTGCGGCTCAGGAAGAGCTCGTAGGCGCTCTTCTCCGGGACCGCGATGCGGACGCCTTCGCGGTCGACATCGGAGATATCCCGGATCGGCGAGCCGGGCGCTACCAGGTAGGTGGCCTCGATCTCCACGTAGGCCGCGGTGAAGTCGATCTCCTTCGCGCGCTGCGGCTCGGCGCCGAGGAATCCGACGTCCCATGCGCCGAACGTCGCAGCGTCGGCCAGCTCGCCGGGGGTCGGATAGCCGATGATCTCGACCGGAACGCCCAGCCGCCGGCCCAGCTCCCGTCCCAGATCCACCGCGATGCCCCGCGGCTCGCCGGTTGCGGGGTCTTTCGCCGTGAGCAGGAAGTTTCCAAGATTGATGCCGACGCGCAGCATGCCGGTCGGCGCGATTTCGGTTCGTATTGTAGAAGACACTTCAGCCATGGTAGTGCTCGTTCACGGTCCTTTGTCCATTGCGTAAGCAGAGGGTACGGGCGGGCTGACCCTCGCAGTGGAGAGTATCACGCCAAATCGGCACGGATGCCACCTCGGGTGCCACTCGCGTTCATTGACGCCGCCCCGCGGCGATGGCTAGACTGCCCGCTCCCCATCAATTCCGCAACCAGGAAATTCCACATGGCGGTCAAACTCAAGCTGAAGGACACGCGAGACAAGAAAAACCGCAGGCTCACGCGCAAGGACGTGCACCGGGCGGCGAAGCGCTACAAGAACTGGGGCCGCTGGGGAAGAGACGACGAGCTTGGCACGCTCAACTTCACAGCCGCCGCGGACATCGTCGCGGCAGCGCGGCTGGTGCGGAAGGGGAAGGTCATCTCGCTCGCGCTCAATTTCGACCAGCACGGCCCCCAGGGCGGCAAGTCCAAGTATCCCGCGCTCGGCCGCTTCAACCCCGTGCATCTCATGCTGCGCACCGGCACCGACGCCTACTCGGGCGTGCTCGACCACCGCAAGATCCGTGGCACCGACGACATCATCATCATGCCGCTCCAGTGCGGCACGCAATGGGACGGGCTCGGCCACATCATGTATTACGACCACATGTGGAACGGCTACGACTGCCGCAACGTGACCACCAGCGGCGCGCAGAAGGGCGGGATCGAGAAAACGCGGGAGAAGATGGTCGGCCGCGGCGTGCTGCTCGACGTCGCGCGCGCGATGGGCAGGAAGTGGTTGCCCGACGGGTTCGCGATCACGGGCGAGATTCTCGACTTCACCGAGAAAAAGCAGGGCGTGCGCGCGCGGCGCGGCGACTACCTGCTGGTGCGCACCGGGCACATCGAGCGCTGCCTCGCCGCGAAGAGCTGGGACGGCTACTCGGGCGGCGACGCCCCGGGCCTCGCGTTCGAGACCGTGGACTGGATCCACAAGCGCGAGATCGCCGGCATCGCCACCGACACCTGGGGCGTGGAAGTGCGGCCGAACGAATCCGAGGACACCAACCAGCCCTGGCACTGGATCACGATCCCGATCATGGGCCTTACCGTGGGCGAGATCTTCCACCTCGGCGACCTCGCGAAGGACTGCGCCGGGGACAAGCGCTACGAGTTCCTGTTCGTCGCGCCGGCGCTGCCGATCACCGGAGCGGTGGGCTCTCCGGCGAATCCGCTGGCGATAAAGTAACAAGAAAGGAAAGGTATGAAGGGCAGAAAAAAAGGGGGCGCAGGGAAGACCTCGCGCACCAGGAAAGTCAGGACCTACGACCTGCACAACCACGTCGTTCCCGAGACCGTCGTGCAGGCGATCCGGCGCCATCCGGAGCGCTACGGCACGCGGATCGAGGATCGGAACGGCAAGCCCTACTTCGACGCACACGGTCGCATGATCGAGCTGCTGCCGGAATTCTTCGATCCGGAAGCCAAGGTCGCCTGGATGGACCGCGTCGGGATGGACGTATCCGTAATCTCGGTCGGTCCGCCGATCTTCTTCTACTGGCTCAAGCCCGATGCCGGGGCGGAAATCGTCCGGCTCGCGAACGACGGCATTGCGCAGATGGTGGCGAAATTCCCGGACCGCCTGCGCGGCATGGCGCACCTCCCGATGCAGGACCCGGACGCGGCGATCGCCGAGCTCGAGCGGGTAGTGAGGGATTACCGGTTCCGGGCGGTCGAGATCGCGACCTCGATCGAGGGCGTGCCGCTCGCCGACATGAAATTCCGCAAGGTGCTGAAAGCGATCGAACAGCTCGGGCTCTTCATCTTCACGCACCCCTACCAGTGCCTTGCGCAGGGCGGAATGGACAGCTACTACCTGAAGAACTTCGTCGGCTTCCCGCTCGACACCACGATCATGGTCGCCCACCTCATGTTCAGCGGCGCGCTCGACGAGCTCAAGAAGCTGCGCTTGCTGCTCGCGCACGGCGGGGGCTTCATTCCCTACCAGATCGGGCGCTTGGTGCACGGCCACGATGTACGCCCCGAGCCGAAGGTGAACAACGCCAGCTCGCCGCGGGATCTTTTCAAGCGTCTCTATTTCGACTGCCTCACGCACGAGCCGCGCGCGACGCGCCATCTCATCACCATGGCCGGAGCGAACCACATCGTCATCGGCACCGACAACCCGTTCGACATGGCGCCCAAGGGGGCTGCCAAACAGGTCGGGCAGGTGGACGCGATTCCCGGGCTCACCGCGGCCGAGCGCGAGTGGATCTGCTCGAAGACGGCGAAATCACTGCTTGGCGAAAGGTGACCCGTGACCGGTGACCCGTTAGGGACAAGCACGATGAGCGAGCTCAAGGCGGTCAGCCTCGACAGCATCACGGAGGGCTTACGCAACGCCGTCGCGCCGGTGAAGATCCTGTGGCAGGCGGACGACACGCTTGCCTTTGTTGCGCGCGGGCGCGAGCATCGCAGCGAGTTCCATTCCGACCCCGCCGATGAAGTGATGTACATGATCAAGGGGGACATGAATCTGCATTACCGCACGCCGCAGGGCGGGGAGAGGATCGCCGTGATCCGCGAGGGCGAAATCATCTACTGCCCCGCGGGAGTGCCCCATTCACCCCGGTTCGCGCCCGACGCCTTCGTGCTGGTCCTCGAGCGCAAGCGGCGCGCCGGGGAGCGCGACCGGTTCACGTGGTTTTGCGAAAACTGCGGAAAGGTGCTCTACGAGAGCGTGAAGGTCGTTTCCGATTACAACGCGGACCCGGTATCGCGCGCCTACGAGGAATTCTACGGTTCGGAGAAGAGCCGCACCTGCGCGAGCTGCGGGCACGTGACGCCCTGCCCGGTCAGTTCGGCGTGATGCCGATCGTCTTGATGATCTTCGCCCACTTGGCGACTTCGGCGCGGACGTAGGCTGCGAACTCATTCGGGCTGAGCGTTCTGGGCTCCAGCCCCAGGGATTGAAGCCGCGCGACGACGTCCGGCTGGGCGAGCGCCCGATTGATCTCGGCGTTCAATTTGTCCACGATCGCGGCGGGCGTGCCCGCGGGAACGAAGTAGCCGACCCACGAGCGCTCCTCGAAGCCGGGAAACCCGGCCTCGCTCACGGTCGGCACGTCGGGCAGCGCCGGGACGCGGGTCAGGCTCGAGAGCGCGAGCCCCTTCAGTCTGCCGGCCTTGATATGGGGCACGACGGGCGGCATGGACAGGCTCAACACCTCGACTTGATTCGAGAGCGCAGCCGCGATGGCCGGCCCGCCACCCTGATAGGGAACATGGGTCGCGTCGAGGCCCGCAAGCGCATGCAGCAGGTAATGCCCGGCGAGATGGGAGGAGGTGCCGATGCCCGCCGTGGCGTAGGTGACGTTCCGGCCCTTGGCCGAGCGGATCAGCTCCTGCAGGCTGCCCGCGCGATTCGATGCGTGCACGGCGAAGATGCCGGGCGTGGATGCGGTGAGCGCAACGGGAACGAAATCCCTGAAGCCGAAGCCCGGGTTCTTGTAGAAGCTGACGTTGATCGACATTGCCGCCGTGTTGACGAGCATCGTGTAGCCATCGGACGGTGCAGCGGCGACGATTCTTGCCCCGATATTGCCGCCCGCGCCGCCTCGGTTGTCGATCACGACCGGCTGGCCCATCCGATCGGACATTTTTTGCCCGATCTGGCGCGCGACACCGTCGGCGAGGCCGCCCGCCGCGAACGCGACGACCACGCGGACCGGTTTCGTCGGGTAGGACTGGGCGTGCGCGAGCAGGCTCAGCGCGGAAAGAGCGAGAACGAGCGTGCTGCGGGCAAGCGTGAATTTCATCTATCTGACGTCGAAGAGCTGCTTCAGCCGCGTGACCGCCGAATGCGGGCTGGTCAGCACCTTGCGCCCGGGTTTCGCGGGGATGCCGGTCGCGGCGCGCGCCATCGAGAACTGGCCGAGCACCAGCGCGTCGCACGCGCCCATCTCGGCGGCCGCTGCGGCAATCAACTGGTCGTGCTCGGCGGCGCGGCCTTTCTGAAGCGCGGCGATGGCCGCCGGAACGGTGCGCGTCTTGAGCTTCAGCTGGATGCCGCGACTCGCCGCCAGGTCCTCGAATTCCTTCTTCAGGGACGGAATGCTGGGCTCGAAGGTGGCGAGCAGCGCGAGGTCGGGGCCCGCCGCCAGCGCTTCCTCCAGCATGGCTTCGTTGGGCTTCAGCACCGGCACGCGGACCGACTGCTTGGCGGCTTCGATCGCCGCGCCGAACGCCGAGCAGGTGAAAAGCACTGCATTCGCGCCGCAGCTCTCGCAGTAGCGGGCCAGCGCGATGAAGCGCTCGACCATGGCGGGCGTGATGCTGCCGGCCGCCGCCAGGTCGGCGGGGAGCGAGTCGTCGAGGACGTGTGTCAAGCGCGCCTGCGGCCACAGCTCGCGGAACACATAGGCGACCGGCTCGATCGCGACCGGCATCGCGTGGACGAGCGCTATGCGGGGTGCGGTCATAGGAGCGCGATTCTAGCGGAATTCCGGGGAAAAGACAGGCAAATCAAGCTCTAGAGGGCGGGGCGCCGGCTGCAACCAGGAATGCGCGCCGGGCCCGCAGATGCTCGTTGACGCATCTCTCCATGGCAATCTAGCATGCGTATTAAAGGGCGGACGATCCGCTCCGTCCCCGTCCAAGAGGAGGAATCACCGTGCGGCCCCCCCATATCTGGTTCGTGCCATTGGCAATGCTGGCGTGCTCTTTCACGGCGCACGGGCAGAGCTATCCTGCCAAGCCGGTTCGGATACTGGTCGGATTCGCGCCGGGCGGCGGCACCGACATCATGGCGCGCGCGGTCGGGGCGAAGATGACGGAATCCGTAAAGCAGCAGTTCATCATCGAGAACCGCCCGGGCGCCAATGCCAACGTGGCGGCCAAGCTCGCCGCGGAATCCCCCGCCGACGGCTACACCATACTGTTCATGTCGGTGGCGCACATCATGAGCAAGCCCGTGTACAAGAATCTCGGCTACGACATCGAGCGCGATCTCGCGCCGATCACGGTGGTGTCGGAGGTGTCGAACGTGTTCGCCGCCCACCCCTCGTTGCCGGCGAAATCGGTCAAGGAGCTGATCGTCCTCGCGCGCGCCAAGCCCGGGGAGCTGACCTATGCCACCTCCGGCGTCGCCAGCCCCGAGCACTTCGCCGGGGAGATGTTCAAGATGATGTCGAAGACCAACTTGCTGCCGGTTCCCTACAAGGGCGGCGGCCCGATCGCCATCGACCTCATGGCCGGGCACGTCATGACGAGCTTCAGCACCATGCCGCCGATCATTCCCCATATCCGGGCCGGGCGCGTGAAGGCGCTTGCCGTGACGAAGGACAAGCGCGCGGCGGTCCTGCCCGATGTGCCCACTATCGCGGAAACCGTGCCGGGCTACGCGATGAGCACCTGGTACGGCGCAGTAGTGCCCGCAAAGACGCCGCGTGAAATCGTCGTGAAGCTCAACCAGGAGATTCTCAAGGCGCTCGCGAATCCGGAAGTGAAGGAGCGCATGGCGCTGCTCGGCGCGGATATCGTCGGGAGCAGCCCCGAGCAGACCGCGGCGATCTTCAAGGCGGATCTCGCGAAATACACCAAGGTCGCGCAAGAGGCCGGCATACGCGCGGACTGAGATCGCATGCCCGCCACTCGTAATCGTCACTAGAAGAACGCGGAGGAATCCCCGATGATCCGGTCGAACCTATTGAAAACGCTGCTCGTGTCGATCGTGGCCATGCTCCCGGCGTCGCTGCTTGCGCAGACACCTTCGACCCCTCGACAAGCTCAGGACTCTGGACAGGCATACCCGTCGCGGCCGATACGGGTGATCGTGCCGTTCCCGCCCGTCGGGCCGACCGATGAAATCGCGCGCCTCGTCGGGCGCAAGCTCACCGAGGCGTGGAAACAGCAGGTGGTGGTGGACAACCGCAGCGGCGCCGGCGGCAACATCGGCATGGGCATCGCCGCGAACGCGCCGGCCGACGGCTACACCGTGCTGATCGTGAGCTCGAGCTTCATGGTCAACCCGAGCCTTTACAGGAAGATTCCGTACGACCCGTACAAGAGCTTCATCCCGATTTCCGTCCTCGCGGCCTCGCCCCACTTGTTCTTCACCCACCCGAGCCAGCCGGTGAAGTCCATCGCCGAGCTCATTGACGTGGTGAAGAAGGAGTCCAAGAAATACAGCATCGCCTCGCCCGGGATCGGCACCGTTCCCCATCTCTCGGCGATCCTGCTGGGCCTCGACGCAAAGATCGACCTCGTGGTCGTGCCTTATGCCGGCGGCGGACCCTCGATCGCGGCGGTGGTGGGCAATCAGGTGCCGTTCGGCTGCCAGGCGATCCCGCCGGTAACGCCGCACGTCAAGGCCGGCCGGGTGCGCGCGCTCGCGTTGACGAGCGACAAGCGCTCGGAAGTCGTGCCCGAGGTGCCGACGATGGCCGAGCTCGGATTCAAGGGCCACGAGGCGGACACGATTTCCGGCATGCTGGTTCCGGCTGGAACGCCGGCCGCAATCGTCAAGAAGCTGCATGCCGAAGCGGTCAAGGCCATGATGGCGCCCGACGTGAAGTCGCGGATCGCCGACCAGGGGTTCAACATCATCGTGAGCTCGCCCCAGGAATTCACCGAGAAGATCAAGCGCGACATTGCGAAGTGGGGCAAGGTCGTCAAGGACGCCAATATCGTCGTGAACTGAAGGTGCCCGGAACCTTTTCGGGACCTCAGTCCGGCGCAACGATGACGACCTGGTCGCGGCTCACGTTGAGGAAGGGCGCGGAGAAGATCCTGCGGCCCTCGAGGTCCCAAACCTCGGCCTTGGTGACGGCGAAGAACGCCTTCGCGTCCAGCATGTAATCGGTGACCCGGGCTCCGGGCACGAGCTCGATCTCGCCCTTGATGCGATAGGATCCGGCAATGATTACGACGCGCGTCTTGGTGTCGCCTTCTATCATGGTTTGCCTCCCTGCTTCTTCAGAGCATTCGCGCGGATTGCGGAGAGGGTCGTCCGCGTCGTGATCGCCTCCGGATCGATGCGCAACTCGATGAGGGAGGCGGTCTTAGCGTTCCACGCCCGTTCGAACGCGGCCCCGAAGTCTGCCATCCTCGCCACCATCTCGCCGTGGAGCCCGTAGGCGCGGGCGAGCGCGGCAAAGTCGGGATTCTTCAGATCGGTGCCGCTCACCCGCCCCGGATAATCGTGCTCCTGGTGCATGCGGATCGTGCCGTACATGCCGTTGTTGACGACGAGGAACACGATCTTGAGGTCGTATTGCGCGGCGGTTGCCAGCTCCTGCCCGTTCATGAGGAAATCGCCGTCGCCATTGAACGAGATCACCGGCCGCTCGGGCTGCGCGAGCTTGGCGGCGACGGCGGCGGGGACGCCATAGCCCATCGAGCCGACGGTGGGCCCCAGCTCGGTGCGGAAGCCGGGGTAGGGATAAAAGCGGTGGACCCAGCCCGCGAAATTGCCCGCGCCGTTGGCGACTATGGTCTCGGGCGGCAGGCGCCTGGCGAGATACGCCACCACCTCGCTCGGATTGAGCTCGCCCGGCGCGGGTACGGGCTTGAGCCACGACTCGTAGTCCGCGCGCGCCGAGCGGGTCCAGTCCCGCCACGCTGACGCGTCCACCGGCGCGAGCTTTGCCGCCGCCCGCGCGAATTCCGGCATTCCGGAATGAATCGGCAGGTCCGGCTCGTAGATTCGGCCCAGATCCTCGGCGCCGGGCGCCACGTGCACGAGTTTCTGCGCCGGCCGCGGTACAGTGAGCAGCGAGTAGCCGCCGGTCGTCATTTCGTCGAACCGCGCCCCGATCGAGAGCAGGAGGTCGCAGCTCTTCACGCGCTCGGCCAGCGCGGGATTCACGCCGATGCCGACGTCGCCGACGAAGTTGGGCAGCCGGTTGTCGTAGAGGTCCTGGCAGCGAAACGCAGTGCCGACCGGGAGGTGGTTGGCCTCCGCGAACGCGCGCACGCCGGCGCAGGCCTCGGCATTCCAGCCGCCGCCGCCGAGGAGCACGAACGGGCGCTTCGCCCGCGCCAGCATCTCGCGCAGCCTGCCGAGGTCGGCCTCGCCCGGATTCGCAGCGATGCGCTTGTAAGGACCGGTATCCGCAACCGTGGCGGTCTCGGTGAGCATGTCCTCCGGCAGCGCCAGCGCGACCGGCCCGGGGCGCCCCGACATCGCGGTGTGGAACGCGCGGCTCACGTATTCCGGCACGCGGTCGGCGCGGTCGATCTGCGCGACCCATTTCGTGAACGGCCCGTACATGCGTCGGTAATCGATTTCCTGGAATGCCTCGCGCTCGACGAAATCGTTCCCGACCTGCCCGATGAAGATGATCATCGGCGTCGAATCCTGGTGCGCGGCGTGCACCCCGATCGAGGCGTTGGTCGCGCCGGGGCCGCGCGTCACGAAGCAGATGCCCGGCCGGCCGGTCAACTTCCCGTAGGCTTCGGCCATGTAGGCGGCGCTGCCGTCCTGGCGGCAGATGATGTAGCGGATCTGAGTACGAGCGTCGTAAAGTGCGTCGAGCACTTCCAGGTAGCTCTCGCCGGGCACGCCGAAGGCGAGATCAACGCCATGGACCTTGAGCGCGTCGACCAGAAGCTGCCCGCCGGTGCGGGTGAGGGTGGTCTCGGAAATCTTCATAAGGCGAAAAGCCTATCACGATCCGCGCGCGGCGTGGCGTTGACGCGCCGTTCGATTTCTCCCTACCATGCGTGCTCCCGGAAGGAGGGACGATGAGCGAGCTGTGGCGACTTTCCGCGGTCGAGGCGGTGCGCTTGCTGAAGCGCCGCGAAGTATCGCCGCTGGAGCTGATCGACGCCGCCGCGGCCCGCATCGAAGCGACCAATCCGAAGATCAACGCGTTTGTGACGCTGTGCTACGACCGCGCGCGGGAGCACGCGCGGCGCATCGTGAGCGAGCGGCGGCCGGACGCTCCGCGGAACTTCTTGCACGGCCTTCCGATCGGGGTCAAGGACGGCACCGACGTGGAGGGGGTGCGCTGCACTTCGGGCTCGCGCATCTATGCGGACCGCATCGCGCCTGCGTCCGACGTCGTGGTGCAGCGGCTGGAGGCGAATGGCGCCGTCGTGATCGGAAAGACCAATCTCCCCGAGTTCGCGGCAGGCGGCAACACGTTCAACGACGTGTTCGGCGCGACGTTGAATCCCTGGGACGTGCGCACGACCTCGAGCGGCTCCTCGGGCGGATCGGCGGCGGCGCTCGCGGCCGGGCAGGTCTGGCTCGCGACCGGCGGCGATTTCGGCGGCAGCATCCGCACGCCCTCGAGCTATTGCTCGACGACGGGACTGCGCCCGAGTCCGGGCATGGTGCCGCGAACGTCGCGGCAGCCGTTCAATCCGCTGTCGGTGGAGGGGCCGATGGCGCGCGACGTCGCGGACACCGCCCTCATGTTCGATGCCGAAGCGGGGTGGCACCCGCTCGACCCGCTGTCGCAGGTGGGTCCGCAACCCAGCTTTGCGGCGGCGGCGGCGCACCCGCAGAAGCCGGCGCGGGTCGCGTTCAGTACCGACCTCGGCATCGCGCGCGCGGTCGACAGCGAGGTGCGCGCGGCGTGCCGGGCGGCGGCGGAGCGGCTCTCGCGCGAGGGGGTCGCGGTCGAGGAAGCGCATCCCGACCTGGCTGACGCGGAGAAGATTTTTCTCACGTTGCGGGGCGTGGTGTTCGTTGCGCGCCACGCGCAGCTCATGGAAAAATACCGAAATTTGTACAAGCCGGAGATCATCGACAACACCGAGTTCGGCCTAAAGCTCACGCCGAGGGAGATCGTCGAGGCCGAAGTCGCCCAGGGCGAGTTGATCCGGCGCGCGGCGAGGTTTTTCGAGAAGTACGACCTGCTGATGCTCCCGGCGGTGACCTGCCCGCCGTTCGATGTCAGTCAGCGCTACCCCGCGGAAGTGGACGGCATCCGCTTCGAAGGCTACATGGGCTGGCTGGTCCTGACGCTTGCCATCACCGTCACCGCTTGCCCCGTGATGGCGCTGCCGGGCGGATTCACCGCTTCCGGCTTGCCGGTCGGATTGCAGCTGGTGGGGCCTTCGCGCAGCGAGGCGAAGCTGTTTGCGATGGCGTCGTACGTGGAGTCCCTGCTCGACGTTACGCCCCGCACCCCAGTTGATCCGCGTTGACCACCCCGGCACTTCGTGCGTCCCCTCCTTGAGAAGGAGGGGAGGAGCGGAGCGAGGGGTGGTACAAAAAAACCCCGGCAAATGCCGGGGGAAACAGGGGAGGGATAGAACCGCGCCGGATTTGATGCTGCCGGCACAGTCCTAGTGCTGCTTATCTAGCATGGGCCGTGCCAGATTGGATTGACTATGGGTTTCAACGGGTTGTCGATGCCATTGGCGTTGCAAGGGAGGCTAAACTGTCGCCAGGAAGAGACGGAACTATTTCTCACGCGGGACATCTGGCTGAGCCGCGGCACGTTTTTTTGTCGCCCCGCCCCGACAACGGTGCTGAAGGCCGGCAATTGATCGGAATTCCCGTGCAATCTGTATTCTCTGTGGCTGACGTCTGGTCGATGTGAGCGACGCGAAACCGCTTCCGCTTCAGGGCATCAAGGTCATCGAGCTCGGCACGCTCATCGCCGGGCCGTTCTGCGCGCGCCTGCTCGCCGAATTCGGGGCGGAGGTGATCAAGATCGAGCCGCCCGGGACCGGCGATCCCCTGAGGAAATGGCGGAAGCTCCACCAAGGGACGTCGCTGTGGTGGTACGCGCAGGCGCGCAACAAGAAGTCGGTGACGCTCGACCTCAAGTACGCGGAAGCGCAGGAAATCGTGCGCAAGCTGGTGGCGGGCGCGGACGTGGTCGTCGAGAACTTCCGGCCCGGCGCGATGGAGAAGTGGGGTCTCGGCTGGGAGCCGCTTTCGAAACTGAATCCCGGGCTCGTCATGGTGCGGCTCTCCGGCTTTGGTCAGACCGGGCCGTATCGCGACCGCCCCGGCTTCGGCGCCATCGGCGAATCGATGGGAGGGATGCGCTACGTCACGGGTTACCCGGACCGGCCGCCGGTGCGCGTCGGCGTCTCGATCGGGGATTCGATCGCCGCCCTGCACGGCGTGATCGGCGCGTTGATGGCCCTGCATCACCGCAACGTCAACGGTGGACGCGGCCAGTACGTGGACGTCGCGCTCTACGAAGCGGTGTTCAACATGATGGAGAGCGTGCTGCCCGAATACGACATGTTCGGCTTCGTGCGCGAGAGAAGCGGCGCATCGCTGCCCGGCATCGTGCCCTCCAACACCTACGTCACGCGCGACGACAAGTATGTCGTGATCGGCGCGAACGCCGATCCCATCTTCAAGCGCATGATGAACGCGATCGGCCGGCCTGACCTCGCGAACGATCCCGCCCTCGCGCACAACGACGGGCGCGTCGCCCGCACCGAGGAAATCGAGAAGGTGATCGGCGACTGGGTTGCCGCGCGCGACCTCGAGCAGGTGCTGCACGTGCTGGAGAAGGCCGAGGTGCCGAGCAGCAAGATCTACGACGTCGCCGACATCGCGCGGGATCCGCATTACGCGATGCGCGAGATGATCCAGCAGTTCACGCTCGCTGACGGCAGGCCGCTCAAGCTCCCGGGCATCGTGCCGAGGCTGTCGGAAACCCCGGGAGGCACGAAGTGGGTCGGTCCCGCGCTCGGCGAGCATACGGCGGAAGTGCTCTCGGGGCTCGGCTATGGCGAGGAGCAGCAGCAGGAGCTGAAGCGGCGCGGCATTATTTGATACGGCGTGGCTCGTGACAGACGTTTCCCTCCCCTCAGAAAGATAGCTTGAGCAGCTCTTCGCCACGAGAGAGCCTCGCTCCCGGCGTGCGCCGGCGCGAGGTCGTTTCGTGGGCGATGTACGACTTCGCCAACTCGGGCTACACCACAGTCGTCATCACCGCGGTCTTCAACGCCTATTTCGTCGCCGTGGTGGCGGGCAACGCGCCGTGGGCGACTTTTGCCTGGACCGCCGCGCTCGGCGTCTCCTACGCGCTGATCGTGGTGACCGCCCCGGTGATCGGCGCCTATGCCGATGTGCACGCGGCGAAGAAGCGATTGCTGCTCGTCACCACGGCAGGATGCGTCGTCTTCACCGCGGGGCTGGCGCTGGTCGGGGAGGGGGAGCTCGCGCTCGGCGTCGCGCTGGTGATTCTCTCCAACTACTTCTTTGGCAGCGGCGAAAACCTGATCGCGGCATTCCTGCCGGAAATCGCGCGCGGCGAGGCGATGGGGAAGGTGTCGGGATGGGGCTGGAGCATCGGCTATTTGGGCGGCCTCGTCGCGCTCGGGGCGTGTCTCGTCTACGTGACGCACGCGCAGGCGCTGGGAGCGACCGCCGCCGAGTTCGTGCCCGTCACCATGCTGATCACCGCGGCCCTCTTCGCCGTCGCGAGCCTGCCCACGTTCATGTTCCTGCGGGAACGGGCGCAACCGGTCGCGGGAGCCTCCGATATCGTGCGGAGCGCCTTCGCGCGGGTCCTGGATACGGTGAGCCACGCGCGCCGCTACGTGGACCTTTGGCGCTTCCTGGTGTGCGTCGTGTTTTACCAGGCGGGCATCCAGACCGTGGTTGCGCTCGCCGCCGTGTACGCCCAGGAAGTCATGGGATTCACCACCCGTGACACGCTCTTCCTGATCCTGGTGGTGAACGTCACCGCGGCGGCGGGCGCCTTTGTGTTCGGCCACGTGCAGGACCGTATCGGGCACGTGCCCACCCTGGTGATCACGATGATCGGGTGGTTGCTCGCCGTGGTGCTGGCATGGATGGCCGAGGGGGCGACTTTGTTCTGGATCGTCGCGAACATCGTCGGGCTGTGCCTTGGCTCGAGCCAGTCGGCGGGCCGCGCCCTGGTCGGCTACCTCAGCCCGCCTGCGCGCACCGCCGAATTCTTCGGCCTGTGGGGGCTCGCGGTGAAGCTTTCCGCGATTCTCGGGCCCGTGACGTACGGCGTCGTGACATGGGTGACGCTCGGCAACCACCGCTTCGCGATGCTGGTGACCGGCGCATTCTTCGTCATCGGGATTGCAATTCTCTCCGGCCTCGATGTGGCGCGCGGAAGGCGTGCCGCAATCGAGGCCGAGGGTGGAATGTAGCGCGCGGAGGGCGGAGGAGGGGCCCCAAACGTTTTGTGTTTGGGGATCTGACCCCGGAGACGCGCTGGCGGCCGATGCGATGAGATCGGAATTGCTGGTTTGATGTCGGAGGCCGCCCGCGGCCGCGCAGTAGCCCTGATGCGCGCGGACTGAGGAACCCGCTCAGGTCCGGGGAATCGCGCTTTTGCCCGCAGCACGAGTGCACTACAATCTGTTTACCGCAACCCGATCCGCTCCGACGACGCGACTCAGGCAAGCGCATGGCACTCAAATGGCCCGGCGGCATTGACCACCCGATGGCGAACCCGGTGCAGGCGCGCCAGGTCGTGGCGGAGCTGCCGGACCAGGACGCGACCATGGCGCTCGAGAGAATCGCCGAGTGGCTCGAGTCCCTCAACCAGGCCGACGGATTCAAGGTCGACCGGCGCTACGAGTGCGTGGATCTCCTCGACGGCGCGGCGCGGCGCCACCAGCAGGAGCTTACGCAGGAGTACCTGTCCACGCCGCGCGTGCAGAAGTTCCAGGAAAACCGGCTGTGGAACGCGGCGTTCGGCTACTACAAGGAGCTGGGCGAAGCCTACGTCCGGTGCATCAAGGAATGCGTGGGCGGATTCGATGGCGCATCCGCCGCCGAGAGGGTGCTGCCAGCGATCGTCGCGCGCGCGCTGCGCGCGCTGGCCATGCAGTTGAAGTGGACGCTGCTGCGCTACGGGCTCGTCGAACGGCGGATATGGACCCACCTCGCGCTGCTCTATCGCTTCGCGGAGGAGAAGGGCCTGTCCGAGAAGGCGATCGCAATCTATCCCGTCCCGCACCCCAAGACGACGGTGAAGCAGGAGTTTCTCAAGGCGCTGATGCTTCCCGCGTCGTCGCTCGACGGCCTGACGCCGGTCAAGCAGCAGATCGCCGAGCGCACCGTGGCGCACTTCGCGGAGTCGTTTCTGCTGTCGATGGAAGCCGAGGGCTGCACCCACAGCTTCGATCTCGCCGCGCCCCGGCCGCCGGCGCGACTGGTGCCGGCCGCCGCGGAACCGGGGCTGCTTTACTTCGGCGCCGGGAAAGCGCTCGCCGGGCTCGACCAGCTGACGGAGCAGGTCGCCGCGCGCGGCGGCGTCACGCATGATTACGGCCTCGGCACGAACTGCCACAAGGATGAGGTCATCCCGGTATTGAGGCACCTCGCCCAGTACTGGTCCGACACCCCGCCGGCACGCAACTCGGAGCGCCGGCCGACCGCCGCCCGCATCACAGTGGTGCCCGGCGCGGACCAGGTGTTCCGCATGCTCAACCCGTCCGCCACCGTCAGCACGGGGGATTTCAGCGGGAACCCGACCGCCGAGAGCTGGATCGTCGAAAACGTGAGCGACAGCGGCTGCGGCGCAATCGTCCCGCCCCAGAAGATCGATTGGGTCAAAGTCGGCGCGCTGATCGGGATGAAGAGCGAGACTTCCGAGTACCTGGGCATCGGCGTCATCCGCCGCATCACGCGCGACGCGCATCAGCAGCGGCGGGTCGGCATCCAGGTGCTGACGAAGACCGCCATCCCGATCACGATCTCGAAAGCCAGTACGATGTCGGCACTCAACTTCGACCTCCGGGAGGAGACGGCGATACTCCTCACCGTCAAGCCCGATGCCCGGGGCGAGGTCGAGGTGCTGCTTCGAGAGGGCATCTTCAACGGCCGCGACAGCCTCGAGATGACGCTGCAACGCCGGAACTACCGGCTCGACCCTTTGCGCACCCTCGAGGCCGGCGACGACTTTTACTGGGCGAAGTTCAAGGTTACGCAGCAGGCCGGGTGATTTTCAGGTGGACGCATGGCAATGAACTGGCTGGGGGGCAGGGTCGATCACCCAATGTCCGACGCGAAGCGGGCGCGCGAAATCATCGACGCGCTGCCTCCGAACGATCCCGCCAAGGCGCTCGAGGAGATCATCTACTGGCTCGACTCGATCAACCAGACCGGCGAGTTCAAGCTCAACCAGCGCTTCGAGAACATCGACCTCCTCGACGCGGCGGCGAGGAAACCGGTGCGCAAGCTCGCGCAGGACTATCTGTCGATGCCGCGCCAGCAGAAGTTCCAGGAAAACCGGCTGTGGCACGCGAACTTCGGCCTGTGGCGCCAGCTGGGCGATGGCTACCTCCACTGCGTCAGGCAGTACGAGGACGGGCTGATCGGCATGACCATCGTCAGGAAGAGCCTGCCCGTGATCGTCGCCCGCGCCATCCGGGCGCTCACGCATCAGCTCAAATGGCGATTGCTGCGCTACGGCCCGGTCGAGCGGCGCATCTGGACCGAGCTCGCGCAGGTCTACGCGATCGCCGAGCAGAGGGGGTTTGCCGACGGCGCGGTCGCGCTCTATACCGGCACCACGGGCGAGAGCACCGTCCGGCGCGAATTTCTCACCGCGATGATGCTCTCGGCTTCGTCGCCCGAGGGCTTGCCGCCGCTGCGCCAGGAGATCGCCGAGCGGGTGGCGGCGCGCCTTGCGGCCGCATTCCGGATTTCGGGCAAGCCGGACGGCTGCACCCATTTCGTCGACCTCGCGTCCCCCGGCCCGGCGGTGCGGCTGTTCAAGGGAGCGGCAGCCAGGCCCACTCTGCGGTACTTCGGCTCCGGCAAGGGGCTGGCCGATCTGAACCAGCTGATCGGGAGAATCCAGCAGTCGGGCGTGGTGCCGCAGGCCGTCAATCTCGGCGGCGATTACGGCAAGGACAACGTCATCGGCACGCTCCGGCATCTCGCCCAGTACTGGTCGGAGAATCCGCCGGCGCGCAGCTCGGAGCGGCGCCCCTCCGCCGGCCGCATCACGGTGGTGCCGGGGCTACGGGACATCCTCAAGACGCTCGACCCTTCCGACGACGATACGCTCGACTTCAGCTTGAGCCAGCCCGCGGGCTCCGGGGAAAGCTGGATCGTGGAGGACGTGAGCGATGGCGGCTACGGCGCGGTCATCCCCACGGTAAAGAGCGACTGGATCCGGGTCGGCACGCTGATCGGAATTCAGAGCGAGGCGTCCCGCTACCGGGGCATCGGCGTTATCCGACGCATCGTGCGCGACGAGCAGCAGGAGCGGCACGTCGGGATCCAGGTCCTGGCCCGGACCGCGATCCCGGTCAGGATCTCGCTCCCCCGGACGCTGTCCTTCACGGCCGCCGACCGCGAAGCGGAGCGGGCGATCCTGCTGCCCACCGGGCCCGACGCCAAGGGCGAGGTCGGCATCATCATGCGCAATGGCCTCTTCAATGGCCGCGACGGCCTCGACATGATGGTGAGCGAGAAATCCTACCGGCTGACGCCGGTCGGGCTCACCGAGGGCGGCGAGGATTTCGACTGGGCCAGGTACAAGGTCGTCGAACAAGGTAGCTGAGCCTTGGCGGCTCGCGGCGGGTCGCCCGGACGACGCGCGGCCCGCGAGCCAACGGCTTCACGGCGTCCGGGTAACGCCGCTCGCGACCAACGCATCGATTTCCGAGTCGGCGTAGCCCGCTTCCCGCAGAATCTCGACGCTGTGCTCGCCGAGACGCGGCGCGGAGCCTGCCTGGCGGCGTTTGCGACCACGCGCCCGGCGCCGCCATCATGCGCAGCCGGCCCTCGGTCGGGTGCTCGATCGTGACGAAGAACCCGGACTCCCGGAGGTGCGGATCGTCGAGGACGTCCTCGATCGAATTGAGCGGCGCCACGGGAATGTCGGCTTCTTTGAGCAACTCCAGCCACTCCGCGCTGGTGCGCTTCACCATCTCCCCGGCGACGAACGCATAGACCTCGGCAATGTTGCGGGAGCGCGCCTCCTGGCTCGCGAAGCGCGGGTCGGACTGGAACATCTCCTCGCGCCCGATCAGCTTGAAGAAGCTGCGCCAGTGCTTGTCGTTGTAGATGAGGACGCACACGTAGCCGTCCTTCGTCGCGTACGGCGCGCGGTGGGGCGCCAGCATGCGCTCGTAACGGAACGGCGCCAGCGGCGGCTCGAAAGTGCGCCCGGACATGTGGTCGCCGAGCACCATGTGGGCGAGCGTCTCGAACATCGGCACCTCGACGGCCTGCCCGCTTCCGGTGCGTTCGCGGCAAAAAAGCGCCGCGGTCACGGCGTTGACCGCGGCCAGGCCGGTGATGCGGTCGGCGATCGCGGTCGGGACGTAGCGCGGCCGGTCCGCGCCCGCATCCGCGAAGATCGAGGGCAGCCCCGCCATGCCCTGGATGAGATCGTCATACGCGGGCTGCCCGGCGTAGCGCCCGCCCTCGCCGTAGCCGTAGGCGCCGACGTAGATGATGCGCGGGTTGACGGCGGCCACGTCGTCGTAGCCGAGGCGCAGCCGGCGCATCGCCTGCGGCCGCACGTTGTAGATCAGGACGTCGGCGGGCCGGGCGAGCCGCAGCAGGGCTTCCCGCCCGCCCGGCTGCTTGAGATCGAGCACAAGCGAGCGCTTGTTGCGGTTGTGGTGGAGGAAGATGTGGCCCATGCCGGGGTGCCGCATGGGAGCGATATGGCGCAACACGTCGCCCTCGGGAGACTCGACCTTGACGACGTCCGCGCCGAGGTCGGCAAGGATCTGGGTCGCGAACGGGCCCATCACCACGGTGGTGAGGTCGATGACGCGCACGCCCGCAAGCGGCCCGCTCATCGAGGGATTCCCCTCCTGCCCGAGGAGGGGTGGCGCAAAGCGCCGGGGTGGTGGGAGGAATCACCGCTCGTCACGATCTGAGAATCTTCCGTAACCATGCGCCAATGTCCTCGATCTCCTCCGGGCACACCGAGTGCGGCATGGGGTACTGACGCCACTCGACGATGTAGCCGAGCCCGGTCAGCAATGTCATGGAGCCCGCGCCCATCACGATCGGGATGACCGGGTCGTAGATGCCGTGCGCCATGAATATGGGCGTAGCCTTGTTGGCGGGGGCGGCTTCCCGGGGCAGGGATTCCGCGAGCGGGAGATAGGTGGAAAGGGCCATCACGCCCGCCAGCTTACGCGGGTAGCGCAGCCCGGCCTGGAGCGCGATTGCGCCCCCCTGCGAGAAGCCCGCGAGCACGATGCGCTCCGGCTCGACGCCGCGCTTTTCCTCGCGCTCGAGGAGCGCCGTGACTTGCGCCTGCGATTCGCGCACGCCCCGCTCGTCGGCGCGGCGCGAATTTCCCTCGAGGTCGCCGAGAGAGACGTCGTACCAGGCCCGCATGACGGTGCCGTTGTTGATCGTCACCGGCCGCATCGGCGCGTGCGGGAACAGGAACCGGATCGCCGGAGTCCCGTCGAGCTCGAGCTCCTCCACGATCGGGACGAAGTCGCTGCCGTCGGCGCCGAGGCCGTGCATCCAGATCACGCTCGCCGCCGGGTTCTTCCCGGTTTCGATTTCGATCGCTTCGAGGAGATTATCCATTCAGCCGTCGGAAAATTCTTGAACCGCCAAGCACGCCAGGGGAATCAACAACGACGATCAAACCCGCAAGACCGGTCAGTGCCGGCCGGGTTTGCGCAGATTCGGGTTCAGCCGGTCGATGTCGGCCTGGACTTGCTCGCGGCTACGCTCGTACACGATTTCCCGCCCCATCACCGAGCCCGCGTAGGCGAGCCCGTTGCGCGTCGGCGTCAGCGCGCATTTCATGTTGTGCACGCCTTCGCCGATCACCACCTCGATCACGTCGGCGCGCTTGTTGAACACCACGACCTCCAGCGTCTGTCTGGTTTCCGTCACGCGCACGATGATTTTTTCGGTATACATGGTCGCTCCCGGCGGCTATTTTCCGGTTTTCGGGCGGATCGCCGACTTCGGGCGGAAGGCCTTCACGACAGCTTCACGGGTTTCGATGTACGGACCGCCGATGAGATCGATGCAGTAGGGCACGGCGGCAAAGATGCCGTTGACGACAGTCTTGCCGCCCTCGTCCTTGACGCCTTCGAGCGTCTCCTTGATCGCTTTCGGCTGGCCGGGAAGGTTCAGGATCAGCGCCCGCCCGCGGATCACGCCGACCTGCCGCGACAGGATCGCGGTCGGCACGAACCTGAGGCTCACCTGCCGCATCTGCTCGCCGAATCCCGGCATCTCCCTGTCGGCGACGGCGAGCGTAGCCTCGGGCGTCACGTCGCGTGGCGCCGGGCCGGTGCCGCCGGTGGTGAGGACGAGATGACAGCCCTCCCGGTCCACCAGCTCCTTCAACGCTGCCTCGATGGCGGGCCGTTCATCCGGGATCAGCCGCTTCACGACGCGCACGGGCGGCGACGCGACCGCTTTTGCCAGCCATTCCTCGAGCGCCGGCAGGCCCTCGTCCTTGTAGACGCCTTGCGAGGCGCGGTCGCTGATGGAAACCAATCCAACGACCAACTCTTCCGGTGCAGAAATCATGGCGTGAAAGTATATCAGCGAGAAGTGACGAACCCTGTCTCACTCCCCTCTTTATTGAGGAGGGGTGGCTGCGAAGCAGACGGGGTGGTTGCGTGATCACCCGTTACTCTTTCTCTACCAGTGCGCGGAGCGCCTGATACAGCTCGCGAAACGCGCGCGGCGGACGGCTCTCGGTGCGCTCGTGCAGCGCGGCGCGCGCCAGCGCGCGCAGTCGCCGGCCATCCGCCGCCGGGTACTCGGCGAGCAGTTCGTCAAATGCCATGGGATCGGCCAGCAGCCGCTCGCGCCAGGCCTCGGTGAGCTTGTGCGCCGCGGTATCGCCGCGCAAATGCGCGTGCGCCGCGTCAAGCGCAGCCCGGATCGGCCCCGCATCGACGCCGCGCATGAGCTTGCCGATGTACTGGAGCTGGCGGCGCCTCGCCTCGAACGCGGTGATGCGCCGCGCTTCCATCACCGCGTCGCGCAGCCGCTCGGGCAGCTCGATGCGGGCGAGCTGTTCCTCGCTCAGCGCCACGAGCCCGGCGCCGAGATCCTGCAGCCCGGCAACCTGCTTTTTGCGTTGTGTCTTGCTGACGGGTTCCCCGGCCATGGTCTCGAAGGAGCGGGATGTGGACGCTGATATCATTGAGTTTAGCGGATTCAAGATGCCCGACTCGCATTTCACCTACAACGCCGACCGGCTCCGGCAGCTGGCGCGGGACGTGCTCGATTACGCCGCGCAGCGCGGTGCGGGCGCCGCCGAGACGGAGGTGAGCGAAGGCGTGGGCCAGACGGTAACGGTGCGGCGGGGCGAGATCGAGACCATCGAATACAACCGCGACAAGGGCATCGGCGTCACCGTCTATCTCGGCAAACAAAGGGGTCACGCCAGTACCACCGACTTCACCCCGCAGGCGGTCCGCGACACGGTCGACGCCGCGCTCTCCATCGCGCGCTTCACGGCGGCGGACGATTGCGCCGGACTCGCGGACCAGGAGATGCTCGCGCGCGAGATCCCCGATCTCGACCTGTGGCATCCGCGGGACCTGCCGGTGGAACGCGCGATCGAGCTTGCGCAGGCATGCGAGGCCGCCGGCTTCGCGGTGGACAAGCGCCTCACCAACTCGGAGGGCGCCACGGTCTCGACGCAGGGCTCGCATTTCATCTACGGCAACTCGCTCGGCTTCCTGGACGGATTTCCCAGCTCGCGCCATGGCGTGTGGTGCGCGCTCATCGCGGGAAAGAACGACGAGATGCAGCGCGACGACTGGTTCGAGACGAGCCGCGACGCCGCCGACCTGCCGGACACCGCGAGCGTGGGGCGCCGCGCCGGCGAGCGCGCCGTGCGCCGCCTCGGCGCGCGCAAGATCGCGACGGCGCAGGCGCCAGTGCTGTTCGAGGCGCCAGTCGCGGCGAGCCTGCTCGGGCATTTCGTGTCGGCGGTCTCCGGCGGCAACCTCTACCGCAAGTCCTCGTTCCTGCTCGACAGCGCCGGCACGCAGGTCTTCGCCCCGCTGATCAACGTGAGCGAGCTGCCGCACCTGGCGAAGGGCCTCGCCAGCTCGCCGTTCGACGAGGAAGGCGTGGCGACACATTCGCGCGAGGTCGTGCGGGACGGCGTTCTGCAGGGATATTTTCTCGGCAGCTACTCGGCGCGCAAGCTGGGGTTGAAAACCACCGGCAACGCCGGCGGCAATCACAATCTGATCCTGCGCGATACCGCGTTGGACTTCCGCGGCCTGCTTAGAACGATGGGGGACGGACTGCTAGTGACCGAGCTGCTGGGGCACGGGATCAACCCGGTAACCGGCGATTACTCGCGCGGAGCCGCCGGCTTCTGGGTGGAGCGGGGCGAGATCGCCTATCCGGTGCAGGAAATCACCGTCGCTGGCAACCTTAAGGACATCTTCCGCGGCATCGTCGCGGTCGGGACCGACGTCGTGCGCCGCGGTTCCCGTCAATGCGGTTCCATCCTGGTCGAGCGCATGACCATCGCCGGCGATTGATACGGTGCTAAAATCAACAGTTTACGAAACGGGCGGCCGCCAACCATGTACTCGCGCAAGGACACCGTCGAGCGTTTCGACGCGGAGTTGTGGGACGCCATTGCGAAGGAAAATCAGCGTCAGGAGGACCATCTCGAGCTGATCGCCTCCGAGAATTACGCGAGTCCCCGCGTGCTGCAGGCGCAGGGCTCGGTGCTCACCAACAAGTACGCCGAGGGTTACCCGGGACGGCGCTACTACGGCGGCTGCGAGCACGTGGACGTCGCCGAGCAGCTGGCAATCGACCGCGCGAAAAAGCTGTTCCGCGCCGGCTTCGCCAACGTGCAGCCGCATTCCGGCGCGCAGGCCAACCAGGCGGTCTACGCGGCCGCGCTGCATCCCGGCGACGTCATTCTGGGCATGGCGCTCGACGCGGGCGGGCACCTCACGCATGGCGCGCGGGTGAACTTCAGCGGGCGCTACTTCGACGCGGTGGCCTACGGGCTCGACAGCGCGACCGAGGAGATCGACTACGCGCAGGTCGAAGAGCTCGCCCACGTCAAGAAGCCGAAGCTGATCGTCACCGGTGCCTCGGCCTATTCCCTGGTGATCGACTGGAAGCGGTTCCGGGCGATTGCCGACAAGATCGGCGCGTTGCTGATGGCCGATATCGCGCACTACGCGGGACTGATCGCGGCCGGCCTCTACCCGAGCCCGATCGGGATCGCGGATTTCGTGACCACAACCACGCACAAGACCCTGCGCGGGCCGCGCGGCGGCATGATCCTCGCCAATGCCGAGCACGAGAAGATCATCAATTCCGCGGTGTTCCCGATGATCCAGGGAGGGCCGCTGATGCATGTCATCGCCGCCAAGGCGGTCGCGCTCAAGGAGGCGATGTCGAAAGACTTCACGATCTACCAGGAACAGGTGCTCGGCAACGCCCGTGTAATGGCCAAGACGCTGCAGGAGCGCTGCTACCGCGTCGTCTCCGGCCGCACCGAGTGCCACATGTTCCTGCTTGATCTGCGCGGGAAGAAGCTGACGGGGCGTGAGGCCGAGACGGCGCTGGGAAGCGCCAACATCACGGTGAACAAGAACGCCGTGCCCAACGATCCGCAGAAGCCGACGGTCGCCAGCGGCATTCGCATCGGCTCTCCGGCGGTGACGACGCGCGGCTTGAAGGAGCTCGAGGCCGAGCAGCTCGCCAACCTGATCGCCGACGTGCTCGACGCTCCCGCGGACGAGAAGGTCATCAAGCGCGTGGCGGCTGAGGTGAAGAAGCTCTGCGCGAAATTTCCCGTCTACGGTAATTAGTTTCCAGTTTCGAGTTTCCAGTTTCGAGTTGGCTTAACGATGGGCTCTCAGGGTTAACTGGAAACTAGAAACTCGCAACTTGAAACTAGACTCATGAAGTGCCCGTTCTGCAAGTCCGCCGACACCCAGGTCATCGACTCCCGGGACAGCGATGACGGCGACAGCATCCGGCGCCGCCGCAAGTGCGCCGCGTGCAACAAGCGCTTCACGACTTACGAGACGGTGGAACTGCGGATGCCGCAGGTGGTCAAGCAGGACGGCAGCCGCGCCGAGTTCGACTTGGACAAGCTGCGCACCGGCTTCATGCGCGCGCTGCACAAGCGGCCGGTGCCGACGCAGCTGGTGGACGAGGCGATCGCCACCGTCACCCAGGACGTGCTCGCCCTCGGCGAGCGCGAAATCGAGTCGCGGCGCATCGGCGAGATGGTGATGCGGGAGCTGCGCAAGCTCGACCAGGTCGCCTACATCCGCTTCGCCTCCGTCTACCGCAGCTTCGAGGGCGTGGACGACTTCCAGGACGCCATCAAGGAAGTCCAGCGCCCCGCCAAGGAGAAGTGACGAGCTCCGTCGTCACCGTGTTTACCCCCGAGGATCACCGCTACATGGCAAGGGCGCTGGAGCTCGCGGGCCGCGGGCTCTACACCGCCACGCCCAATCCGCGGGTGGGGTGCGTGATCGTGCGCGAAGGGGCGGTCGCGGGCGAGGGCTGGCACGAGCGGGCAGGCGCCCCGCATGCCGAAGTCAACGCCCTTGCGGCCGCCGGCGCGCGCGCGCGCGGCGCGACCGCCTACGTCTCGCTCGAGCCCTGCGTGCACCAGGGACGCACGGGACCGTGCGCGGAGGCGCTGATCGGGGCGGGCGTCGCGCGGGTGGTCGCGGCGCTGGAGGATCCCAATCCCCTGGTCTCGGGCAAGGGGCTCGCCCTGCTGCGCGGGAAGGGAATCGACGTGGCGTGCGGGCTGCTCGAGAGCGAGGCCCGGGAAATGAACGTCGGCTTCGTCTCGCGCATGACACGCGGCCGCCCCTGGGTGAGGATGAAGCTCGCGGCGAGCCTCGACGGGAAGACTGCGCTTCTCAACGGCAGGAGCCAGTGGATCACCAGCGAGGCGGCACGCCGCGACGGGCATCACTGGCGCGCGCGGGCGTGCGCGGTGCTGACCGGGTTCGGAACCGTGCGGGAGGACGACCCGCAGCTCACCGTGCGCGAAGTGGCCACCCCGCGGCAGCCGCTGCGCGTGGTGGTAGATAGCCGGCTGGAGACGCTCCCCACGGCGAGAATTCTCGAGGGCGGCGGGGTGCTCGTGGCCGCGGCGCGCGAGGACCGCGCCAGGATCGCCGCGCTGAAGGCAAAGGGCGCCGAAGTGGTCGTGCTGCCGAACAGCGCAGGGAAAGTCGAGCTCGGGAGCCTCCTCCGCGAGCTCGCGCGCCGCGAGATGAACGAGGTGCACGTCGAGGGCGGCTTCCGGCTGAACGGGTCGCTCCTCGCCGAGGGGCTGGTGGACGAGCTGGTGGTGTATCTTGCCCCCAGCATCATTGGCGACGCCGCGCAGGGCATGTTCCACCTCCCCGAGCTCGCCGATCTCGAGAAGCGCAGGCAGCTTGCCGTCCGCGATCTCGCGATGGTCGGGCCGGATATCCGCGTCGTGGCGAGGTTCGTATAATGTTCACGGGTATTGTTGCCGCGGTGGGCACGGTGCGCAGTGCGAAGCCAGCACGCGGAGGCGTGCGGATCTTGGTGGACGCCGGACGCCTCGGTCTCAAGGACGTGGCGGTCGGCGACAGCATTGCGGTGAACGGTGCGTGCCTCACGGTCGTCGCGCGGAAGGGGCGCACGTTCCAGGCCGATGTCTCGCGCGAGACGCTCGCCTGCACCACCGGATTTTCCGCCGGCGACCGCGTCAACCTGGAAAAAGCGATGCGACTCGCGGACCGTCTCGGCGGGCACCTGGTAAGCGGGCACGTGGACGGAGTGGGGAAGGTGGCGCGAACGAAGACGGCGGGCCGCAACCGGCTGCTGGCGGTGTCGGCTCCGAAAGCCCTCGCGAAGTACGTGGCGCGCAAGGGCTCGATCGCGGTCAACGGCGTGAGCCTGACTGTGAACAGGGCCGATGGCGCGGAATTCGAGGTGAACCTCATCCCGCATACGCTCGCCGCGAGCAATCTCGGAGCGCTGGGCGTGGGCGACAAGGTCAACCTGGAAGTGGACATGCTTGCGCGCTACGCCGAACGGTTGGTGAATCGACGGAATATACGGTATTAGGGGACCTTCGCACGCGTCATCCCCGCGGAGGCGGGGATCCAGTGACAATATGTTTGGCCTGGATTCCCGTCTTCACGGGAATGACGAAGCAGGGATCCACTACCGAATGCTTTGCACATGACATCGAGGCAGGAGACAGGCATCAGCCCGATCACGGACGTCATCGCCGACATCAAGGCCGGCCGGATGGCGGTGCTGGTTGACGAGGCGGACCGCGAGAACGAGGGCGACCTCCTGATCGCGGCGGAGTTCGTCACGCCCGAGGCGATCAATTTCATGGCGCGCTACGGCCGCGGGCTCGTCTGTCTCACGCTCACCGCCGCGAAGTGCCGGCAGCTCAACCTGCCGCAGATGGTTGCCAACAACCGCTCGCCGCTGGGAACGAGCTTCACGGTCTCGATCGAGGCCGCGCAAGGGGTGACCACCGGCATCTCCGCCGCCGACCGCGCGCGCACGGTGCAGGTCGCGATCCGGCCGGACGCCTCGCCCTCGGACCTGGTGCAGCCCGGCCACATCTTCCCGCTCATGGCGCAGGAGGGCGGGGTGCTGGCGCGCGCGGGTCACACCGAGGCGGGCTGCGACCTGGCGCGCCTGGCGGGCCTCACTCCGGCGGCGGTGATCTGCGAGATCCTCAAGGACAACGGCGAGATGGCGCGGCTGCCGGACCTGATCGAGTTTGCGGGCCAGCACCGGCTCAAGATCGGCACCATCGCCGATCTCATCGCGCACCGCAGCCGCACCGAGTCGCTGGTGACGCGCGTGGCGGAGCGTGACATCGAAACCGTGCACGGGCGGTTCCGGCTCCATGTCTACAGCGACCGGGTGGGGGCATCCACGCATCTTGCGCTGGTGAAGGGCGCGCCCGCGCCATCAAGGGAGGTGCTCGTCCGCGTGCACGAGCCGCTGTCGGTGATGGACCTGCTCGACGTGCGCAGCACCCGGCACTCCTGGAACTTCAACGATGCGCTGGCCGCCGTCAGCCGCGCCGAATGTGGGGTCATCGTGCTATTGCACGGCCAGGAAACTTCGTCGGAGCTGCTGGAGCACGCGCAGGCCCGCAATGGCGCGGCGCCCGCGCCCGCCGTGGCACTGAGAAATTACGGCATCGGCGCCCAGATCCTGAAGGACCTCGGCGTGAGGAAAATGCGCCTCATGGCGCAGCCGCGGCCGATGCCCAGCATGACGGGATTCGGACTGGAGGTGACGGGGTACCTGCAGCCGCCCGCCAGGGACAAGCGGTGAAGTGACGGGACATGGCGGACAGGAGCGACGTGGAGAAACGCGAGCCCGAACTGAAGGGGGCCGGACTGCGGATTGGAATCGTCGTGAGCCGATTCAATCCGGAGGTGGGCGAAGCGCTGCTCGCCGCCTGCAGTGCCGCGCTCAGGAAGCACGGCGTGGCTGCCTCCGACATCCGCGTCGTCACCGTGCCGGGCGCGCTGGAGGCGCCGCTCGCGCTGCAGAAATTGGCGAACACCGGGAACTACGACGCGCTGATCGCGCTGGGGGCGGTGATCCGGGGCGAGACCTATCACTTCGAAATCGTAGCCAACGAGTCGGCGGGCGGCATCACCACGGTTGCGCTCGACACCGGCGTGCCGGTCGCCAACGGCATCCTGACCACCGAGAACGACGAGCAAGCGGCCGCGCGCGCGCCGCAAAAAGGCGCGGACTGCGCGGCCGCGGCCATCGAGATGGCCAACCTGCTGAAAAAACTGGGCGAGGAATGAAGACCAGCCGCAGGCGCGCGCGCGAGTTCGCGCTGCAGGGCCTCTACCAGTGGCAGCTCGCCGGCACCGACACGGCGACCATCGCCCGCCAGTTGGGCGACGCCAAGGGCTTCGACAAGGTCGACGCCGGCTATTTCAAGGCGCTGCTGGAAGGCGCGGTGGCAGCTGCGCCGGAACTGGAGCGGGCGATTGCGCCGCATCTCGACCGGGAGTACTCCCGGCTGAGCCCGGTGGAGCGCGGCATCCTGCTCCTGGCGGGCTACGAGCTCACGCACCAGCCTGAGGTGCCCTATCGCGCGGTGATCAACGAGGCGGTGGAGCTGGCGAAGAGCTACGGCGGCACCGACGGCTACAAGTTCGTGAACGGCGTGCTCGACAAATTGGCAGCGCAGCTCCGCCGTGCCGAGCAGCAGGAGACGGGGAACAGGAAATAGGACCACCTTCGATGTGCCCGATGTCGCAGGTAACCAGAGTTTTTCCCATTTTGGGGTATCGGTGGACCCGCGCCTGAAGAAACGGATCATGATGTTTTACCTGGCGGGCGTCATCAACGCCTTCCTCGGGCTCTACGTCGTGATCGAGGGCCGTGCCTTCCTCCCGCCCGAGACCGTGCGCTGGCTGTCACTGTTCTTCTTCGCCTTCGCGGCCGTGGATTTCTGGTTTCCTCGCGTCCTGAAGAAGAGATGGATCGAGGCCCAGGCCAGGCTCGAGACGCAGCGCCAGGCGTCCCAGCACAAGCCCGCGGGCTGAGCTTTCGTGGCGCTCTCCGAGTTCGAGCTGATCCGGCGCTTCTTCACCTACCCGGCGCGGCATGCCGTGCTGGGCGTGGGGGACGACGCCGCGATCGTGCGCGCGCGGCCGGGATTCGAGCTGGTGATTACCACCGACATGCTGGTCGCCGGGCGGCATTTTCACCAGGGGGCGGATCCGGAACGGCTGGGCCACAAAGCGCTCGCCGTCAACCTCTCGGACATCGCGGCGATGGGCGCGACACCGCGTTGGGCGACACTCGCGCTCGCACTGCCGCAGGCCGACGCACGCTGGCTGACGGCCTTCTCGCGCGGCTTCATGCGGCTCGCGCGCCGCTACGGCGTGGACCTCGTCGGCGGCGACACCACGCGCGGTCCGCTCAATATCTGCGTGCAGGTCGTGGGCGAGGTTCCACGCGGGCGCGCCCTGAGGCGCGATGGAGCCCGGGCGGGAGACGACGTCTGGGTTTCGGGCACGCTCGGCGACGCGGCGCTCGCGCTTGCCGCAGGGCGGCTGGGATTGGCGCCGCGCGATCGGCGGGCGCTGCGGCTCAAGCTGGATGTACCGGCGCCCCGAGTCGGGCTCGGCATCGCGCTACGCGGCATCGCGCGCAGCGCCATCGATGTTTCCGACGGCCTCGTCGCCGACCTCGGCCATATCTGCGAGCGCTCGGGCGTGGCTGCGGTGGTGGATTTCGTGCGCATCCCGGCCTCGGCGACGCTGAAACAGCACCTTCACCGGGCGGCCGCGCGGCTGGCTGTGCTGGGGGGTGGCGATGATTACGAGTTGTGCTTTACCGCCGGGCGCGACCAGCGCGAGGGAATCGCCCGGCTTGCGAGGCGCCTGCGCCTACGGCTCACCTGCATCGGAAGAATGACTCGGCGGGGGCGGGGGCCCCCCCTAGTCACCGTGCTCGACGCGGCGGGCCGGCCGATGACCATGAAACGCGGCGGCTACGAGCATTTCCAAATCTGATCCATGAGTGAGCGTCCGATTCTGATCGCGGGCGGCGGTATCGGCGGGCTGTCGGTGGCGCTTGCCCTCGCCCGCAAGGGCCGGCATGTGCGCGTGCTGGAGAAGGCGCCGGAGTTCGGCGAGATTGGCTACGGCATCCAGATGGGGCCCAACGTGAGCCGCATGCTCGACCGCCTGGGC
>DASWHI010000048.1:0-13686 GCA_036398235.1 Burkholderiales bacterium
CCGCGCTGCGCGCTCCTCGTAGCGGCGCCACAGCTCGGCGATGTTTGCGGTGTGGCGCTGGTCGCGCTCGGGGTCGCCGGCAAACTTGTCGAGCCGCAGCTGCGCCGCCTTCAGGTAGCGCGGCAGGTCGTGCAAGTGCTCCCATGGCGTCGCGCCCAGGAAGCCCTTGAACACCAGCCGCGCGAGCTGGGCGCGGACATCCGCCGCCGGCTGCGGGATCGACCTTGCGGCTGCCGAAAGCTTCTGCTGCGCGCGCTGGTACTCGTCCGCGACAGATGCGAACAGGCGGCAGCCGGCTTCCCGTACCGCGGGTAGCCGCGCCCGCGCCCGTTGCTTGAGCGCTTCGAACGCCTCCGTGCCGCGCGGCAGCTCATCCTCGCCGATGAAGGCGCGGTCCGCGATGGCGGTGAGGAGATCTTCCTTCCAGTCGTCGGCCGGGGCGAGCCCGCGCAGGGCAAGCGCCGCCTGCGCGAACCCGGGGAGGTTCCTCTCGAGCTGCTTCATCTGCTCCTTGAGCGCGAGCCGCATCAGGCGTCGCACTCCGCCGCGCATTTCCGAGTCCGCCGCCGCGTGCGTGTCCAACAGGCGGATCGCAACGCTTTCGCCCTCGTCCACCAGGGCCGGATAGCCGGTGAGCCGGCGCCCTGCGCGCGTGAACGCGATTTTCTCCGGCAGCTCGCCGAAGTCCCACGCGCGGATGCCGCCTTTCTCGATGCCGCTCCCCGCGCTCGCGAACGTCAGCTGCGCGGCCTCGCCGAGCTGAACCTTGAGCGCGGCGAGATCGCGCCCCGTTGCGAGCTCGCGGCCGGCATCGTCCACCACGCGGAAGTTCATCCTGAGGTGAGGCGGCAGCTCCGCGCCGTCCCACATGTCGGAAGAAACGGGCTCGCCGGCAACTCGCTGCACATACCGCGCCAGCGCCTCGAACAGGCTGAGTCGAATCAAGACTGGATCCTGATTCCCGGATCCTGAATCCTGCTGTTCCAGGAACGCGGTGACGTGCTGCGACACGGGAACAAGGTGGCGCCGCGACTGCTTCGGCAGTGTTTTGAAAAGCTGCGCGACCTTCTCCCGGATGAGCCCCGGCACCAGCCACTCGAACGGCTCCGCCGCCAGCTGATTGAGAACGTGCAGCGGCACCGTGACCGTCACCCCGTCGAGCGGATGCCCGGGCTCGAACCGGTACGCGAGCTTCAGCCCGGCGCCGCCCGCCTCGATGCGGTCCGGGAACTGCGCCTCGGTGACGGCCGCCGCCGCGTGGCGCATGAGGTACTCGCGGGTCATGTAGAGGAGCCGCGGGCTTGCGCGCTCGGCCTCCGCCCGCCAGGCCTCGAAGCCCGCGCCGTTGACGATGCCCTCGGGCACCACACCGTCATAAAAGGCGTAGATCGCCTCGTCGTCCACCAGCACGTCGCGCCGGCGCGCCTTGTGCTCGAGCGCCTCGATCTCCTTGAGCAGGCCGCGGTTATGCGCGAGAAACGGCGCGTGTGTGTCGTACTCGCCCGCCACCAGTGCGCCGCGCATGAAGACCTCGCGCGCTTCCTTCGGATTGATCGGGCCGTAATGCACGGGGCGCCGCGGCACCAGCGTCAACCCGTAGAGGGTCACCCGCTCGTAGGCGCAAACCCGGGCATGCTCCTTCTCCCAGTGGGGGTCGAAGTAGTGCTTCTTCACGAGGTCGCCGGCGGCGGCTTCGACCCATTCGGGCTCGATGCGCGCGGCGCAGCGGGCGTAGAGGCGCGTGGTCTCGACGAGCTCCGCGGCCACCACCCACTTCGGCTGCTTCCTGCGCAGTCCCGAACCGGGAAAGAGCGCGAAGCGGATGCCGCGCGCGCCGAGGTATTCGCCCGCCTCCTCGCCCTTGCAGCCGATGTTGCCGAGCAGCCCGGCGATGAGCGCGCGGTGCACCTGCTCGCGCGTCGCGGGGCGCGGGTTTACGCGCAGGCCCATCTCGCCCGCGAGCGCGGCGAGCTGGCGGTGCACGTCGCGCCATTCGCGCAGCCTCCTCTGCGACAGGAACTGTGCGTGCAGCGCCTGCGCCAGTTTACGATTGGACTTGCGGTGCTCGACGGCGTCCCCGAAATGCTCCCACAGCTTGAGCAGCGCGAAGAAGTCCGACTGCTCGTCCTGAAATCGCTCGTGCGCCTGGTCCGCCGCCTCGGCGCAATCGAACGGGCGCTCGCGCGGGTCGCCCACTTCCAGCGCCGCCGCGATGATCAGGATCTCGGCGAGACACTGCTCGTGCCCGCCGGCGATGATCATGCGCGCGACGCGCGGGTCGATGGGAAAGCGCGCGAGCCGACGCCCCATCCCGGTCAGTGCGTTGGCCTCGTCCACGGCGCCGAGCTCGGCGAGCAGCTGGTAGCCGTCCGCGACCATGCGCGGGGCCGGAGGGTCCAGGAACGGAAAGCGCTCGACGTCGGGAAGCCCCAGCGCCTTCATGCGCAGGATGACCCCCGCGAGCGAAGAGCGCAGGATCTCGGGGTCCGTGTAGGGCGGGCGGGCGCGGTAGTCCTCCTCGGAGTAGAGCCGGATGCACACCCCCGCCGCCACGCGCCCGCAGCGCCCGGCGCGCTGGTTAGCGGACGCCTGCGACACCGGCTCGACTTGCAGCTGCTCGACCTTGTTGCGGAAGCTGTAGCGGTTGACGCGCGCGAGACCCGTGTCCACCACGTAGCGGATGCCGGGGACGGTGAGCGAAGTCTCGGCGACGTTGGTCGCGAGCACGATGCGGCGCGTGCCGCCGGTGTGGAACACGCGCTGCTGTTCCTCGAAGGAGAGCCGGGCGTAGAGCGGAAGTATCTCCACGCCGCCGGGAGGGTGCCCGCGCAGCGCGTCCGCAGCCTCGCGGATCTCGCGCTCGCCCGGCAGGAACACCAGAATGTCGCCACCGCCCGGCTCGCGCGCGAGCTCGTCGACGGCATCGAGTATGGCGTCGTCCAGATCTTGTTCGTCATTATCGTCACCGCGCGCCGAGCGCGGGCGGTAGCGCACCTCGACCGGGTAGACCCGTCCCGACACCTCGATTACCGGCGCGCCGCCGAAGTGCCGGGAGAAGCGCTCTGCATCGATCGTCGCGGAGGTAACGATGAGCTTGAGGTCGGGGCGCCGCGCCAGCAGCTCTTTTGCGTAGCCCAGCAGAAAGTCGATGTTGAGGCTGCGCTCGTGCGCCTCGTCGATGATGAGCGTGTCGTAGGCGCGGAGCCAACGGTCGCCCTGGGTCTCGGCGAGCAGGATGCCGTCGGTCATCACCTTGATGTAGGTGTCGGGCGAAACGTGGTCCGAGAAGCGAACCTTGTAGCCCACGGCGTGGCCGAGCGGGCTCGCGAGCTCGGAGGCGATTCGCGCGGCGACCGAGCGCGCCGCGATGCGCCGCGGCTGCGTGTGGCCGATCATGCCCGCGACGCCCCGGCCGAGCTCGATGAGGATCTTGGGAATTTGCGTGGTCTTGCCCGAGCCGGTCTCGCCGCACACGATCACGACCGGGTGCTCACCGACGGCGCGCGCGATCTCCCCGCGCCGGGCGACGACCGGCAGCTCCTCCGGGTAGCTCGGGCGCGGCAGGTTGGCCCGCCGCCGCTCCAGGTCGATCGACTTCAGATCCTCAGGCTGGGATTGAGCGTGTAGAGGCCGGTGATCGCCGCCTGCGCGATGATATGGCCCTTCATCGCCGCCAGCACTTCCGGGCCCTTGAAAGCGCCGGCCACGGCGCAGCGCGCCATGTCGAGCGCATAGAGCGTGAAGACGTAATGGTGCGGGATCGTGTCGTTCCACGGCGGACACGGCCCGTCGTAGCCGAAGTAGTTGCCCGCCATCTCCTTGTCCGAGGCGAACCACGCGGTGTAGTCGTTCAGGCCCTGGCGCGTACCGTGCAGACTTTCCGGCCCGGGCTTGCCGCGCGGCTTGACGCCGCTCGAGAACTCGCCCTCCCTGATCTGCAGCGTCGCCGCCGGCAGGTCCACCAGAATCCAATGGAAGAAATCCACGCGCGGCAGCTGCGCGGAAATGGTGCGGCCTTCCTTGTTGACGTCGTCGGGCTTGCTGGGCACATCCGGGTCATGGCAGAGCAGCACGAGCGACTTGGTGTTCGGCGGTACATCCATCCATTGCAGGTGAGGATTGAGGTTCTTCCCGAGCGTCACCCGCGACTTGGGGTCCGGCGCGCAAAACGCGAATTCGGCCGGAATTTTCTTGTTGCTGATGAAGGACTTGCTGCTGAGTCTCATGAACATCTCCTACGGGGAATGCGGGGGAATTATATACCGGCCACCGGGTGAACGAGTGCATTCATCCGCGAATCCCGCTCCGCCTTGGGCAACGCCGCCAGTTCCTGCACCGCGGCGTAGAAGCGCGCAAGGTTGCCGCCCTCGCGCGCGAGCAGCGCCTCGAACGCCGGAACCTGCTGCGAATAGACGGCGACCGAGGCGAGCTGCGCGTTATTGGGCGTGCCGGCGAACCAGGAATCGTAGCCGGTGAATCCGCCCCACCCCGCCTTGCGCGATCGGTACTCGGATGCGAGCTCCGCCAGGATCGCGCGCTTGCGATCCCGCAACGCATCCGGCGCAAGGCGCGTGCGATAGAGCGCGTCGAGCCGCTCGCGGTAGTTCTGGACCAGGCCGGAAAACTCCCCGCGGATGCGCCGGCGCTGGTCGAATTGCCGCAACTGTTGCGTATCGCCGCCGACCGCGAGCCAGCGCCGCACGCCTTCCTGCTCCACCGCCGCCGCAAAGGACTCGTTGAACACGGTGTCGTCGCGAGCGTAGGCGACCTGGTGCGCGAGCTCGTGGAAAATCAGCCGCGCGATTTCGGCATCCGGATAATCGATGAAGGTATTGAGCACGGGATCGGCAAACCAGCCCAGGGTCGAATAGGCGGGCACCCCGCCGATGTAGACGTCGTACCCTTCCCCGGCGAGTCCCGCGGAATACCGCTCCGCATCCTCCCTGGCGAAGTAGCCGCGGTAGCTCACGCAGCCCGCGAACAGGAAGCACGATTGATGCGGTTGCACCGAAAACTCCGGCGCGGCGAACACGATCCACACCACGTGGGAACGGCCAAGGTCGGCGTAGCTCCGGTAGCTCGCGTTGTCGGGAAGGCTCAGCTCGCGGCTCGCGAACGCCCGGATCTCAAGCACCCGCGCGAGCCGCTCTTTCAGTGCCGTCGATACTGCCGGATCTGCAATCACTTCCTCGACCGGCCGCTCGCGCCGCCAGATGTCGAGCTGCCCGCTCACCGACTGGAAGTAGTAGCCGACGTTGGCGCACCCGCTCAGGAGCAGGGCGAAGCACGCGGCGACGATAAGAATTCCGATTCTCTTGGCGTCTTGGCGGTTCATTGATGGACAAAGGTCCCATCGCGCAAGAACGCGCAGACCTGCCGCACGACGGCGCGCGAGGTCAGCATGCCGAAGTGGTTGACGTCGAGAACGATGTGATCGCGCATCGCCGGCAGGCGCGTTTCGGCGACGCTCACCACCCCGTCGCTCGGCGCAGGCAGGTCGGGCGCGACGATGCGGCCGATGCCGACCGGCATGCGGCCCGCGATAACGCCGATCTCCCGCCCGCTCCCGAATCCCAGGTGCGCGGCCTCATGCCACTCCGGCGCGCTGCGGCCGAGCGCCGCGCGCCCGCCGGGCAGCCGCGCGAGCCGCCGCGCCGCGAGACTCCCGGCGACGGGCGAGCCGAGCAGCACGGCGCGCCCCGGCGCGAGCCCCGGCGTGCGCTCCAGCATGCGCAGGACGATCAGCCCGCCGAGGCTGTGCCCGACGAAATGCAGCCGCGGCGCGGCTATGGCGCGGCTGAAGCGCGCCAGGCGCTCCGCGTTCTCCGCGAGCGTGAGCCGCATCGAGGGATAGGAATAAGCGAGCGCGCGGTAGCCGTGGCGCGCCACCCGCCGCCGCATCAGCTCCATCACGATGCCGTGCACCCACAGGCCATGTACCAGCACTACGGTTTCCATATCGAGAGGCGTGATCCACGACCTTCGCGTTCACGCGGCGGTGCCGCGATACACCGTAACCTGGTCCGCGGCGAGGTGGCTGATATCGCCCCACAGCTCGAGCCGCCAGGCGCCGCGGCCGTAGCCGTAGCCGAAGATATTCAGGCTCGCGTTGATCAACGGGACCGGGCGCCGCGCCCCGTGGTCGAGGCCGTGCGCCGCACGGTAGAGCGAGTCGAGCACGAGCCCGTGCGTGACGACTACGACCTCGCCGCCAGGGTGGCAGCCGGCGATTTCGGCGAGACAGCCGATACAGCGCTCGGTGAAGCTGCGCGCGCTCTCGCCGCCGGGCACCGCGTAATCCGGGTCGCGGCTCGCGAAGCGGGCATGCTCCTCGGGATAGCGGGCGACGATCTCCTCGGCCGTGAGCCCCTCGAAGATGCCGAAGCGGCGCTCCTGCAGCCGCGGATCCGCCACGGCCTCGCGGCCCGTGTGCTCGGAGATCGCGCGCGCCGTGTCCCACGCGCGGGCGAGATCGCTGGTGTAAAGCGCGGCAAACGCGTGGCCCGCCAGCCGCCGGCCCAGGGCCCGCGCCTGCTCGCGGCCCACGTCCGAGAGCGGCGTGTCGGTCGTGCCCTGCATGCGCTTCTCGCGGTTCCACGCGGTCTCGCCGTGGCGGATCACGATCAGCGTCGTTTCTTTCATTGCTTCTCCAGAAACGCCGCGATGCGGGCGACGCCTTCCTGCAGCCGCTCGATCGAGTTGGTGTACGCGAAGCGCACGTGCCGCTCCGGCGCGTTGGCGCCGAAATCCACCCCCGGCGTGATCGCCACCCCCGCCCGCTCCAGCAGGTCGCGCGCGAAGCCGAAGCTGTCGCGCGTGAGCTTGCCGCAGGCTGCATAGACGTAGAACGCCCCCTGCGGCGTCACCGGGATCTCGAAGCCGAGGCCGCGCAGCGCCGGCACCAGGTAATCGCGCCGCGCCTGGAATTCCCGTCTGCGGCTCTCCAGTATCGCGAGCGTCTCGGGCGCGAACGCGGCGAGCGCAGCGTGCTGGGCCGGAGTCGGCGCGGCAAGATAGAGGCTCTGCGCCAGCTTGTCGAGCGCTCCTACGGCGCGCTCCGGCGCAACCATCCAGCCGAGCCGCCAGCCGGTCATGTTGAAGTACTTGGAGAAGCTGTTGATGATGAATGCGTCGTCCGCCAGCGCCACCGCGGTGGTGTATTCGCCCTCGTAGACGAGCCCGTGGTAGATCTCGTCCACGATCAGCGTGCCGCCCTTCGCGCGCACGATCTCCACCATCGCGGCAAGCCGTTCTGTCGAGATCAGCGTGCCGGTGGGATTCGAGGGCGAGGCAACCAGCGCCGCCGCGGTGCGCCGGTCCCAGTACCGCTCGAGGTGGGCCGGAGCGAGCTGGTAGCCGCTCTCCGCGCCAACCGGCACCGCGCGCGGCACGCCCTCGACCACGCGCACGAAGTGGCGGTTGGCGGGATAGCCGGGGTCGGCGAGCAGTACCTCATCGCCCGGATTGATGAGTGCCGCGCACGCGAGCATCAGCGCCGCGGAGGCGCCGGTGGTGACGAGAACGCGCGAGGGCGCGAGCGCGACGCCGTAGCGCGAATGATAATAGCCGGCGATCGCCTCGCGCAGCTGCGGCAGGCCGGGCGTGGGCGTGTAGAAGAGCTCGCCCTTCTCCAGTGCCCGCACCCCGGCGCGGATGATCGGCTCGGGCGTCGGGAAATCCGGTTCGCCGATCTCCATGTGGATGACGGAGCGCCCCTGCGCTTCCAGCTCGTGCGCCCGCGCCAGCAGCGCCATCACGTGGAAAGGCTCGATCTCCGCGACCCGCCGCGCGAGGCGCATCCCCGCCGCCGGACGGGTTACCGCGCGCTTCCCGATTTCCCTTCCTTTCCGAGGCTGAACGGCCCGGAGCCCGCGGCCATGATGAAGACGAGCGCGCCGAGGATGGACAGGTTCTTCATGAAATGATTGAGCTGATTCGAGTACTGCGCCGCGTCAACCGCCCAGAAATTATGGAACACGAGCGTGGCCGCGAGGGTGAAAACGGCGAGCAGCAGCGCTCCAAAGCGCGCGTGCCAGCCGAGCAGCACCATGAGCCCTCCGCCGAGCTCGAACGCGATCGACCCGACCAGCAGGAATTCGGGAAACGGAAGCCCCGCCTTCCCCATCGTCGCCGCCACCGCCGTAAAGCCCGTGATCTTCTGGTACCCCGACAGCAGAAACAGCGGGGTGATCAGGATGCGCCCCACCACCGGCCCGTAGGCCTTCACCAGGTTGCACAGTGCTTGCATGCGCGCCGCTCCTTTATTGGAATGCGGGGCATATGCTGCCCCACCTCCGGACCAAAGACAATCGGCGGGGCCGTAGCCCTGCCGCCGTCCCGGGTAATAAGTGAAGGGTGATGCGTCCGTCACCGGTCCCAATAGGGCTCCGGCGAAAATCGCTCGACGAGGAAGTCCACGAACGCGCGCACCTTGGGCGAAAGGTAGCGCGTGGGCAGGTAGACCGCGTAGACGTCGCTGCCGAATGTGCCGTGCGGCCGGTACTCGCCCAGCACCCGCTGGAGGCGCCCCTCGCGCAAGTCCGCCCCGACGGTGAACGTGGGCAGCAGCGCGACGCCGAGGCCTTTGAGCACCGCTTCACGCAGCGCCTCGGAGTTGTTGACCGTGAAGTTGCCCGTCACGCGCACCGCAGTGTCCCCTGCCTTCGAGGTGAAGCGCCACTCGAAGGAAGATTCGAGGAACGAGTAGAACAGGCAATTGTGGCGTTCGAGGTCCAGTGGCGTGCGCAGCGCATCGTGCTGCTTCAGGTACCCGGGCGCGGCGCACACCGCCCAGCGCACCGGCGCCAGGCGGCGAGCAACGATGTTGGGCGCCTGCTCACGCGCCATGCGTATCGCAATATCGAACCCTTCTTCAGCGAGATCCACCGCCCGGTCATTCATAACGATTTGCACCGCGACCTCGGGATGGCGCGCGATGAAATCCGGGATGGCCGGCGCGATGTGCAGGTGGCCGAAAGCCGCGGGCACCGTCACCTTCAGCACGCCGCGCGGCTCGGCGTGGAGGCGCGAGACCGCGAGCTCGGCCGCCTCCGCCTCCGCCAGCATGCGTGCGCAGTGCTCGTAGAACGCGGTGCCCACCTCGGTCAGGCTGAGCCGCCGCGTCGTGCGATTGAGGAGCCGCGCCTTGAGCGAGCGCTCGAGCTGCGCGACCTGCTTACTTACCGACGATTTCGAGATTCCCAGCCGTTGGGCTGCTGCAGAAAAGCTCTTTGCTTCCACGACCTTGGCAAACACCATCATGCCCGTCAGCTTGTCCATGATCTGCCTTCCATTGTTACTTTATAGAAACAATCATATTCCATTCTAGTGGATTGTAAAACTCAGGAAACAACCTATCATTCGTTCAAGGATGCGGCGCCGGTGCGCCGCACTGGAGCAAAAGGAGTCTCAAATGGAAGCAATCGTCAGCAGGAATACGGTTCGATTGGGCCCCGTCGCGGCTGACTGGCTGCGGGCAACCCGGCGGATGCTGAGAGCGTTCGCGCGCGCTGCAGGCTACGTGCTGGTCAATTACAGCAAAGCCGCGCTGATGCTCAGAGGCCGCGACCGCCCGTTCCGCCGGATCTGACGGCCAGTCAGCGCGTGCCGGAACGACGCGCCGTCTTGCCGGTGCGCGCTTTTCGAGCAGGCGGCGGGCGCCTGGCGGGATGGCCTCGCAGGCCGTCGAGATAAAGATCGATCATCGCCTCGGCCTGCCGCTCGAGCGCCAGATAGTGGGGGTTGGCGAGCCAATTGGAGATCAGCCCCAACAGCATGGCGTCGAGACCGATGGCCGCGAGCCGCGGATTCACGTGTGCGGGCAGCAAGCCGCGTTTGATGGCATTGCGTATCGCCTGTTCCGAGCGGTCCACGCAGCCCTTCTGGATGCTGCTGATCCGCCCGTACACGCCGGCCATTTCGCCCAGGTACTCGCACTTGTGGGTGACGACGTCGAACACGCGCTGGCATTGGGGATCGGTCGCCGTGCGCTTGAGGGCGGTAACGGCGCACGCCTTGAGCGAAGCCAGGGGATCCTCGACGGATTCGTCGCTGCTGCGCGCCACCATCGCCTCCATCGGAAGCGTCACGCGGTTGACCATGGCGGCGAACACGTCGCTCTTGTCCTTGAAATGCCAGTAAATCGCCCCGCGCGTGACGCCTGCGGCGTGGGCGATGTCTTCGAATGACGTGCGCGATACTCCATGCTCGCTGAACACCCGTTCGGCAGCGTCCAGGATGCGGCTGCGCGTCTCCTGTGCTTCGTCTTTGGTGCGTCTGACCACTACCTGGTTCTCCAGTGCCCGATGCGGGAGCAGCGGGTTGTCATAAATCGGCTCTTTACATACATTCAAGATTGTATGTAAACTGGCGCCTTTTCGCAATAGGCATGAAACCGGACGGCGGACGATTCCGCAGCGCGCCGGACCAGGGAAAACAAAGCAATGATCAAGATCTCCAGCGTTTCACAGCACGTCCCGCGTTTGCGTATTGCCCTGCCGCTCGCGCTGGCGCTGCTCGCCGCGGGGTGTCAGCCCGCCGGCGGACCGCCCCCTTTTCCTCCGCCCGTCGTGAGCGTGATGACCGTCGAGACCCGGGATGTTCCGGTGGCGTACGAGTACGTAGCCCAGACCGCCGGCTACCGCGAAGTCGAGGTGCGCGCGCGCGTCAACGGCATCCTGCTCAAGCGCAACTACGCCGAAGGCGCGGTGGTGAAGAAGGGAGATTCGCTCTATACCATAGACCCCGAGCCGTTCCGGGTGGCTTACGCACGCACCGAAGCGGACCTGGCGGTCGCCGAGGCGCGGCTTGCGCGAGCCAGGCGCGAGGCGGCGCGCCTGCGCCCCGTGCTCGAGTCGAAGGCGATCAGCCAGAAGGAACTCGACGACGCGGTCTCCTCCGAGCAGATCGCGGAAGCCGAAGTGAAGAGCGTCCGCGCGCGCCTCAACGAAGCGCGGCTCAACCTCGAGTACACCCGCGTCGAGTCGCCGATCACTGGCACCACGAGCCGCTCCGTGGCCTCCGAGGGAACGCTCGTGTCCGGACCCGGCGTGCTGCTGACAACGGTCACCCAGACCAATCCGATGTACGTGATCTTCGGCATCCCGGACCGCGAGCGGCTGGCGATGCGGCGCGACGTCGAGTCCGGACGCCTGAAGATCCCCGACGGCGGGCGCTTCCAGGTAACGGTCAAGCTCGCCGACGGCAGCCTGTACGCCACGCCCGGCGTACTCAATTTCGCCGACGTGCGCGTCAATGCGCAAACCGGCACCAGCGAGGCGCGCGCCGAAATCGCCAACCCCGGCGGTCTGCTGCGCCCGGGAGAATTTGCGCGCGTCGTGCTCGCCGGCGCGGTACGTCCCGGCGCAATCGTGATCCCGCAGCGCGCCGTGCTGGAAAGCCCCAAGGGCAAGTTCGCCTACATCGTCAACGCCGAAAGCAAGGCCGAACCGCGCCCGCTCGACGTCGGCGACTGGACCCGCGACGGCTGGGTCATCAACGCGGGACTCAAGTCCGGGGACCGCGTGATCGTGGACGGCGTGTTGAAGATAGGCCCGGGCGCGCCGGTCAAGATTGCCGATGATGCGGCCGCCCCCGCAGCACCCGCGGGGAAGACGGCGCCGGAGGATAAAACAGCGCCGGCGGCCAAGACGGTCTGAGGCGGCCGCATATGATTTCACGCTTCTTCATCGACCGGCCGATCTTCGCGGCCGTGCTGTCGATCTTCATCGTCATCGCCGGGCTTGCCGGGATGCGCGTGCTGCCGATAGCGCAGTACCCGGAAATCGCGCCGCCCGTGGTCACGGTGCGTGCCGTCTATCCCGGCGCCTCCGCCGCGGTGCTCGAGCAGACGGTAGCCGCGCCCCTCGAAAACCAGATCAACGGCGTCGAGAACATGCTTTACATGAGCTCGACTTCGACTTCGAACGGCGTGGTCGAGATCCAGGTGACCTTCGAAATCGGCGCCGACGTGGACACTGCCGCGTTGAACGTCAACAACCGCGTCAAGCAGGCCGAGCCGCGGCTGCCGCAGGAAGTACGGCGCCAGGGCGTCACGGTCGAGAAGGGCTCGTCCGCGTTCCTGCAGGTGATCGCGTTCGCCTCGCCGGACGGGAGCCGCGACGATCTGTTCACCTCGAACTACGTCACGCTGAACGTGCTCGACGCGTTGAAACGCATCCCCGGCACGACCAATGTGCAGATCTTCGGCGCCAAGGATTACGCGATGCGCGTCTGGGTGCGCCCCGACCGTCTCGCGCAACTGAAGCTCGCCCCTTCCGACCTGGTGCGCGCGCTGAACGAGCAGAATGCCCAGTTCGCCGCCGGCAAGATCGGGCAGTCCCCGACCGGCGGGCCGCAGGAGCTGGTCTACACCATCACCACCCAGGGCCGGCTGTCCGAGCCGGCTGAATTCGAGAACATCGTGGTGCGGGCCAACGGCGACGGCTCTCTCCTGCGCCTGAAGGACGTGGCGCGCGTCGAGCTGGGCTCCAAGGACTACGAGTTCATCGGGCGCGTAAACGGCAAGACGGCGACGCTGGTGGGCATCTTTCTGCAGCCGAACGCCAACGCGCTGGCGACCGCGGAACGCGTGTCGGCGGAAATGACGCGGCTGAAGCAGTCCTTCCCGCCGGGGTTCGAGCACACGGTGGTGTATGACACCACGCGCTTCGTCAAGGTCTCGATCAACGAGGTGGTCCACACGCTGCTGATTGCGATGCTCCTCGTCTTCCTCGTGGTCCATCTCTTCCTGCAGAACTGGCGCGCCACCCTGATCCCGTTCGCGGCGGTGCCGGTGTCGCTGATCGGCACCTTCGCGGGGCTCGTCCTGCTCGGCTACTCGATCAACACGCTGACGCTGTTCGGCATGGTGCTCGCCATCGGCATCGTGGTGGACGACGCCATCGTGGTGCTGGAAAACGTCGAGCGCATCATGCACGAGGAGCATCTCCAGGCGCGCGAGGCGGCGATCAAGGCGATGAAGGAAGTCACCAGCCCCATCATCGCCATCGTGCTCACGCTGTGCGCCGTGTTCGTGCCGATCGCCTTTCTCGGCGGCTTGACCGGCGAGCTCTACCGCCAGTTCGCTGTGACGATCTCGATCGCGGTGGTGATCTCGGGCATCGTCGCGCTGACCCTGACCCCCAGCCTGTGCGTGCTGATATTGAAGCGCGAGCACAAGCAGCCCGGCTGGTTCTTCCGCGGGTTCAACATTTGGTTTAGTCGCATGACGGGGCGCTACGTGGACGGCGTCAGCTGGATGCTGCGCCGGGGCGCCATCGCCGCCGTGCTATTTGCCGGCATGGTGGCGCTCACGGTCGGGCTGTGGCGCATCACGCCGGGGGCGCTGGTGCCCGACGAGGACCAGGGCTATTACATCGCCGCGGTGTTCCTGCCCGACGGCGCGACGCTGGAGCGCACCGACAAGGTGGTGAACGAAGTCGTGGACATCATCCGCTCGAACCCCGCGAACGAGAACGCCATTGCCTTCACCGGCTTCGACTTCCTCGGCGGCGGCTTTCGCAACAGCGCCGCGACCATCTTCGTCACGCAGAAGCACTGGAACGAGCGCAAGGTCGCCACGCCGCAACTGGTCGGTGAGTTTTTCATGAAGACCGGGTACATCAAGGAAGCGCTGGTGCTCGCCTTCGGCCCGCCGCCCATCTTCGGCCTCGGCAACGCGGGCGG
>DASWHI010000049.1:0-2633 GCA_036398235.1 Burkholderiales bacterium
GCCGCGAGCAGCACCGGCATGTACTCCGGCTTGCAGCCGGCCATCACGGCGTTGATCGCGACCTTCTCGACCGTGCAGGGGGCGAGGAACGGGGGAATCCTGCCGATCGCATCGTCGGGGCGGCGCGGCGTGCCCTTCAGCATGGCGATCACGCGCTCGTCGGTCGGCGGCGTCACCGGCAGCCCGTCGGTCCAGCCGCGCTCGAAGCACACTTCGACGGGGTCGGCGCTATCCGGGTACTCGATCTTGCGCGCAGCGAGCAGCGTCTTGCCGCTGTGCTTCGCTTCCAGCCTCTCGGCCACCCCGGGCTCGAGTGAGAGCGAACCTCACCCCGGGCGGAATGCCGGCAGCCCCTCTCCCAGGTCGCGGATGCCGGTCAACCGGCGCCAGCCGTCGCGGTCCCAGCCGATGACGCGCTCGACCTCGCGCCCGCTCTGGAAGCGGATCAAGGTGGGAGTCGCTTCGATATTGTTGAGCCAGGAGTGGTCGAGCTCGCGGTCGTCCACCAGGTTGGCGACGCCGGACGGGAACTTCGGGTCGTCCTGCGAGACTATCTGGAACGCGGGAATCGCCTTTGCGACGCGCTGCATCACCGGCTCGATCAGGGTGCAGGTCGGGCACGCATGCTTGGAAAATACCGCAAGGCCGTCGGGATTGAGCATGGTGGAAGCTGCGGCAGAGGTGGTCGCGACACATTATATTAGCTCAATCCGGATGCTTCGCGGCTCGCCGATCGTGACTCGTTGTTCGTGACTCGTGACTCGTGCTTATGCTAAAAGTCGAATGTAATGCACCAAACCGCGCGCGGCGAAGGATGCTCCAGTTCGCCGCGGGCTGCACCGTCCTTGCCGCCATGAACAAGAAGAAGGCTATCGCGCAATCCTCCGCGCTCCTGAAGCGGCCCATACCGCGCACGGGGGAAATGCTGCCGGCGGTCGGAGTCGGCACCTGGCAGACCTTCGACGTGGGCGTGGAGGCGCCGGAGCGCGCCGAGCTGAAGGAAGTGCTGCGTCTCCTCGTCGCAGGCGGCGGTTCAGTCGTGGATTCCTCGCCCATGTATGGGGAAGCCGAGCGGGTGGTGGGCGATCTCTCCGCGGCGCTGCGGCTGCGCGAGAAGCTCTTCTTCGCCACCAAGGTCTGGACCGGCGGGCGCGACGCCGGCATCCGGCAGATGGAAAGCTCGCTCAAGCTGATGCGAACGCGGAGGATGGACCTGATGCAGGTCCACAATCTCCAGGACGTTGCCGTCCACGCGAAGACCCTGCGCGAATGGAAGGACGCCGGGCGCATCCGCTACCTCGGCATCACGCACTATTATTCGGGCGCGTATGGCGAACTCGAGCGTCTGGTGACATCGCGCGAGTGGGACTTCGTGCAGTTCAACTACTCGATGGCCGAGCGCGAAGCCGAGGCGCGGCTGCTGCCGGCATGCGCCGAGTCCGGCGTCGCGGTGATCGCGAACCGCCCGTTTTCGATGGGCGCGCTCTTTCCCAAAGTGCGCGGGAGGGAACTGCCGGCGTGGGCGGCGGAATTCGACTGCGCGAGCTGGGCGCAGTTCTTCCTCAAGTACATCCTTTCGCATCCCGCCGTCACCTGCGCCATCCCGGGCACGAGCCGCGTCGCTCACCTCAAGGATAATCTCCATGGGGGAATCGGCCGCCTGCCAGATGCGAAAATGCGCCGGCGCATGGTGGAGCACCTGGAACAGCTGTAGCGTCTCGACAACGATTTCCGGCGGGAGAAGCGTGGCGGGCACGCAGGCGGCACAGGATCGGTGACAGGATGAAATCGGCCATAGCGCGGGCAAGCGTGCTGGCGCTCGTGCTCGCGACCGCCGCGGGCTGCAGCATGATCCGCATCGGCTATCCCCAGCTCGACACGATCGCCGGGTGGACCGCCGACGAGTACTTCGATCTCGACGTGGAGCAGAAGCAGGAATTCCGCCGGCGCTTCGAGCGCTTCCACGAGTGGCACCGCTACGAGCAACTGCCGGACTACGCGAAATTCCTGGCCGAAACCAAGGTCCGGCTCGAACGCGGTTTCACGCGCGAGGATGCCCTTTGGGTGACGGAGGGCGTGCGGGCGCGCTACCGCACGCTCGCAGCGTACTCGGCCGACGATGCCGCAGCCATGCTGATGACCATCACGCCCGAGCAGCTCGCGACGCTCCAGGAACGGTGGGAAAGACTCAACCGGCGCTTCGTCCGGGAATTCCATCTGGATGCAGACGAAGAGGAGCAACGGCGGGAGGCCGGCCGCCGCGCGCTCTCGCGCATCCGCGAGTGGGTCGGCCATCTGGACGACGCGCAAGACCAGCAGATACTCGCGTGGGGCGCCGAGCTGCCGGTGATTCACGGGCTGCGGCACCAGGACCGGATGCGGCGCCAGCGCGAGTTCCTGCAGCTCATGTCGCAGCGCGGCGATGCCACCCGCTTCGCGGAACGGCTGCGGCGCTGGCTCGTCAACTGGGAGGATGGCCGCGATCCGAAGTACGACCGGTTGTTCAGGGAGTGGACGCAGCAGCAGGCCGACTTCTACGCCGCGGTCTACGGAATATTGCTGCCGCACCAGCGCACGGCCGTCGCGGAGCGCCTGCAGGGCTACATCAACGACTTCACCTACCTCGCGCGGCG
>DASWHI010000050.1:0-7762 GCA_036398235.1 Burkholderiales bacterium
TCGGTCTCGGTGGTGTCCGAGCACGCGCCCTGGTGCAGGACCACGGAGAGCTGCCCGTCGAAATCCCCGTTCTCGAGGCGCTCGATGAACTCGTCCTTGTCGAGGTACTCGGCGATGTCGCAGTCGGCGAGGTTCGCGAACTTGGAGCCGTCCCTGAGATCGTCCACGGCGACGATGTCGGTGATGCCGCGGTCGTTCAACGCTTTCACCAGGTTGGAGCCTATGAATCCCGCCGCCCCCGTCACAACGTAGGACATCTTATTTCTCCCCGAACAGCTCTTTCGGTGTCACGACGGCGGTACCGAACTTGCCCACCTTGATGCCGGCAGCACGATTGGCGAGCTTCACCGCGTCCGGCAGTCGCGCACCGCATCCCAGTGCGACGCCCAGCGTCGCGATGACTGTGTCGCCGGCACCGGTGACGTCGGATACTTCACGCGCTTCCGTGGCGACATGCAGCCGCTTGCCATCCTCGAACAGCGTCATGCCTTGCGCGCCGCGCGTGACCAGCAACGCCCGGGCGTCGAGCTTGCGCCGCAGCTTCTGTGCTCGCTCCGTCATGTCTCGCTCGTTCTTCCAGGCGCCCGCCACCTGGCGGAACTCGGACTGGTTGGGAGTGATCAGCGTCGCGCCCCGATAGCGTGAATAATCCTCGCCTTTCGGATCGACCAGCACCGCCTTCCCGGCGCGGCGCGCCAGGCCGATCATCTTGACGATATGGGTGAGACCGCCTTTGCCGTAATCGGAAAGGATCACGACGGTAGCGTCGCCCAGCATCTCCTTGAACTCGCGCAGCTTGCTCGCCAGGACTTCGTGGCTGGGCGCGGTTTCGAAATCCACGCGCAGCAGCTGCTGCTTGCGTCCGGCTATCACGCGCAGCTTGACGGTGGTCTTGATGCCGCGGTCACGGTAGAGCCGCGGATGGACGCCCTCGCGCTTGAGCAGGACTTCGAGCCGGGCGCCGGGCTCGTCGGCGCCCACGACGGAAAGCAGCGTGACATGGGCACCCAGCGCGGCCGCGTTGCGCGCGACGTTGGCCGCCCCGCCCGCGCGCTCCTCTTCATGATCGATCTTGACGATCGGCACCGGCGCCTCGGGAGAAATGCGCTCGACTTCGCCGATCCAGTAGCGGTCGAGCATGGCGTCGCCGACCACGAGCACGCGGGCGTTCTTGAAACTTGCGGCCTTCATCCCGGAATTTTAACCCTTCGGGCTTTCATCCCGCGATCTCTGCGTTGATGGCGCGCAGGGCCGCGAGCGGGTCGGGCGCGCGCGTGATGGGGCGGCCGATTACGAGATAGTCGGCGCCGCCGGTGATCGCCTCGCGCGGCGTGGCGACGCGCTTCTGGTCGTCCCCGCCCGCGCCCTCCGGCCGGATGCCCGGCGTCACCAGCCAGAAGCCGCCGCCCAGCTGCCGGCGCAGAGCGGCCGTCTCCTGCGCGGAGCACACCACTCCGTCGAGGCCACACGCCTGGGCGAGGCGCGCCAGCCTCGAGACGGTTTCCCGCGGGTCGCCGGCGAGCCCGATCTCCCCCATGTCCGCCGCGCCAATGCTCGTCAGCAGCGTGACCGCAACGAGCTTGGGTGCCGCGCGCTTGCGCGCCAGTGCCGCGCGCGCAGCCTCCATCATGGCGCGCCCGCCGAGCGCGTGCACGTTGATCATCCAGACGCCCAGGTCGGCCGCGGCAAGGCAGGCTCCGGCCACGGTGTTCGGGATGTCGTGAAACTTGAGGTCGAGAAACACGCCGAATCCCGATTGCTGGAGCTTTTCCACGAGCGCCGGCCCGGCTGCGGTATAGAGCTCGCTTCCGACCTTGACGCGGCAGAGCGCCGGGTCGAGCCGGCCGGAGAGCGCCAGAGCGCCCTTCGCATCGGGGAAGTCGAGCGCGACGATGACACGGGGATTTTTCAAGCCGGTAACTTGGCCTCCTCAGTGCGGCGGGGCGAATAGGTTTCCCATTCCGCGCACGCCGGGCAGTGCCAGTAGTACTGGCGGGCGCGGAAGCCGCAGCTGTCGCACTTGTACATCGCGAGGCTGCGCGTGTGCTGGTTGACCAGCTCCTTGACGAGCTCCAGATCGCGGCGGCGGTCGAGCGGCGCTTCCAGCATCTGGGCCTCGAGCAGCTTGTCGAGCCCGAGCAGCGTCGGCATGCGCCGCAGCTCGTCACGCGCGAGCCGGTAGGCCGGCTCGGTGCCCTGGCTCTCCAGTATCCCCTGGAACACCACGTTGAGGAGATCGAGCGAGGGGTACTTCGCGAGGTAGCCGCGCAACAGGTTCACCCCTTCCTCGAGCTTGCCCAGCTGCTTGTAGGCATTGAAGATCCGCTCCGCGACAAGCGCCAGATACTGCGGGCTCTGGCTCTCGATGCGCTTCCACGCCTCGATCGCGGCCTGCGGCTGCTTGGCCGCGGTCTCGAGGTCGCCGAGCAGCATGTTGGCGCGCACGCACATGCGGTGATGGGCGAGCGCCTGCTCGAGATGCGGGCGCGCCGCGTCGGGGCGGGAGTGCATCAGCTCGTTCAGCGCCAGCTCGCAGCGGAAATTCGCGATCTCCTTCTGGTACGAGCGGCCGGTGACGGTCTCGAGCTTGCCGGCGATGCCGATCGCCTTGTGCCAGTCCTTCTCCTGCTCGTAGATCTCGAGCACGAAGCGCAGCGCCTGCTCCGCGTACGAAGTGCCTTCGAGCTTGAGGAAGAGCTCCTCGGCGCGGTCGAGGAGCCCCGCCTTGAAGTAATCCTGCGCCAGCTCGTAGAGCGCCATGAGCTTCTGCTCTGCGGCGAGATCGGGGCGCTCCACCAGGTTCTGGTGCATGCGGATCGCGCGCTCGACCTCGCCGCGACGGCGGAACAGGCCCCCCAGCGCAAAATGCAGCTCGATGGTCTGGGGATCGACCTTGACCACCTCGATGAAAGCCTCGATCGCCTTGTCCGGCTGCTCGTTCAGGAGAAAGTTGAGGCCCTTGAAATACGACAGCGGGAGCGCTCGCGACTCGCGGATGATCTGCCTGATGTCGACGCGCGCGGCGAACCAGCCGAACGCGAAGAACACCGGCAGCGCGAGCAGCCACCAGTACTCAATTTCCATGACCCACCGTCATTGCCGTTCTGCGGCCCCGGGATGCGTAGATTTTATCTCCAGCTCGCGCCTGAGCGCGCCAATGTCCCGCCGCTGCCGGAGGAGCCGTGGCAACACGGCGAGGAGGCCCAGGACGATCCCGGCAAAGAAGGCAATCAGCAGCACGAAGATGAGAGGCGACTGCCATTCCCAGCCGGGAAAATAGCGCAACGTCACGGTCTCGGTGTTCCGGACCGCGAAGGTGAGCACCAGCAGGAACAGGGCGAGCTTCAGTAGCAGCAAGAGGATGCGCATGGTCGGCGGGAACTGGCGGGAGCTCGTTTCGGCGATCCGGGCGGGGGATAAAAAAGGCGGCACGATCTTTCGATGATGCCGCCCGCGGACGAACGCTGCCGGTGGGGATGTTCGCTATTTCTTGACGTCCACACGCTCGCGCAGTTCTTTCCCCGCCTTGAAGTGCGGCACGTACTTGGCCGGCACCTGCACCTTCTCCCCCGACTTGGGATTGCGCCCCGTGCGCGGCGGCCGGTAATTGAGGCCGAAGCTGCCGAATCCCCGGATTTCGATGCGCTGTCCCTGCGCCAGGCTCTTCCCCATGGCATCGAGGATCATTTTCACCGCGAGCTCCGCGTCCTTCGCCACCAGCTGCGGGTAGCGCGCCGCCAGCTTTGCGATCAACTCGGATTTGGTCATGGTGCTTCCTTATTGTTGGGTATTGGCTACGTCGAGCTTGGCCTTCAACAGCGCCCCGAGGCTGGTGGTGCCCGGGCTCGCCGGCTTCTCGGCCGCGAGCTTCTTCATGGCCTCGGCCTCCTCCGCCAGGTCCTTCGCCTTGATCGACAGGTTGATCGTCCGGTTCTTGCGGTCGATGTTGATGATCATCGCCGTGACCTTGTCGCCTTCCTTCAACCGGGTGCGGATGTCTTCCACGCGGTCGCGCGCGACTTCCGACGCCCTCAGATAGCCCTCCACCTCGCCCTCGAGCTGGATGACCGCGCCGCGCGCATCGATTGATTTCACGAAGCCGTTGACGAGGGAGTTCTTCTCGTGCGTCTGGATGAAGCCGTTGAAGGGATCGCCCTCGACCTGCTTGATGCCGAGCGAAATGCGCTCGCGCTCGACGTCGATCGAGAGCACCATGGCCTCGACCTCCTGGCTCTTCTTGTAGTCGCGCACCGCTTCCTCGCCCGGCTTGCTCCACGAGAGATCGGACAGATGCACCAGCCCGTCGATGCCGCCGGGCAGCCCGATGAAGATGCCGAAGTCGGTGATCGACTTGATCGCGCCCTTCACCCGGTCGCCCTTCTTGAAGTTCATCGCGAACTCTTCCCACGGGTTCGGCTGGCACTGCTTCATGCCGAGCGAGATGCGGCGCCGGTCCTCGTCGATCTCGAGCACCATGACCTCGACCTCGTCGCCGAGCTGCGTCACCTTGGACGGGTGGACGTTCTTGTTCGTCCAGTCCATCTCCGAGACATGCACCAGGCCCTCGATGCCGGCCTCGATCTCGACGAACGCGCCGTAGTCGGTCAGGTTGGAAACCTTGCCGAAGAGGCGCGTGCCGGTCGGATAGCGGCGCGAAATCCCCACCCACGGGTCCTCGCCGAGCTGCTTCATGCCCAGGGAGACGCGGTTCTTCTCCTGGTCGAACTTGAGCACCTTGGCCTCGACTTCGTCGCCGACCGTGAGGATCTCGGAGGGGTGCTTGACGCGGCGCCACGCGAGGTCGGTGATGTGCAGCAGCCCGTCGATGCCGCCCAGGTCCACGAACGCGCCGTAGTCGGTGATGTTCTTGACGATGCCCTTGACGACCTTGCCTTCCTGCAGGCTTGCGAGCAACGCGTCGCGCTCGGCGCCCTGGGTCGCCTCGAGCACGGCGCGGCGTGACACCACGACGTTGTTGCGCTTGCGGTCGAGCTTGATGACCTTGAATTCCAACTGCTTGTTTTCGTAGGGGCTGGTGTCCTTGACCGGGCGGATGTCCACCAGCGACCCCGGCAGGAAGGCGCGGATGCCGTTCACCATGACGGTGAGCCCGCCCTTGACCTTGCCATTGATGATGCCGGACACGACGCTGCCCTTCTCGAGCGCTTCTTCCAGCTCGTGCCAGGCGGCGAGGCGCTTCGCTTTTTCGCGCGAGAGCCGGGTTTCCCCGTGGCCGTCTTCCAGGGATTCGATCGCGACGCTGACGAAGTCGCCCGTCTTGACCTCAACCTCGCCGCGGTCGTTGCGGAATTCCTCGATCGGGATGTAACTTTCTGATTTCAGGCCGGCATTGACGACGACGAAGTTATCGTCGGTCCGGACCACTTCTGCGGTAACGACCTCGCCGACCCGCATTTCCTTGCGGGCAAGACTTTCCTCGAACAGCGCGGCGAAGTTTTCAGTAGGGGCTGCCGGGGATTGTGCTTTCATCATTCAGATTCAGAGTGTTGGAGTTGCCCGCCGTAGCAGCGGGGTTGGTTTATCAAGCCCTCGAACCGGGGTGCGGTTCAGGGCGCCCTTGGTGCCCGTCGATAGAGCGCCAGCACCTGCGCTATCGCATCCGCCGCCGACATGTCCGTGGTGTCGATCAGGACGGCGTTCGCGCTCTTCTGCAGGGGTGCCGTGGCACGCATCGTGTCGCGCTGGTCGCGTTCCCGGATATCCTGCAAAAGGGCCGCCATAGTAGCATCCATTCCTTTTTCCATCAACTGTTTATAGCGCCGTGCCGCACGCGCCTCCAGGCTCGCCGTGAGGAAGATTTTGAGCACGGCATCGGGGAATACCACCGAGCCCATGTCGCGCCCGTCAGCCACCAGCCCGGGGGGTTTCCGGAAGGCGCGCTGGCGTGAGAGCAGCGACTTTCTGACCCCCGGGAGGGCGGCGACCCTCGACGCCGCGACGCCCACGGCGTCCGCCAGCAGGTCGCGGGTGACTTCGCGGCCATCGAGCGTCACCGCGTCGCCGCTGAATTCCGCCCTGAGATTCAAAGCGATATTCGAAAGTGTTGATTCATCGTCGAGGTTCGCACCGGCCTCGAGTGCGGCCACTGCCACCGTGCGGTAGAGGGCGCCACTGTTGAGGTAGTGGAAGCCCAAGGCGCCGGCCACGCCCTGCGCCACGGTGCCCTTTCCGGACGCCGACGGGCCGTCGATGGCGATCACCGGGGGCTCCCCTGCGGCCAAGTTCAGCGCTCCGAGACGGAAGCCAGCACGTCGAAATACTCGGGAAAAGTCTTTGCCACGCAGCGCGGATCGTTGATGCGGACCGCGACCCCGCCCAGCGCCGCGAGCGAAAAGCACATCGCCATGCGATGGTCGTCGTAGGTGTCGATCGCCACCCCGGGATTGAGGACCGAGGATTGAGGGGGTGTAATCCGCAAGAAGTCCGGCCCTTCCTGCACCGTCGCGCCGAGCTTGCGCAGCTCGGCGGCCATGGCGGCGATGCGGTCGGTCTCCTTCACCCGCCAGCTGCCGATGTTGCGCAGCGTGCTCGTGCCGTCCGCAAACAGCGCGGTCACCGCGGCGGTCATCGCCGCGTCGGGGATATCGTTGAAATCGGCGTCGATCGCCTGCAACCTGCCGCGCTGCGCCGCTTCCGGCCTGGCGCCCGCTTCGATCCAGTTATCGCCCATCGTGATGCTCGCTCCCATGCGCTCCAGCGTACCGGTGAAACGCACGTCGCCCTGCATGCTGGCGCGTCCGACGCCTTCGACGCGCACCGGCCCGCCGCCGGATAGCCCGCTGATGGCGCCGGCCGCGAGAAAATACGACGCCGACGAAGCATCGCCCTCCACGTAGATCTCGCCCGGGCTCACGTAGCGCGCACCCGCCGGAACCGTGAACGTGGTCCAGCCCTGGCGCTCCACTTCGACGCCGAAGCGCCGCAGGGTGCTCAGCGTGAGCTCGACGTACGGTTTCGAGACGAGCTCGCCTTCGACCGCGAGGACCGTCCGCGCGCCGGTCAGCGGCAGCGCGATGAGCAGGCCGGTGACAAACTGGCTCGAAACATCGCCGCGTACGGTGAGCCGCCCGCCCGCGCGGATCGCGGCGGGATGGATGGCAAGCGGGGGAAGGCCCTCCTTCTGCAGGTAATCTATACCGGCGCCGAGCCGGCGCAGCGCATCGACCAGCTCGCCAATCGGCCGTTCGTGCATGCGCGCGGTGCCGGAGAGCCGGTATTCGCCGGCGCACAGCGCCAACACCGCGGTCAGCGGTCGGAAGGCAGTGCCGGCGTTGCCCAGAAAGAGCTCCGCCTTCTTCACCGGAAACGCGCCGCCCGCTCCGCGCACGCGGAGCCCGCCGGCGCCCGCGTCCTCGCAGTTCACGCCCAGCGCGCGCAGCGCCTCGAGCATGACCTGTGTGTCCTCCGACTCGAGCAAGTCGCGAATCAGGGTTTCCCCATGCGCCAGCGCGGCGAGCAGGAGTATGCGGTTGGAAATGCTCTTGGATCCCGGCAGCCTGACCGTGCCGCGGACGCGGCGGATGGGCGCGAGATCGAGATGATCCGGGTTGTTCACCGGTAGTCAGGACCGCTTCTTGACCAGCCACTTCTCGCGCGCGGCGCGCGCGCGCGCGAACAGTCGCTTCAATTCCTGCGCGTCCGCACGCTCGATCGCCGCCCGCGTCTGCTCGAGCTCGTTCTCGTAGTCTTCCAGCGCAGCGAGAAGGGCATCCCGATTCGCCACGCAGATGTCGGCCCACAT
>DASWHI010000051.1:0-5392 GCA_036398235.1 Burkholderiales bacterium
TTGAGCGGCTTGTCGGCAAGGTCGATGCCGGTAACGCGCGCGCCGCGCGCCGCCATTGCTTCGGACAGTATGCCGCCCCCGCAGCCGACGTCGAGCACACGCCGGCCGCGCAGCCCGGCGATGCCGTCGATATAGCCGAGGCGCAGGGGATTGATGTCGTGCAGCGGCTTGAACTCGGCGCCGGGATCCCACCAGCGGTGCGCGAGCTGGCTGAATTTCTCGAGCTCGAGCGGATCGACGTTGATCATAACGACAGGGTTCAGGATCCAGGAATCAGGATTCAGAGCAAACAAGCCCCAAGCCCGGATTCTACCGAATCCTGGATCCCGGATCCCGATTCCTAGCTCCTGATCTTGTCTTTCCAGTAGGCCGCCTTGGCGGCGAGCTCGCCGGTATCGAGCCGCGTCAGGCGGCCGTCCTCGACCAGCAGCTCGCCGTTCACCCAGACGTGGGTGACGTGCTCCCGTCCGGCCGCGTAGATGAGGTGCGACAGCGGGTCGTAGCACGGCAGGAGTTCCAGCGCGCCCAGGTTGACCGCCGTCATGTCGGCGCATTTTCCCGGCGCGAGCGTGCCGATGCGGTCTGCCAGGCCGAGCGCGCGCGCCGCGCGGACAGTGGCCATCTCGAGCGCGGTGTGCGCCGGCAGAGCTGTCGGGTCGTCGTCGGCTCCCTTGGCGAGGAGTGCCGCGAGCCGCATTTCGGTGAAGATGTCGAGGCGGTTGTTGCTCGCCGCGCCGTCGGTTCCCAGTCCCACGTTGACGCCGGCCTTGAGCAGGCTCGCGGGCGCCGCGATGCCACTGGCGAGCTTGAGATTCGAGCTCGGGCAATGGGCGACGTGGCAACCCCCCGTCGCGAGCACGGTGGTTTCCTGCGGAGTCAGGTGAACGGCATGGACGGCGATCAGGTTGGCGTCCACCAGCCCCAGTTTTTGCAGGCGGGCGAGCGGTCGCGCGCCGTGGCGAGCCAGGCTCTGCTCGATTTCGTCGCGAGTTTCGTGCAGGTGGATGTGGAGCGGCAGGTCGAGCACACCCTGCAGCATGGCAATCCGCTCGAAGGTCCTGTCGCTGACCGTGTACGGGGCGTGTGGCGCGACGCAGAACGATAGCAGGCTCTCGTGCTTCAGGTCGTCGCGCGTCGCGAGGCCCTTGCTGAGGTAGTCCTGGGCATCGGCGGCGTAAGCCGAGGGCATCTCGATGACGATGATGCCGAGCGCAGCCCGCATGCCGGCGGCGAGCGCCGCGCGCCCGGCGGCCTCCGGGTGGAAGTACATGTCGTTGAAGCAGGTGACGCCGCCACGCAGCATCTCGGCGCACGCGAGCAGCGTGCCGTCGCGCACGAAGTCGCCGGAGACGAAGCGGGTCTCCACCGGCCAGATGTGATTCTGCAGCCAGTCCATCAGCGCGCGGTCGTCCGCGAGGCCGCGCATCAGCGTCATGGCTGCATGCGTGTGCAAATTGACGAATCCCGGGATCAGGGCGTGCCCGGGAAGCTCGATGCGCCGAGCCGCGGGATAGCGCTCGCGTGAAAGGCCGGCCGCGAGCACGTCGTGGACGCGTCCATCCGCCACGACGACGGCGTGATTCGCGAGGACCATTCCCGGAGGGTCGACCGGAATGACCCAGCCCGCTTCGACTACGAGGGGGCGAGAATCAGCCAGGGCGTCCTCCTCCGGAAACAAAAAAGCCCTGCCTTGCGGCAGGGCTCTTGAGCGATGGTTTTCCGCGAACTATCTTGTTCGATCGGATATCAGCGTGCGGGCTTCTTCGCCGCCGGCTTTTTCGCTGCCGGCTTCGGCTTCGGCTTGAGGTTGATTGCGCGGCCGACGACTTCCACGGTGACGCGGCGGTTCGGCGCCAGGCACTCGATCAACTGCTTGCGCTTCATCTTGTTGTCGCAGAATTTCGTCACCGGGATCGGCTGCTTGAAGGCCTTGCCTTCCCAGAAGATCAACTTCTGGTCGACGCCTGCGCTCACCAGGTAATTCTTGACCACGACCGCGCGGCGCTCGGAGAGGCCCATGTTGTACTTGAGGCTGCCGATGCGGTCGGTGTGACCGGTCACGACGACCGCGCTGACATTCACGACTCCGCGCGCCTTGGTCGCCTTGCGCAGGGCGGCCAGGAACTTGTCAAGCTCGGCCTTGTTGTCAGCGGTCATCTCGGCCTTGGCGAAAGGCATGCCCTGCAGTTCGATCTTCTGCTCGATGTTGAGGAACTGGGGCTTGACCTTCTTCGGCGGTTCCGGCTTGGGCGCGGGCTTCGGCGCGGGTGCCGGCGCGGGCGCGGGCGCGGGCGTCATCGGTTCGGGCATCTTCTCCGGCTCTGTCGCGCAAGCGGCCAACAGGCTGATTGCGGCCAGAACTCCGGCGAAGGTGTAAATCTTGCGCAGTACTTTCATGTTCTTGATCCTCCTGTTATGCGATGGTTAGGGACCCGCCGATGTGCCGGTTAACCACTATGGAGTCTCCCCGCGGCTACTAATAGCACATCGGAACGGGCAAGGCAAATTATGCAGAAATCATAGCACGGTTCCGCGGATAAGGGGATGTTTGCCTGTTGCTTTTAGGGAACGATGCGCCCGCGCAATATGAGGGCATTTCATCAAATGGACTGAGGCTCGTTCCGGGCAGCGGCTCGATCCGGAAATCCCGCCGCGAGCGCTTGGGGAGGGCTGCAGCGCGACATCCTCACACCGGGATTCCACCCGAATTCCGCCGTTCACATTTTCGAGGAGTCGCGCCCTCCTGCTGGCGCGTCAGCGCCGTCCGATCGGAGCCAATCGGGACCCCGGCACATGCTAAAATTTGCGTTTTTTACCGGCTCCGGAAAACCCCGGGATTTCCCTGCAATTTCATGGATCAGATCGCGAAGGAAACGCTCCCCGTAAGCCTCGAAGAGGAGATGCGGCGCTCCTACCTCGACTACGCGATGAGCGTGATCGTGGGGCGGGCGCTGCCCGACGTGCGCGACGGCCTGAAGCCGGTGCACCGCCGCATTCTGTACGCGATGCACGAGGCGAACAACGTCTGGAACCGGCCTTACGTCAAGTGCGCGCGGGTAGTGGGCGACGTGCTCGGCAAGTACCACCCGCATGGCGATGCCGCCACCTACGAAGCGCTGGTGCGCATGGCGCAGGACTTCTCCATGCGCTACACCCTGATCGACGGGCAGGGAAATTTCGGCTCCGTGGACGGCGACTCCCCGGCCGCCTACCGCTACACCGAATGCCGTCTCGAGCGCATCACCTCGGACATGCTGGCCGACATCGACATGGAGACGGTCGACTTCGTGCCGAATTACGACGGCAAGGAGCAGGAGCCGACTGCGCTGCCGACGCGCATCCCCAACCTGCTCGTGAACGGATCATCGGGCATTGCGGTCGGCATGGCGACGAACATCCCGCCGCACAACCTCTCCGAGGTGGTGGACGCCTGCCAGGCGCTGTTGGCCGATGCCGACATCAGCATCGACGACCTGATCCGGATCGTTCCCGGCCCGGATTTTCCAACCTCCGGCGTCATCTACGGGGTGCAGGGCGTCGAGGAAGGCTACCGCACCGGGCGCGGCCGGGTGGTGATGCGCGCGCGCACCCATTTCGAGGAGGCGGAGAAGGGCAGCCGCGCCTCCATCGTCGTGGACGAGCTGCCCTACCAGGTCAACAAGTCGAGCCTCCTGATGAAGATCGGCGAGCTGGTGCGCGAGAAGAGAATCGAGGGCATCGCCGACATTCGCGACGAATCCGATAAGAGCGGCATGCGGGCGGTGATCGAGCTGAAGCGCGGCGAGAATCCGGAGGTGATCCTCAACAACCTCTGGAAGGAGACGCAGCTCGAGGACACGTTCGGCATGAACATGGTCGCGCTGGTGGACGGCCAGCCGCGGCTCCTGAACCTCAAGCAGTTCCTGGACGCCTTCCTGCGCCATCGCCGCGAGGTCGTCACGCGGCGCACCGTATTCGAGCTGAGGAAGGCGCGCGAGCGCGGCCACGTTCTCGAAGGCCTGGCGGTGGCGCTCTCCAACGTGGACGAGGTGATCGCGCTGATCAAGGGCGCCGCCACGCCGGCGGACGCGAAGCGCGAGCTGATGGCGCGCTTCTGGCAATCCAAGATTGTGGAGGCGCTGCTCGCGCGCAGCGGCGGCGAGGCGTCGCGCCCGGAAGGGCTCGCGGCGGAATTCGGGCTGCAGAAGCAGGGCTACCGGCTCTCCGACGTCCAGGCGCAGCGCATCCTCGAGATGCGGCTGCAGAGCCTGACCGCGCTCGAGCAGGACAAGATCACCGCGGAGTACAAGGAGACCATGGACAAGATCGTGGATCTCATCGACGTGCTCGCGAAGCCCGCCCGCGTGACCCAGATCATCTCCCGGGAGCTCGCGGAGGTGAAGGAACAGTACGGCGACGAGCGCAAGAGCGAGATCGTCACCAAGACGCAGGAGCTCTCCACCGAGGACCTGATCGCGTCCGAGGACGTAGTGGTGACGCTCTCGCACGGCGGCTACATGAAGTGCCAGCCGGTCGCGGATTACCGAGCGCAGAAGCGCGGCGGGCGCGGCCGGCAGGCGACCTCGACCAAGGAGGACGATTTTGTCGAGAAGCTGTTCATCGCGAACACGCACGACTTCATCCTGTGCTTTTCCAACCGCGGCCGCGTCTACTGGCTCAAGGTCTACGACGTGCCGCAGGGCAGCCGCGCCTCGCGCGGCAAGCCGATCGTGAACATGGTGCCGCTGATGGAGCACGAGAAGATCACGGCCGTGCTGCCGGTCAAGGAGTTCGACGAGAACCATTTCGTGTTCATGGCGACCGCGCTGGGGACGGTCAAGAAGACCGCGCTCTCGGCGTTCTCGCGGCCGATGGCGAAGGGCATCATCGCGGTCAACCTCGATGATGGCGACCACCTGATCGGGGTCGCGTTGACCGACGGCAAGCAGGACGCCATGCTCTTCTCCAACGCCGGAAAGGCGGTGCGCTTCGCCGAGGACGAAGTGCGCCCGATGGGGCGCAACGCGGGAGGCGTGCGCGGCATGAAGCTGCAGAAGGGCCAGAGCATGGTGTCGCTGCTGACCGTGAGCGACGAGAGCCTGTCGGTGCTCACGGCCACGGAAAACGGCTACGGCAAGCGCACGCCGGTGCCGGAGTACACACGGCACGGGCGCGGCACCCAGGGCATCATCGCGATCGACTGCAGCGAGCGCAATGGCAAGTTGATCGGCGCCCAGCTGGTGGGGCCGGAGGACGAGATGATGCTGATCACCACCGGCGGGGTGCTGATCCGCACGCGCGTCGCGGAAGTGCGCGAGCAGGGGCGCTCCACGCAGGGGGTGCGCCTCATCAATCTCATCGACGAGGGCGAGAAGCTCGCCGGCCTGGAGAAGATCGTCGAGCCGGATAACGG
>DASWHI010000052.1:0-20359 GCA_036398235.1 Burkholderiales bacterium
CTCGCGAAACTGAACGCGCGAAAGTCGGCGATCGATGCGCAGCTCGCCGACCCCGCGCTCTACGGTGAAGCGCAGAAGGACACAGTCAGGATGCTGGCCGTGGAGCAAGCCTATGTCGCGCGCGAGCTCGCGCAGCTGGAAGCCGAGTGGCTCGCGCTTCAGGAGCAGCTCGACGCAGTGACCCGGTGACGGGTGCCGCTCTCCCCCGGCCCTCTCGTCGATCATTACTCCGCGGCGCTAGAATAAAGTGTTCCGGTACCAACGCAATGGCGACCGCCCTATTCCGTTTCCACGGCGAGCTCACGGAGTTTCTCCCTTACGGGAAGCGCGGCCGCGCCTTCTCCCACGCCTGTGCCCGCGCCGCCACTCTCAAGAACGCGATCGAGTCGCTCGGCGTGCCCCATACCGAGACCGGGCGGCTCACGGTGAACGGGGACCCGGCGACGCTCTCGCGCATCGTGCGCGAAGCCGACGCGATCGAGGTCTTCCCCCAGCATGCCGCCGACGTCGTATTGGACGGCCCGCCCTCCTTCATCGCCGACGCGCATCTCGGGGGACTGGCGCGCCTGCTCCGCATGCTCGGTTTCGACACTCTGTTCGAAAATGCCTACACCGACCAGCAGATCCTCCAGCTCATAGCCCGCGAACGCCGGATACTGCTCACGCGCGACCGGGAACTGCTCAAATGCCGGGACGTGTCCCGCGGCTGCTTCGTGCGCGCGCTGAAGGCGGAAGCGCAGCTGAGCGAAGTCGTCGCGCGCTACGCGCTCGCGCGGCACGTGCGGCCCTTCACCTTATGCCTGCACTGCAACGTCCGCCTCGAAACTGCGGAACCGGACGCGGTGGCCGCGCGCGTGCCACAGCCGATCGCCGCACGCTACACGCGCTTCGCGCGCTGCCCCGGCTGCGAGCGCATCTACTGGGAGGGCTCGCACTGGGAGCACATGCGTGCGATGCTCGGCCCGGTGCTCGGCGTACCGGCATGATGTTTGCTTGTGCAACGCGGCGATGAGCTACTCGCGTGGCTTCGTTCTGTGCCTGTCGCCCGCGGGCTTTCACCGCGTCGCCTACCTCGACTGGGGGCCGCTCGCGAGCGATCACGTCGTGCTGTGCGTGCACGGGCTCGCGCGCAACAGCCGCGATTTCGATTTCCTCGCCGCCGAGCTGGCGCGGGAGTGCCGCGTGATCTGCCCGGACGTCGTCGGGCGCGGCGACAGCGAGTGGCTCGCCGACAAGAGCGACTACCGTTTCTCCACCTACCTTGCCGACGCCGCGGTCCTTCTTGCGCGGGTGACAGCGCCGAGGCGGTCGGTGCTATCCGGCCTGTTTGGGCGCTGGCCCGTTTTCCGGCGCTCCGCGAAGCGAATCGACTGGGTCGGCACCTCGATGGGCGGGCTGATCGGGATGCTGCTCGCGGCGAAGCCGGGCTCGCCGATCCGGCGGCTCGTGCTGAACGACGTCGGCCCGTTCGTGTCCTGGGGCTCGCTCTACCGGCTGAAGGGCTACGTGGGCGGCGGGCGCTCGTTTCCGTCCGTGGCTGCGGCCGAGGCATGGATCCGCGAGGTTTGCGCGCCGTTCGGCCGGCTGACGGACAAGCAGTGGCGTCACCTTGCCCGGCACAGCGTCTTCGCGGCGGAGAAGGGTGACTACCGGCTGCGCTACGACCCGGGAATCGGCGAGACGATGCGTGGCCATTCCGACCCCGAGTTCCCGCTCGGCCCCAACTTCCTCGCCGGCATGGACCTGTGGAGCGTCTGGGCAAAGGTGCGCTGCCCGGTGCTGGTGCTGCGGGGCGCGGATTCCGATGTGCTCTCGCGCGTCACCGTGGACCGCATGCGGTCGGAGAAGCCCGATTTGCAGGTCGTGGAGTTCGATGGCGCCGGCCACGCGCCGGCCTTGATGGACCCGCAGCAGATCGCGGCCGTCACGCGCTTCCTCCTGAGCTGATAGCGGCGGCGCGGCACCTGCCGGCCAGGCTGCGACGACGGACCGCCCCGTACCTCAGAAAAATCATGGCCTTCTGCGGCGGCTTGCCAGTGTGACGCGGCAGGAATAGATTGATTCCCCGCCCGCGTCACCCAGGAGGAGAACAAGATGGCAACCACCGTCAATCTCGATGTCAACGGCAAGTCGCACGACTTGCGCGTGGACGATCCGCAAATGCCGTTGCTGCTCGCACTGCGCGAGAACCTCGGACTGCACGGGCCGCGCTTCGGCTGCGGGCTTGCGCAATGCGGATCCTGCACCGTGCACGTGGACGGACGAGCCGTGCGCTCCTGCCGCTTCCCGGTCGCCCAGGCCGCCGGCAAGAAGGTGGTGACGCTGGAAGGGCTCGGCCGGGGCTCGAGGCTGCATCCGCTGCAGGAGGCGTTCATCCAGGAGCAGGCGGTACAGTGCGGCTACTGCATCAACGGCATGATCATGCAGGCCGCCGAGCTGCTGGCGAAGAACCGGCGGCCGAGCGAGACCGAGATCCGCCAGGCGCTCGCCGACAACCTGTGCCGCTGCGGCACGCACCTGCGCATCATCCGGGCGGTGAAGCGCGCTTCCGAAATGATGGCGTGAGGAGGGTCGAGCCATGTTGATGGAAAAATTTTCCCGTCGCGATTTTCTCAAAAGCTCCGGCGCGCTGGTCGTCACGTTCTCGCTGGCCCACCCGCTGGCGCAGGCCGCGGAGAAGGGCAAGGCGGCCGCCAAGACCGTAGCGCTCGACCAGGTGGACGGCTTCGTCGCCATCGACGCGAGGGGCCGCGTCACGGTCTATTCCGGCAAGGTGGACCTCGGCACCGGCGTTTTCACCGCGCTCACCCAGATCGCGGCCGAGGAGCTGTACGTGCCGATGGAGCGGGTGACGCTGATCGAGGGCGACACCGCGCTCACTCCCGACCAGGGCAATACCTGGGCAAGCCTCTCCATCCAGATCGGCGGCATGCAGCTGCGGCAGGCGTGCGCGACCGCGCGCGAGGCGCTGCTCGCTCAGGGCGCGTCGAAGCTCGGCGTGCAGCGCGGCGACGTCACCGTCAAGGATGGCGTCATCAGCGCGCGCAGCGGCGGCAAGGGCGTGACCTACGGACAGCTGGTCGGCGGCCGCAACTTCGAGATGAAGGTGGACGGCAAGGCGCCGCTGAAGTCTCCCTCCGATTACACGATCGTCGGAAGATCGGTGAACCGCCTCGACATTCCGGCCAAGGTCACCGGACGATTCACCTACATGCACGACTTCAGGCGCCGCGGCATGCTGCACGCCCGGATCGTGCGGCCCGCCGCGATGAAGGCCGAGCTGCTTGCGCTGGACGATTCCGCGGCGAAGAAGATCCCCGGCTACGTCACGACGGTGCGAAAAGGCAACTTCGTCGCGGCGGTGGCACGGAACGAGTGGGCTGCGATCAGGGGCGCGGGAGCGATCAAGGCGAGCTGGTCGAAATGGGAAGGCCTGCCCGAGAAAAGCCGGACCTGGGAGCACGTGCGCAACACCAAGGTGGTCAGGGACGAGTCGTTCCAGAAGGTCGGCGACACGGCGAAGGCCATGCCGACCGGCGCCCGGCGGCTCTCGGCTACCTACGACTTCGCGGTGCACACGCATGCAGGGATGGGACCGTCGTGCGCCGTCGCCGAGTACCAGGGCGGCAAGCTCTCGGTGTGGACGTCCTCGCAGGCGACGCACGGGCTGCGCCGGCAGCTCGCGAAGATGCTCGACATGAAGGCCGACGACATCCGCTGCCTGTATATCGAGGGCTCGGGTTGCTACGGCAGGAACGGGCACGAGGACGCGGCAGCGGAAGCGGCGCTGATCGCGAGGGAGATTGGCAAGCCGGTGCGCCTGCAATGGAGCCGCGCGGACGAGCAGGCGTGGTCGCCCAAGGGCCCGCCGACGCTGCTCGAAAATCGCGCCGCGCTCGACGCCAGCGGCAACGTGCTGGCATGGGAAGTCACCGGCTACATGCCGAACCGGCCGAAGGGACTCGAGGTGACGCTCACCGCCGCCGAGCTCGCGGGGCTGCCCAAGGACACCGCGTTCCCGGGCAACATCTTCCAGTCGCTCGCGGTTCCCTACACCTTCCCCAACATCCAGGCGACCGCGCGCTGGCTCGCCGAGACGCCGTTCAAGCCGTCGTGGATCCGCACGCCGGGCCGCATGCAGAACACCTACGCCAACGAGTGCTTCATGGACGAGTGCGCGACGGCGGCGGGCGTCGACCCCGTCGAGTACCGGCTCCGGCAGTTGAAGGACGCGCGCGGGGCCGAGTGCATCGACCGCTGCGTGCGGATGGCGAACTGGGCCCCGCGCGGGAAGCGTCCGCGCGACAAGGGCGACATCGCGGGCGGCCGCGGCTTCTCCTACATCAAGTACGAGCTGGTGCGCACCTACGTCGCGGTGGTCTCCGACGTGACCGTCAACCGCCGCACCGGGCAGGTCAAGGTCGAGCGCTTCTATGTCGCGCACGACTGCGGCCAGATCATCAATCCCGACGGCCTGCGCAACCAGATCGACGGCAACGTGGTGCAGACTGTCAGCCGCACGCTGATCGAGGACCTGCAGTGGGACCGCTCGATGGTGACGAGCGTCGACTGGAAGAGCTATCCGATCCTCAGGTTTCCGGACGTGCCCGAGGTCTACATCGACCTCATCGACCGTCCGACGGAGCGGCCGTGGGGCGCGGGCGAGCCGACCGCCGCGGTGGTGCCGTCCGCGATCGCCAATGCGATCTACGACGCGGTGGGCGTCCGCGTGCGCTCGGTGCCGTTCACGCCGGACAAGGTGCTGGCGGCGCTGCGGACGGCATAACGATGTTCCCCTTCCCCCTGGACGGGGGAAGGTTGGGATGGGGGTGGTCAGCAGCACTCCTGGTGGCGGCGCCTGACGACGCCGAGCACGTCGTCCGGCTCGCGCTTCCACCAGTTCTTCGCGGAGAAGATCTCCACTTCGTGGAAGCCGCGGTAGCCCGCCGCCTCCATCCACGAGCGGATGAACGGGAGATCGATCACGCCGTCGCCCATCATGCCGCGGTCGTTGAGAAGATCGGTCGTCGGCATCAGCCAGTCGCAGATGTGGAAGGCGAGCAGGCGCTTGTCGCCCGCGCGCTCGATGCCGGCCTTGAGCTGGGGATCCCACCATACGTGGTAGACATCCACTGCGACGCCGAGCGCCCCGCCCTTCCCCGAGTCGAGCTGATCGCACAGGTCGAGCGCCTGCGCCAGGGTGTTGATGCAGGCGCGGTCGGCGCAATACATGGGGTGCAGCGGCTCGATCGCCAGCGGCACGCCCGCGGCGCGCGCGCGGTCGAGGACCTCGCCGACGCCGTCGCGCACCATTTCGCGCGCGCCGGCGAGGTCTTTGGAGCCCCTGGGGAGACCCCCGGCGACGAGCACAAGGCAACGCGCGCCGATGGTCGCCGCGTCGTCAATTGCGCGCAGGTTGTCATCCAGCGCCGCCTGGCGCCCCTTGCGGTCCGCGGCCGAAAACATGCCCCCGCGGCAGAGACCCGTCACGGTCAGGCCGTGATCGCGAATCAGCTTCGCCGCTTCCTTTGCGCCGAGCTCCGCTAGCTTGTCGCGCCACGGCGAGATGCCGCGGATGCCGTGCCGCGCGCAGCCCTGGATCATCTCGCGCAGGCTCCACTTTTCCCGCACCGTCGCGGTGTTCAGCGACAGCAGCGCCGGATCAGGCGGGGATATCTTCATTCAGAAGCGCGGGTCGTGGATCAAGCAATACCGCGCAGTGCGAGGAATTGCTTCATGCGATGGCAGGCGAGCGCCGGATCGGCGAGGAGCCCGGCCTCATCCGCGAGGCGGAACAGCTCCGCGAGGTGCAGCAGGCTGCGCGCGCTCTCCTGGCCGCCGACCATCACGAAGTGCTCCTGGTGCCCGTTGAGCCATGCCAGAAACACGACGCCGGTCTTGTAGAAGCGCGTCGGCGCCCGGAAAATGTGGCGCGACAGCGGCACGGTTGGCGCGAGGATGTCGTGGTAGCCGGCGCGGTCGCCGGCCGCGAGCGCGGACAATGCGCCTGAAGCCGCGGGCGCGATTGCGTCGAAGATGCCGAGCAGCGCGTCCGAGTAACCCTCCGCGTCGCCCTCGATCAGCTCGGCAAAATTGAAGTCGTCGCCGGTGTACAGGTGCACGCTGTTAGGAAGCCGCCGCCGCATGACGAGCTCCTTCTCCTTGTCGAGCAGCGACACCTTGATGCCGTCCACCTTTGCCGCATTCTTCCGGATCACCTCGAGGCAGACGTCCATCGCCTGCGCGTGGTCGCCGTGGCCCCAATAGCCCTCGAGCGCGGGATCGAACATCTCGCCCAGCCAGTGAATGATGACCGGCTCCCTGACCTGGGACAGCACCCGGTCATAAACGAGTCCATAGTCGTCCGGCGACCTCGCGCAGGCCGCGAGCGCGCGGCTCGCCATGAGAACGATGCGGCCACCGAGTTTCTCCACCGCCGCGCACTGCTCCTCGTAGGCCGCGATCACCCGCTCGATCGTGAGTCCCGGATCCGGCGCCAGGTGGTCGGTGCCCGCGCCGCAGCCGACCACCGCGCCCGGCACGCCCTTCGCGTCTTCCAGCGTCCTGCGGATCAGCTCGAGCGACGCCGGCCAGTCCATGCCCATGCCGCGCTGCGCCGTGTCCATCGCCTCGGCCACGCCGAGGCCCCACGACCACAGGTAGCGGCGGAAGGCGACGGTCGCGTCCCAGTCCACCGCCGCCTCGAGCCAGGGCTCGCGCGCCGACCACGGATCGGCCACCACGTGCGCCGCGGCGTAGGCGACGCGTGTGAAGGGCCGTGACGGTTTCTCGAATCGCCGCGGCTCCCGCACGCGATACGGTTCGAGCTTCTTTCCCGCAACCGGGAGCTCTATCGTCTGGATTGCGTCGCGTTTCATACTCTGGTTGAAACCACCCCCACCCTAGCCCTCCCCCTGAGGGGGAGGGGTTCTTTTTTCCCTCCCCCGTCAAGGGGGAGGGTTGCTATTTCCTCAGCGCGGGCACGTTGAGCCATTTCCGCTGGCGCCAGCTCTTGAGACCCAGCTCGGCGAGCTGCACGCCCTTCGCGCCCTCGAGCAGTCCCCAGCGGAACGGGCCCTCGCCCGCGACGTGCTTCAGGTAGAGCTCCCACTGCGCCTTGAACGCGTTGTCCCATGCGGCATCGTCGGGGACTTCCTTCCAGCCCGCGAAAAAATCGATAGTCTGCGGGACATCCGGGTTCCACACGGGTTTCGGCGTCTCCTCGAGCGACTGCGTGAAGCAGCGTCGCAGTCCCGCGACCGCGGAGCCCTTCGTCCCGTCCACCTGCAGCGTGAGCAGATCGTCGCGCCGCACCCGCACGGTCCATGCGCTGTTGAAATGCGCGATCACGCCGCCCGCGAGCTCGAAAGTCGCGTAGGCGGCGTCATCGGCGGTCGCCCGGTATTTTTTTCCGCTCTCGTCCCACCGGTACGGGACGTGCGTCGCGCCGCGGCACGACACCGCCTTGACTTCACCGAACAGATTATCGAGCACGTAGCGCCAGTGGCACAGCATGTCGAGGATGATCCCGCCGCCGTCCTCCTTCCGGTAGTTCCACGATGGGCGCTGCGCCGGCTGCCGGTCGCCCTCGAACACCCAGTAGCCGAACTCGCCGCGCACCGACAGAATGCGGCCGAAGAATCCCGAATCGCGCAGCCGTTTGAGCTTCAGCAGCCCGGGCAGCCACAGCTTGTCCTGCACGACGCCGTGCTTCACGCGCGCCTTCTTCGCGGCGCGATAAAGGCCGAGCGCAGCGGCGAGCGTGGTGGCGACGGGCTTTTCGCAATAGACGTGCTTGCCGGCGGCGATCGCCTGCCTGAGCAGCCGGGGGCGCAGCTGGGTCGAGGCGGCGTCGAAGAACACCATGTCCGCATCGCCGTCCAGCGCCTTCGCCAGATCCGTGGTCCAGCGCTCGACACCGTGCACCCTGGCGAGACTCTCCAGCTTGGCGGCGTTGCGGCCGACGAGGATGGGGTCCGGCATCAGCCTCGTACCGTCCTTCAATGCGACGCCGCCCTGTTTGCGGATCTCCAGGATCGAGCGCGCGAGGTGCTGGTTCGTGCCCATGCGCCCGGTCACACCATTCATTATGATCCCAATGCGCCGCTCACTCATGGGTGATCGCCGAGTGCAGGAGAATGCGTCATGACGAGCGCGCAAGTTTTCGTTGCGCCGTGCAGGATGATCCCGATGCGTCGTTCAGACATGGACGGCAGAATGCGCGGATGAACGTCATCCCCGCGTAGGCGGGGATCCAGTGATGATCAGATCAGCATGGATTCCCGCCTTCGCGGGAACGACGATACGCAACTGTTGCAGACACCCCTGACCCTGTCCACTTCCTACCTGCCCGCGCGGGCGGCTTCGAGCTCGCTGCGCGCCTTGTCTACCGCTTCTTCGAGCTTGCGCTGGCGGTCATAGTAGCTTTCGTTGAGGCGGGAGGTTCCGCCGGCGGTGCCTATACGCTCGTTTTCGAGTGGCTCCTTGCCGGAGGCGCGTGCGGCCTCCGCATTTCTGAGCGCCTCCTCGGCCGCCTGCGCTTTGTCCTGTCCGGCTTCGCGCTGCGCCCGCGACATTTCCAACTCCTTCAGCACTTTCTTTTCGCGCGACGTGGTGCCCCCGATGCCCCGCTTGGAGATGTCGGGCCGGGTTTCTTCCACTTTCACCGCGTCGGGCGCCGGCTTGTCGCCGTACACGATGCTGCCGTCCGGCATGGTGGATTTGTAGAAGACCTGCGCCGCGGCGGGCTGCAGCAGCACCGCTGCGATGAGAACGCAGGTCGGTCTCAGCAAGGGTTTCATCGCCGCATATTATATAGCGGCGACCGGCGGCGGCTTTGGTTAGAATTGCCCTTTCCTCCGGCAGAGCTTGGCGCCGCCCGGCCACTGCATCCGACCGGAACTGCAATCCCGATGCCCGAACAGCCCAACGGCGCGATCGTCATCCGCGGCGCGCGCCAGAACAACCTCAAGAACCTCACGCTCGAGCTGCCGCTGAACGAGCTCATCGTCGTGACCGGCGTGTCGGGCTCGGGCAAGTCGTCGCTGGTATTCGACACGCTCTACGCGGAGGGCCAGCGGCGCTACGTCGAGACCTTCTCGCCCTACGCCCGGCAGTTCCTCGATCGCATGGACCGGCCACGGGTGGACGCGATCGAAGGCATTCCGCCGGCGATCGCGATCGACCAGGTGAACCCGGTGCGCACCTCGCGCTCGACGGTGGGCACCATGACGGAGCTGAACGACCACCTGAAGCTCCTGTTCGCGCGCGGCGCGCAGCTGTTCTGCCGCGGCTGCGGCGCAAAGGTCGCGCGCGACACGCCCGACACGATACACGCCGACCTCGCGGCCCGGGCCGCGGCCGCGGGCGATCCGCGTCTCGTCATCACGTTTCCCGTCGCCGTGCCGAAGAATTTCACCGAGAGCGAGGTCAGGGGGCTGCTCCAGCGCCAGGGGTACACCAGGTTCCACGCGCAGCGCGACGGCCTCCTGGAAGTGACGCAGGACCGCGTGCGCATGTCATCGACCGAGCGCGCGCGCATCATCGAGGCGCTCGAAGCCGCGCTCCGCGTCGGCCAGGGCCGCGTCAACATCTATCCCGTCGCGAATGGCGACGGGGGTCATCCTTCATCCTTCATCCTTCATCCTTGGAAGTATTCCACGGATCTCCACTGCCCCGACTGCAACATTCACTACGCCGACCCCACGCCGAGCCTGTTCTCGTTCAACTCGCCGATCGGCGCCTGCGAAACCTGCCGCGGCTTCGGGCGCGTGATCGGGGTGGATTACGGGCTCGTCATACCCGACGAATCGAGGACGCTGCGCGAGGGCGCGATCCGGCCGTGGCTGTCCGAGACCTATCGCGGCTGGAACGACGACCTCGTCGAGTACGCGAGGAAACGCGGCGTGCCGCTCGACACGCACTGGCGAGAGCTCGACGCGAAACAACGGCAGTGGGTCATCGAGGGCGATCCCGGCTGGGTGAGCTGGCGGAAATCCTGGCCCGGCAGCTGGTACGGCGTCGCGCGTTTCTTCAAGTGGCTCGAGACCAGGGCCTACAAGATGCACGTGCGCGTGCTGCTCTCGCGCTACCGCGCCTACACGCCCTGCGCGGCGTGCGGGGGCGCGCGCTTGAAGCCCGACGCCCTGCTGTGGCGCGTGGGAAGCAAAACGAACGCGGATGCCGTGCTCGCGCCCGCCGCACGCTTCAAGCCGCAGGGCGCGGGCTGGGACGCGAACCGCACCGCGTCGCTCCCGGGCCTTTCGCTGCACGATCTCGTGCTGCTGCCGATCGCGAAGACGCGCGCGTTCTTCGACGGGCTGAGTCTCCCGGCGCCGCTCGACGACGCGGCAAGCCTCCTCCTTTCCGATATTCGCGCTCGGCTCGGCTACCTCGCGGAGGTCGGGCTCGGCTACCTCACGCTCGACCGCCAGTCGCGCACGCTGTCGGGCGGCGAGGTACAGCGCATCAACCTCACCACCGCGCTCGGCACCTCGCTCACCAACACGCTGTTCGTGCTGGACGAGCCCTCGATCGGACTGCATCCGCGCGACATGGGCCGCGTGATCGGCGTCATGAAGAATCTGCGTGGCGCCGGAAATTCGCTGGTGGTGGTCGAGCACGACCCGCAGATCATGCTCGCCGCCGACCGTATCCTCGACCTGGGGCCGGGCCCAGGCGAGCGCGGCGGCCGCGTCGTGTGCTTCGACACTCCGGAAGCGCTCAAGCGCTCCGGCACGCTCACCGCCGATTACCTCGCCGGGCGGAGGCGCGCCGATGCGGGCCTTGCCCCGCGGTCGCCCGCGAAAATCGGGCCGCGCCTGCAGCTTTACGGGGCGGCGGAGCACAACCTGAAGAACATTGACGTCACGATCCCGCTCGAGCGACTGGTGTGCGTCACCGGTGTCTCGGGCTCGGGCAAGTCAACGCTGGTGCAGGACGTGCTCCACGCGGCACTGCTCAAGACGAAAGGCAGGCCCACGGAGACGCCCGGCGCGCACCGCTCATTGAAGGGCCACGAGCGCATCGCGGAGACCGTGATGGTGGACCAGTCGCCGATCGGGCGGACCACGCGCTCCAATCCCGCGAGCTACGTCGGGGCGTTCGACGCGATCCGCAAGCTCTTCGCCGCGGCGCCGGCCGCGGTCGAGCGGCGTTACACTGCGGGCACCTTCAGCTTCAACTCGGGCAACGGCCGCTGCCCCGCCTGCAGCGGCAACGGCTTCGAGCGCGTCGAGATGCAGTTCCTGTCCGACGTCTACCTGCGCTGCCCCGATTGCGACGGGCGGCGCTTCCGGGCGGAAGTGCTCGAGGTCAAGGTCGAGCCCCCGGCCGCATCCCGGACCGGGGCGACGGCGAAGTCGATTGCGGACGTGCTCGACCTGACGGTCTCCGAGGCGCTCGAGTTCTTCAGCGACCATCGGGAAGTGCAGCGCGCGCTCAGGCCGCTCGCCGACGTGGGGCTCGACTACCTGCGCCTCGGCCAGCCGGTGCCGACGCTCTCGGGCGGCGAAGCGCAGCGCCTGAAGCTCGCCGGCCACCTAGCGGAAGCCAGAATCCCCCCTGCCCCCCCTTTGACAAAGGGGGGTGCGAGCAAAGCGAGCGGGGGGATTTTGTTCTTGTTCGACGAGCCGACCACCGGGCTCCACTTCGACGACGTCGCCAAGCTGCTGCGGGCTTTCCGCAAGCTACTCGCCGCGGGTCACTCGCTCGTCGTGATCGAGCACAACCTCGACGTCATCCGCGCCGCCGACTGGATCATCGACCTCGGCCCCGAGGGCGGAGACGCCGGCGGCGAAATCGTCGCCACAGGCACGCCGCAACAAATTGCGGCGTGCCTTACGTCGCATACAGGGAAAGCTCTGCGCGATTACGAAGCCGCGCTCACCCCCGCCGCGGCAGCGGAGCCGCCTGTGCCCGCGCGCGAGTCGAATCACGAGTCACGAATCACGAATCACGCCATCCAGGTACACGGCGCCCGCGAGCACAACCTGAAGAACATCGACGTCGCCATCCCGCGCAACCGCTTCACGGTGGTCACCGGCGTCTCGGGCTCGGGCAAGTCCACGCTCGCCTTCGACATCGTGTTCGCGGAGGGGCAGCGCCGCTACCTCGAATCGCTCAACGCCTACGCGCGCCAGTTCGTCGAGCCTGCGGCACGGCCCGACGTCGACGCCATTTTCGGCATCCCGCCGACGGTCGCCATCGAGCAGCGCACGAGCCGCGGCGGGCGCAAGAGCACGGTGGCGACGCTGACCGAGATCCATCACTTCCTGCGGCTCCTCTACGTGAAGCTCGGGACCCAGCACTGCCCGCGCTGCGCGGTGCCGATCGAGCCGCAAAGCGTGGACGCGATCGCGGCGAGGATCCTGCGGGATCACCGCGGCGCGCGCGTGGGATTACTCGCGCCGCTGGTCGTGAACCGCAAGGGCTACTACACCGATCTCGCGCGCTGGGCGCGCGGCAAGGGACACACGCATCTGCGTGTGGACCGGGAGTTCCTGCCGACCGACCCCTGGCCGCGGCTGTCGCGCTTCCAGGAACACTCGATCGAGCTGCCGGTCGCCGACGTGCGCGCCGCGCCGGGCAATGAAGCCGCGCTGCGTGCGGGGCTCGACCGCGCGCTCGGCTTCGGCAAGGGCGTCGTGCACGTGCTCGCCCCCCTGGAAGCGCTGGAACGGGCGATGGCGAAGCGCGATCCCGCCCTCGCGGTGATGACCGAGACCGTCTTCTCGGTGAAGCGCGCCTGCCCGTCCTGCGGCGCGAGCTTTCCGGAGCTCGACCCGCGGCTCTTCTCCTACAACTCCCGGCACGGCTGGTGCGCGGCCTGCTACGGCACCGGCCTCGAGCTGCGGGGATTCGATGCGCAACAGACCGGCGAGGAGATCTGGTGGAACGATTGGTACGAGGGCGACGCCGTCGCCTGCGGCGCCTGCGCGGGAAATCGCCTCAATCCGACGGCGCTGGCGGTGCGATTTCGCGATCGCTCGATTGCCGATCTCAGCCGGCTGTCCGTGGCGGATTTCGAGACACTCCTTAATGGTCTCCGATTCGAGGGGCGAGAAGCGGAGATCGCGCGCGACATCGTGGCGGAGCTCAAGAGCCGCCTCGCGTTTCTGCGCGAAGTGGGTCTCCCCTACCTCGCGCTCGACCGCGCCGCGCCCACGCTCTCCGGCGGCGAGGCCCAGCGCATCCGCCTCGCGGCGCAGCTCGGCTCCAACCTGCGCGGCGTCGCCTACATCCTCGACGAGCCGACCATCGGCCTGCACCCGCGCGACAACCGCGTTCTGCTCGACACGCTGGCGAAGCTCGAGGCCCGGGGCAATACGCTGGTGGTGGTCGAGCACGACGAGGACACCATCCGGCGCGCCGGGCACGTGGTCGACCTCGGCCCCGGCGCGGGCCATCGCGGGGGCGAGGTGGTGGCGGCCGGCACCGCGGACGATCTCATGCGCGTCCCCGCGTCGGTCACCGGACGATTCCTCGCGCAGCCGCTGCGGCATCCCCTTCACGCGCGACGCCCCGTGGGCGACTCGGGCCGTCACCCCCGCGGAGGCGGGGGTCCAAGGACTTCCCCCCCATCCTACCTTCCCCCGCAAGGGGGGAAGGGGATACCCGCCTCCGCGGGAATGACGATCAATATCGCGGGTGCTGTGCTGCACAACCTGAAGAGCATCGACGTTACGATCCCGCTCGGGCGGCTGATCGCGGTGACCGGCGTGTCCGGCTCGGGCAAGTCCACGCTTGCGCGCGACGTGCTCTACGAGAACCTCCGCCGCCTGCTGGCGGCGCGCCGCCCAAAGTCCGAAGGCAGAAGCCTGCCCCGGCAGGTTGTAGGCCGGGGGCAGAAGGCGGACCGAAAAACAGCCAAACGCGAAGCGGGGTCATCCTTCATCCTTCTGCCTTCATCCTTCGCGCCCGTCGGCTGCCGCGCCATCCGCGGCGCCGAGCACGTGGGGCGCGTCCTGGAGGTGGACCAGACGCCGATCGGCAAGACGCCGCGCTCCTGCCCCGCCACCTACGTCGGATTCTGGGACACGGTACGCCGGCTCTACGCCGAGCTGCCCGAAGCGCGCATGCGCGGCTACACCGCCTCGCGTTTCTCGTTCAATACGCCGGGCGGGCGCTGCGACGCGTGCGAGGGGCAGGGGCTGAAGCGGATCGAGATGTCCTTCCTCCCCGACGTGAAGGTCACCTGCGAGGCGTGCCGCGGCGCGCGCTTCAGTCCCGAAACGCTCGCCGTGCGCTTCAAGGACCGGAGCATCGGCGAGGTGCTCCAGATGAGCGTGGACGAGGCGGTGGAATTCTTCTCCGCGCACCGCGCCATCCATCACCCCCTCACGCTCCTGCAGGAGGTCGGGCTCGGCTACCTCACCCTCGGCCAGCAGAGCCCGACGCTCTCCGGCGGCGAAGCGCAGCGCATCAAATTGGTGACCGAGCTCGCCAAATCCCCCCAACCCCCCTTTGCTAAAGGGGGGCGCGACGTCCCCCAACCCCCCTCTGCTAAAGGGGGCCTGAATCCCCCCTACCCCCCTTTGACAAAGGGGGGTGGCGAAGCGGGGGGATTTAGGGGTCACGCAGCACGCGGGGGGATTTCCACGCTGTATGTGCTCGACGAGCCCACCGTCGGGTTGCACATGGCGGACGTCGAGAAGCTCGCGCGCGTGCTGCACCGGCTGGTGGACGCCGGCAATACCGTCGTCGTGATCGAGCACAACCTCGACGTGATCGCCGAGGCCGACTGGATCCTCGATCTCGGACCGGAAGGAGGCGACGCCGGCGGCCGCATCGTCGCGCAGGGCTCCCCGGAAGACATCATCAAGAGATTCCCCTCCTTACCGAGGGTGAGCCGGGGTTTCGAGGAGCATGCCTCCGAGCCGGCGAACGCCCGACGCGATGCAGCGCGGCGGGACGGACGGGGTGGCGGCGAAGCCGACGGGGTGGTGCGCTCCCACACCGCCCGCATCCTCGCGGGCTTTCTCGGGGAACGGGGCCGGCGGGCCTGAACCGCCCGCCAGCCCTTGCCGAAGCGGTCAGTTCACGATCGGCGCCAGCGCCTTGCCGATGCGACCGGCCTGCTCCGGCGTGATCATGTCGCCGAGGATCGCCTGGAAACGCGCGTCCTCGACGCCCGAGACGATGTACTGCCAGCGGTAGGCCTTGAGCACGCCCGCGCGCACCCGTTCCTGCTGCTCGGGCGCGAGCTGCCGCCCGCAGATCTTCAAAAAATGGTCCGCGTCGGCGCCCGCCTGCAATTGCAGCAGGCCGTCCACCGCGCCCACGAGCGCGATCAGGTCGTCCACGGCGATGTCGCGCTGCGCGGCGGAAAGGTTCGCGTTCTCGCGCCGCCACTCCAGCTCGTCGAGGATCGCGTGCTGCGACTCCTCCTTCCAGTGAAAGAAAAACACGTCCTTGTACAGGTCGGAGAGGTTCGCGTCGGGCTCGATACTCGAGCGGTAGTGCGCCTGGGTGAAGAGCTCGATGAAACAGGTGAGGCCCAGCACCGCCCACGTGGACTTGCCGAGCACGACCGATGCGACGTCATTGGGCTGCGGCAGAAAGCCGTAGCCGTCCGGCATGTCCTCCGCCGCCATGCGCTCGATGCGGCGGAACAACTCCTGGTGCTTCAGCTCCTCGTCGGTGAAGCGCACCAGCGCCTCGAGCTTCACCTGGTCGCCGAGCCAGTGCTCGCGGCTCACTTCCAGGATCTTGGCGCCGATGAAGCGCTCGACCAGCCCGAACATGTTGGCGTAGGTGCGCCCCTGGATCTGGGACAGCTGCCGCCGCTCGTCCGCGGTGAGGAAATCGAGCTCGTTGACCTTGGAGATGCCGTCGGGCAGGAACTTCCTCGAGAAATCGAACCGGCGGCCGCGGATGACGTCGCGGTCGATGTCCCAGCGGATGCGCTTCGACACCTCGATGCACTTGGCGTAGCGCCCGGCATCGCCCTGCTGCTGCTGTTGCACGACTTGCATGGTGCGTCTCCTTTTGGGTGGTTGGTGTGTTGAGCGCAACCGGTCTTGGTCGGCCGCGCCATGGGGTGCTAGTATCGGTTCCCGCCCGGCGCCCGCCCATGACCGATCCGCCGGATCTCTTGCGCGGGACGCCGGAATCGCCGGAGAAGACCCTGGACGCCCTTTCCGACGTGTTGAGAATCGTGCGGCTCACCGGCGCCGTGTTCCTGGACGCCGAGTTCACCGCGCCGTGGTGCGTGGGCGAGCCCTCCGGCGTCGAGGTGTGCGTCGAGCACATGCCGGAAGCGCAGCACGTCGTGATTTATCACCTGGTGACCGAGGGCCGGTGCGAAGTGTCCGTGCCCGGCCACGCCGCGTCGTGCGCTCTGGCAGGTGATCTCATCGTCATTCCGGGCGGCGAGGCGCATTCCCTGGGCAGCGATCTGTCGCAACGCCCGGTGCCGGGAGGCCCGCTGGTCGTGCAGCGCGGACCGGACGAGGTGCCGCAGGTGCGCTACGGCGGCGGGGGCGAAACGACGCGGATGGTGTGCGGATATCTCGCCTGCGATTCCTCGCTGTTCGACACGGTCCTCGCCGCGCTGCCGCGCGTCATGATCGTCAACATGCGCGAAGGCCCCGGCGCCCAGTGGCTGACGTCCTCGATCCGCTTCAGCCTTGCCGAGGCCGCCGGCCAGCGCGCCGGGGCGGGCACCGTGCTGGCGAAGCTCTCGGAGCTGATGTTCGTGGAAGCGATCCGCCGCCACATCGAAAGCCTGCCCCCGGAGCAGACCGGCTGGCTCGCCGGGCTGCGCGACCGGTTCGTGGGCAAGACGCTCGCGCTGATCCACTCGAAGCCGGCCCATCCCTGGACGGTGGAGGAGCTGGCGGGCGCGGTCGGGCTGTCGCGCTCCGCGCTCGCCGACCGTTTCACTGCTCTCGTCGGGCAGCCGCCGATGCAGTACTTCACCCGCTGGCGCCTGCAGCTCGCCGCGAATCTCCTGCGCTCGGGCAGCCGCAACGTCGCTTCCGTCGCGGCCGACGTCGGGTACGAATCCGAGGCTGCGTTCAACCGCGCGTTCAAGCGCGAGCTGGGCGTGACGCCCGCCGCGTGGCGCCGCAGTCGGCCGCATCAACCGTCGGCGCATGGCTAGATCCATGGGCCCGGACGCCGCGGCTGCGCCGCACCGGGGTGCACCACTTCGCATTCGTCCAGTTTCATTTGCCGTTGCCTCCGCGACCGGGACCGTCAATCGAATGTCCGCGACACCGGCGTATTGGACGACAGGCGGGCCGGGCCGCGCACGGGGCGCTTGTCCCGGGACAGGAGGAAAACGCTGCGGGACGCCGGGGCTCGCGTCCCGGGCGGCGTCTCAGGGGGCGTCTTTGCCGAGGCCGGCGTCGCGCGCGCGCACGATCGCCTGGGAGCGCGTCTCGACCTCCAGCTTGTCGAGGATCGCGACGAGGTAGTTGCGGACGGTCTTTTCGGACAGGTCGAGCCGCGCCGCGATCTGCGCGTTGTCGAGCCCCTGGGCAACGTGCTCGAGGATCGCGCGCTCGCGCTGGGTGAGCCGGTCGAAGATCGCGGCCCCACCCTTCGCCGGCGGGAGGAATTCGTCGATCGCGTCGAGGAGCCTGGGCAGAGCCGGCTCGTCCTCGAGGAGCAGGTGGTTCTCGGACTCGAGCGGCACGAAACGCGCGCCGGGAATGAGGCCGGCCAGGAGCCGTCCCTCCTCGAACGGCACCCGGAGGTCGCCGGTCGTGTGCAGGACCAGCGTCGGGCAGCGCACGCGCGGGGCCTCCGCGCGCACGTCGATCGCGCCGAACGCGCGGTAGATGCGCAGCGCGGTCTCGGTGGCCGCGCTGATGCGCATCAGCTCGTTGAATGCCCGCACCTGCTCCCTGCCGGCCCCGGGAATGAACTGCATCGTGAATACCTGCCGCAGCGAGGGGTCTTTCCCGTTCCAGCCGAGCTCGATCAGCTTGCCGAGCGTGTCGAGCTTTTCCCGCTCGTGCGCCGACAGGTCCCGATTGGCCCAGCCCTGCGCGTATCCGCCGTACAGGATCAGGTGACTTACGCGCTCGGGATGGCGGGCCGCGTAGGCGATCGCGATCGCCGCCCCCTGCGAGACGCCGAGGACGGCGAAACGCTCGAGCCGCGCCGCGTCCGCGACCGATTCGAGGTCCCGCACCCAGGCTTCGAACGAGATATCGACCACGCCGCGGTCGGAGAGCCCGCAGCCGCGCTGGTCGAAGCGCACCAGCGTGAAGCGCCGTCCGAGCGCGTCGAGCAGGTGGCCCCAGACGGCGGCGTCGTGCTCGAGATGGGTGATCCAGTGCGGGGCTCTGAGCAATGGCGGCCCGGAGCCGCTCACGGCGTAGGCGAGCCGCGCCCCGTCGCTGCCCGTGCAGAAGCGGATCTGCTGCTGCATCCGGGCGATTATACCGATACGATTCTCCCAGGAGCCCGGTCATTGCGGGCACTCATGGCAGACGGTCCCTTTCGTATCGTTCCCGCCGTGCCGGCGTTCGATGCTTCCGGCACGCCCTGCTCGCCCGAGTACGGCGACGTCTATCACAGCGCGGATTCCGGGCCGGGGCAGGCGCGGCACGTGTTCCTCGGCGGAAACGACCTGCCCGCGCGCTGGGCCGGTGCCCGCTTTTTCACCGTCCTCGAGACCGGGTTCGGATTCGGGCTGAATTTCCTCGCGACGTGGGCAGCGTGGCGCGACGACCCCGCACGGCCGGGGCGGCTGCACTTCGTCTCCGTCGAGAAGCACCCCTTCGCGCGCGCGGGGCTCGCGACATTGCATGAGCGCTACGCCGAATTCGCGCGGCTTGCCGCGCAGCTGCAGGCCGCATGGCCGCTGCCCCTGCCCGGCCTGCATCGCCTGCACCTGGAAGACGGCCGCGTGACGCTCACCCTCGCCTTTGCGGACGTCGCGGCCGTCCTGCCGAAGCTCCGGCTCGCCGCCGACGCGATCTATCTCGACGGCTTCGCGCCGGACCGCAACCCGGACATGTGGACGCCCGCGGTCATGAAGGCGCTCGCGCGGCTCGCGCGCCCGGGCGCGACGGTGGCGACCTACACGGCGGCGCGCGGGGTACGCGAGGCGCTCGCCGCGGCCGGCTTCGTGCCCGAGCCGCGCCCCGGCTTCGGCCGCAAGCGGCGGATGCTCGCGGCGCGTTACACTCCGCTCCGGCCGCCGCGCCATGCGCCGCCCCCTGCCCCGCGCTGGAGCGGGCGCCGCGCCATCGTGATCGGCGCGGGGCTCGCGGGCGCCGCGGTCGTCGAGCGCCTCGCCGCGCGTGGCTGGGCGATCGAGCTGATCGAGCGCCACACCGGAGCGGCGGCGGAAGCGTCGGGCATGCCGGCCGGCATCTTCCATCCGCAGGTGGCGCGCGACGACAGCATCCTCTCCCGCCTCACGCGTGCCGGGTTTCTGTACGCGCTCGACAACTGGCGCGCGCTGGAAGCCGCCGGCCACGCGCTCTCATGGCAGCGCTGCGGCGTGCTGCAGATCGCGAAGGACGCGCGCGACGAGGCGCGCATGGCGGCGACGGTGCGCGCGCTCGGCTTTCCGGCGGGCTACGTCGATTTTCTGCCGCGGGGGCCGGCGGGCGACCGCGCCGGCGTCGAGGTAGCCGCCGGCGGCTGGTGGTTCCCCGGGAGCGGGTGGCTGCAGCCTCCCTCGCTCGTCAACGCCCAGCTCGCGGCGGCGGAGGGCGGCACGCGGCTCGTGCGTCACTTCGGCAGGGCGGTTCACGCGCTCACTCGCAGCGGCGATTCCTGGGAAGCCCGCGCGCAGGATGGCGCGACGATCGCGTCGGCGCCGGTGGTCGTGCTGGCGAATTCGCACGATGCGGCCCGCCTCGCCGCGCTCGGCACGGAGCTGAAGCGCGTGCGCGGGCAGCTCACCGTCCTGCCCGCGGGCAGCCTCTTGCCGCTGCGCGTTGCGCTGGCGGGAGCGGGACACCTGGTGCCGGCCGAAAACGGCGCCGCCGTGGCGGGCGCAACCTACGACTACGAGGGCGAGGACGACGCGCCGAGCGCGGAAGGGCATGCCGGCAACCTGGCCCGGCTCGAGCGGCTGCTGACGGCAGGCGCTCCCGGCCTGGACCCGGCGCAGCTCGCGGGCGCGGTCGGATTTCGCTGCGTCGCGCCCGATCGGCTGCCGCTCATCGGCGCGCTTCCGGACATCCAGGCCTCACGCCCCGACGCGCGCGCGCTGCCGGGATTGCAGGGTCTCTATGGCGCGCTGGCTTACGCCTCGCGCGGGCTGACGTGGGCGGCGCTCGGCGGCGAGCTGGTTGCGAGCATGATCGAAGGAGAACCTTTGCCGCTCGAGGGCGATCTTTGCGATGCGGTCGATCCGGGGCGATTCGCGTTGCGTCGGGCACGGCGCGGC
>DASWHI010000053.1:0-6586 GCA_036398235.1 Burkholderiales bacterium
CTCTCGATGATGCGCGACTTTCTCGCGCCGGAGGTCTATCGCGAGATCGAGGCCGACATCCGCGCCGCGGGCGGCGCGGACGAGCACACCGAGGTGCTGACGCTCGAAGCGGAGGTGCTGGACGTCGCCCAGGAGGCAGGCTCCTATATCGTGAGCGTGCGCTTCACCGGCATGATCCGCGAGTCAGCCGGCCGCGATGCCGAGCCGTTCAGCGAGACCTGGCATCTCGAGAAGCCGCTCGACGGGCGTTCCGGCTGGGTCGTCGCCGGCATACAGCAGTCCTGATCGCGCCCCCCTCACCCTATCCCTCTCCCCCGACCGGGGGAGAGGGGATTCTTGAGATGGATTCCTGTGATTCGTGGCCGGCTCGCTGAATCCTGAATCGCGATTCCTGAATCCCGCGGCGGCGGTCGCCGCCGCGGTCAACCATCTGCTGCGGGGCGCGAGCTGGGCACGCGAAGCGCTCAGGCGTCACGCCGGCAAAACCGCTCGCTTCGAGCTCATCCCGCTCGCCAATCCCTCACCCCCGCCCCTCTCCCGAATGGAGAGGGGAGGCTCGAGTTCCCCTTCCCTTGCATGGGGGAAGGGCATGGGATGGGGGCTGGCGCTCACCGTCCTCGAGAGCGGTGAAGTTGCCCCAGCCGCTGCGGACGCCGTTCCCGCCGCAACCGTCAGGCTCGGCCCCGGCCTCATGCTGCGGCTCGCCGCACGCGACGAGAGCGCGTGGCGCGAGATCAGCATCACCGGCGATACCGATTTCGCGTCCGCCATCCACCACGTCGCGCGCAACCTGCGCTGGGACGTGGAGGAGGACCTCTCCCGCGTTTTCGGCGACATCGCCGCGCACCGCATGGCGGAGACCGGGAGGACCGTCCAGCGCTGGGGCGAGCAAGCCGCGGAGAACACCGCGCGCGCGTTCGCCGAGTACTGGACCGAGGAGCAGCCGCTGATCGCGGGCGCGCGCGATCTCGAGGAATTCGGCCGCGCGGTGGACCAGCTGCGCGACGACGCCGCGCGCCTCGAAAAGCGCATCGAACGCCTCTTGAACCGCCAACGCCCGTCCTGAGGCTATCGAAGGGCCCGTCCTGAGTCTCCTCCCCCCTTGCGGGGGAGGACTAAGGTGGGGGGTCAAAAACGCTCGCTCCCCCCATCCTAACCTTCCCCCGCAAGGGGGGAAGGAACAACCTACAAGTTAGAATCCTCCCATGCGTCTGTTTCGATTGCTGCGAATCCTCGGCGTGAGCATCCACTACGGCCTCGACGAGTTTTTCCTCGGCCACGAGCGGGTGCGCGGACTGCGCGCGCTGTTCGGCGCGGTCTTCTTCTGGCGGTCGCTCGCCGAGCCGCGCGCGGTGCGGCTGCGCCGGGCCCTGGAAGCGCTGGGACCGATCTTCGTCAAGTTCGGCCAGATACTTTCCACGCGGCGCGACCTGCTGCCGCCCGACATCGCAGACGAACTGGCGAAGCTTCAGGACCAGGTGCCGCCCTTCCCCGCGGAGCAGGTTACGGCAATCCTCAACCGCGTCTATGGAAGGCCGGTCGAGCAGGTGTTCCCGGAGTTCGAGCGCGAGCCGGTCGCGAGCGCATCGGTGGCCCAGGTGCACCTCGCGCGCCTGCCCGACGGCACCGAGGTCGCGGTCAAGGTGCTGCGTCCCGGAATCGCGGGAGTGATCGCCGGGGACCTCGCCCTCCTCCACGCCGGCGCCACGCTGATCGAGTGGCTCTGGGCCGACGGCAGGCGGCTGCGCCCGCACGAGGTGGTCGGCGAGTTCGCCAAGCACCTCGAGGTGGAGCTCGATCTGCTGCGCGAGGCGTCCAACGCGAGCCAGCTGCGGCGCAACTTCCTGGATTCGCCGCTGCTCATCGTGCCCGAGATCCACTGGGACTACTGTACGAGCGAGGTGATGGTGATGCAGCGCATGCGCGGCACGCCCATCTCACAGGTCGCGGAGCTGCGCGCGCAGGGCATCGACATTCCAAGGCTCTCGCGCGCCGGCGTGGAGATCTTCTTCACCCAGGTCTTCCGCGACGGCTTCTTCCACGCGGACATGCACCCCGGGAACATCCAGGTCGCGCCCGACGGCCGTTACATCGCGCTCGACTTCGGCATCATGGGAACGCTGACCGAGATCGACAAGAACTATCTCGCGCAGAACTTCCTCGCCTTCTTCCGCCGCGACTACCGGCGCGTGGCGGAAGCGCACATCGAGTCGGGTTGGGCGCCGAAGGACACGCGGGTGGACGACTTCGAGGCCGCGATCCGCGCCGTGTGCGAGCCGATCTTCGCGAAGCCCCTGAAGGAGATCTCCTTCGGGCGCGTGCTGCTGCGGCTGTTCCAGACCTCGCGCCGCTTCAACATCGAGGTCCAGCCCCAGCTCGTGCTGCTGCAGAAGACGCTGCTCAACATCGAGGGCCTCGGGCGCGAGCTCGACCCCGACCTCGACCTGTGGGAAACCGCGAAACCTTTTCTCGAGCGCTGGATGGCGGAGCAGGTCGGCTGGCGCGGCTTCATCGAGCGCGTGCGGCAGGAAGCGCCCTACTGGAGCACGATTCTGCCGCAGTTGCCGCGGCTCCTGCACCAGGCGCTCGCGGCCCTGGCGGCGCAGCGGCCCGATCCGGCCACCGTGGACCTGCCGGACGAAAGGCAGGCCCAGACCCGGCTGCTCGCCGTGATCGCGGGCCTGCTCGCGTTCGTCGCCGCGCTCCTCATCATGTTATTCTGACGCGCGCGTCCGGCATCGCTATTGAATCGTTCGGCATGCTGCTCACCTTCGTCATCCTTTACCTGGTCCTGTCCATCGCCATCGGGCTCGCTGCCAGCACGCGCGTGCACAATACTCCGTGGCGTGGACGGATATGGTGCAGATGGCAGTCATCGTCGCCGGGCTGCTCTACATCTTCGTGCTCGTCGCCGGCCTGGCCGGTGGCGCGGGCACGGTGGTCGCCCACGCGCACGCCGCGGGGAAGCTCGAGTTCTGGCCGAAGCCGGAGGCGCGCGACGTTCTCGCCTTTACCGGGGCCGCCGTCACGCTGATGCTCGGCTCGATCCCGCAGCAGGACGTGTTCCAGCGCGTGACCGCCGCCCGCAATGAGCGCGTCGCGGTTGCCGGAGCGGTACTGGGCGGCACGGCCTATTTCCTGTTTGCGTTCATCCCGCTCTTCATCGCCTACGCGGCAACGCTCATCGATCCCGCGATGGTCGCGCGGCTGATCGATAAGGATCATCAGCAGATCATGCCGACGCTCATCCTCACGCACACTCCGCTCCTGGCACAGGTGCTGTTCTTCGGGGCGCTGCTGTCGGCCGTGATGAGCACCGCGAGCGCGACGCTCCTCGCGCCCTCGGTGATCGTCACCGAGAACATCGTGAAGAGGTTCCTGCGCGGAGGGGTCACCGACCGCAGGTTGCTGCAGACGATGCGCATCGTCGTTGCCGCGTTCGCCGTGGGCGTCACCGTATTCGCGCTCAACTCCGACTCGACCATCTACGAAATGGTGGTGGGCGCCTACAAGGTCACCCTGGTGGCGGCCTTCGTGCCGCTCGCGGCGGGCATCTACTGGCCGCGCGCAACCGCCCAGGGGGCGCTCGCCTCGATCGTTGCCGGGCTCGTGACCTGGATTGCGCTCGAGATCGCCGCCCCCGACGGGCTCTTCCCGCCGCAGCTCGCGGGGCTATTGGCGAGCATCGCCGGCATGTTCCTCGGATCCCTTGCGCCGCAGTGGTACGGCACCAGGATTCGCGCATGATAAACACGGCGCTCGTATCGCTGGCGGTGACCGCGGGCGTGATCGCGCTCGCCGGGGTGCCGCTGCGCTGCTGGCAGTTCGCCTCCGGGCATTTCCGCTCCCAGATTCCGCCGCACGCGCTCGCGCGCGCGACCTTCAGTCTGTTCGCCTTCTTGTTCCTGGTGCCGAACGCGCTCGCCTGGACCTACGCGATCACCATCGTGCAACGCTACCTGGCCTGCGACGGTGCCTGCACGCAGGAATGGGTGGGGACCGCTGTCGCGGTCGGGATGCTGGGCTGCGCCTACGTCCTGCTCGAAGGCTTCCTGCTAACCGCGCGGCGCCGCCCCGGACCAGTGACCAGTGACCGGTGACCTGACGAACGGCCCCGGCTCACGCGTTTTGCGCGCTCAGGTCGCGAACGCCTTGCTGAACTCGGCGAGGAAGCGCGGGTAATCCGCTTCGGGCAGCCAGTTGATGCCGGCCGCCGCCTGCCGCCCGCCGCCGGTCTCGAACTTGAGGCAGAGCGCGTCCGCGCCGTGCGGGCGCTCGAGCGGCGCGCGCACGCTCACGGTATAGCCGCCGTGCCGGGCGACCAGCAGGGCGACCGCGCGCCGCGGACGGGTGCGCGCAAGCTCGTTGGCAAAGAAGCCGTGGATGCGCCGGCTCCAGGCCGCATCCGGCAGCACGTAGAGCTCCGCATGCGCCGACGCCGCGTTCGGCGCGAGCATGCGCGCGCGGTCGAGATCGTCGGCAAGGGCGTTCTTCAGCACCCCGAACACCGGCTCGCCATCCACAAAATCGCGCGGGTCGCGGTAGCGGCTCACGATCTCGAAGAGGTCGGCCGGATGGTAGTGGAGGTCCTCCACGCTGTCGCCGTAGGCGTTGTAGTTCATGCATTCGCCAAGCTCGCGCAGGCGCTCGAGGTCGGCCGGGTCGAGATCGAGCCCCGCCGCCGCGCGCTGCGCCGGTCCGTGGAGATTGTCGCCAAACGCCGCCACGACCGCCCAGCTTCTCTGGCGGCCGCCCAGGTAGCGGTCCACGATCAGGCTGGTGCAGGTGTCCGGCGCGGTGTCGATGAATGCCTTCAGGTTGGCGTGCTGCGGCAGCTCGCCCGCGGCATGGTGATCGAAGCAGCGCAGCCGCGCGCCGGCGCCGAGCAGCCGCTTGAGGTCGCCGGCGTTGGACTTGAGCGAAATGTCGAGCACCGTGAGCTCGTCGCCGGCCGCGGCATTCACCCGCTCGAGCAGCCGCACGTCGCGCTTGACGCCCGTCACCAGCACGCTCGCGCGCGGCTCCTCCAGCCGCAGCTGCTGCAGCGCGCAGATGCCATCAGCATCACCGTTGAAGATGTCATAGAATTGCATGACGTTACGAGTCTCGAATTCAAAAGCGACGCCCGTCGCCGGGCACGCCTCGATTCGCCTCAATAAGCGATGTCAAGCCCAATTTCAGACCGCCAGCAGGATCAACGCGAAGCGCGAAACGGATTCGCGCCGCATATCGTGCGGCTGGCGTGGATACTCGCGGTAGCTTATCTGCTCGTCCTCGGCTACGCCAGCCTGCAGCCGTTTCGCGGCTGGCGCTGGCCGCCGGAGGAGATCCTGCATTTCCTCTCCGCGCCGTGGCCACGCTTTATCACGTTGCAGGACGTCGCGGTGAACTTCGGCGCCTACGTCCCGCTCGGCCTGTTGCTCTCGATCGGCTGCGGTGCGCGCTACGGTGCCGCGCGCGGGGCGGTCGTCGCCACGCTCACCGCCGCTGCATTCTTCGTCACCATGGAGGTGGCGCAGATGTTCCTGCCCGCCCGCATCGCTTCCAACGTCGATCTGCTTGCCAACAGCCTGGGCGCGTTGCTCGGCGCGATGGCTGCGCCGTTGCTGGCTCCCGCGCAGCCGATCGGCGGCAGGATCCATTCCGCGCGCCGCCGCCTGTTCCTCGAGGGCATGCCGGCCGACGCCGGGCTCGTGATCGTCGGACTGTGGCTCGTCACGCAGTTTCATCCCACCGCACAGCTGTTCGGCACGGGCGCACTGCGCGCCACGCTGGACCTCCACTCAACCTTCATCCACACGCCGCTGCTCGCGCTGAGCAGTGAAGCGGCGGTGGTCATGTTCAGCCTGCTGGGCATCGGGCTCATGCTGTCGGCGCTCATGCACGAGCGCGATCGGCCCCTGCACGTAATCGCCGCGGTGATCGGCACGGCGCTCGCGTTGAAGATCGTGAGCGCCGTCGCCGTCGTGCGAGTGTCAGCCCCGTTCGCCTGGCTCACGCCCGGCGTATTGCTCGGGCTCACTGCCGGCTGGCTCCTGTTGTGGGGCGCCGTGCGGATGGCGCGTCCCCTGAAGCTCGCCGCCGCGGCCGCGTGCATCGTCGCCGCAACGGTAGTGATCAATCTCGCCCCCGATAATCCCTACCATAGCGTGCCGCCGCAGTTGCTCGCACGCGGCGCCAGCCATTTCCTGAATTTCTCCGGCATCGTGCGCGCACTGTCCGAGCTGTGGCCGCTGCTTGCGACCGGTTACCTGCTCTACGCGCTCGGCGCGCGCCGCCATCGTCTATAATTCCAATCGCGGCGTCGCAAAGGACGGTGCATCACTCCGAATTCGAACGAACGCTGCGCGCACGGGCGCCGTTCAATTCGGGCAACGCCTGAGATCAATATGACCTACTACGCCAGGCACGTGTTCTTCTGCTGCAACCAGCGCGACAACGGCGAGCAGTGCTGCAACGACCGCGGCTCGCAGAAAATGCGCGAGTACGCCAAGGACCGCGTAAAGGCGCTGAAGCTCTCCGGTCACGGCAAGGTGCGGATCAACCAGTCGGGCTGCCTCGACCGCTGCAAGGAAGGGCCGGTCAT
>DASWHI010000054.1:0-13785 GCA_036398235.1 Burkholderiales bacterium
TGATGCCGCCGAGCATTTCCGCGAACACGGCAAGGCACGCCGTCACCGTGTCCACCACGTCGAACAGCGGCTCCTTGTCCTCCTGGTTGTCGCGGTTGTAGGCAAGCGGCTGCCCCTTCATGAGCGTCAACAGCGCCACCAAGTGGCCGTTGACGCGTCCGGTCTTGCCGCGGATCAATTCGGCCACGTCGGGATTGCGCTTCTGCGGCATGATCGAGGAGCCGGTGGAGAATCCGTCGGCGATCTCGACGAAGCCGAAGCGCGGGTTGGCCCAGATGATGATCTCCTCGCAAAAGCGCGAGAGATGCGTCATGACGAGCGCGGCGCAGGCCGCGAATTCGATCGCAAAGTCGCGGTCGGACACGGCATCGATCGAGTTCTCGCACACCCCGTCGAAGCCGAGCTCCTTGGCCACCCGCTGGCGGTCGATCGGGAACGAGGTGCCGGCGAGCGCGGCCGCGCCGAGCGGCAGGCGGTTCACGCGCCGGCGGCAGTCGGCGAGGCGCTGCGCGTCGCGCGCGAACATCTCGAAGTACGCCAGCAGGTGATGGCCCAAGGTGACCGGCTGCGCCACCTGCAAATGCGTGTATCCCGGCATCACCGTTTCGGCGTGCTCGTCGGCGAGATCGAGCAGGGCGTGCTGCGCGGATCGGATGAGCGCAGCAACCTGGTCGATCGCCGCGCGCAGGTAGAGCCGCAGGTCGGTCGCGACCTGGTCGTTGCGCGAGCGGGCGGTATGCAGCCGCTTGCCGGGCTCGCCGGCGAGCTCGATCAGGCGCCGCTCGATGTTGAGATGCACGTCCTCATCCGCGTCCGACCACGCGAACGCGCCGGCGTCGATCTCGGAGCGGATCTGCGCGAGCCCCTTCTCGATCGCCGCGAGGTCGGCCTGGCCGATGATTCCGGCCGCGGCGAGCATGCGGGCGTGCGCAAGGGAGGCTTCGATATCGAAGACGGCGAGCCTGCGGTCGAAGGCAACCGAGGCGGTGAAACGCTGCACGAGCCCGGTCGCGGGCTCGGCGAACCGTCCCGACCACGGCCGGTTCCGGGTCTTGTCGTTGGCGGACATACAGGCTAAGAGGCTAAAATTAAGAATGGCGCGAAGTATAAATCAAAACGCCTACTCGGGCGCCCTGCCGAACTTCCGCAACCTCGGCATCATGCTGCGCATCCTGCTATTCGGCAACTTCGTCGCCGCGGCGGCGGCGATCGTGAAGGGTCCCGATCCTCTCGGGGCATGGCGCGAGTTCGTCGAGGCCGCCGCGCTGGTCGAGCCGCTGCTGGTGCTCTCGGTGCTGGTGCTCGCGGGGCTTTCCGGCGCGCTCCGCGCGCTTCCCTACTGGCTCGGGGCGACCGTGGTAGTGGCGCTGGAACTCGTGTTGACGAGCGCGCTGTACTTCGAGGGGCAGGCGCTGCTCGGGCAGGCGCCGGCACCGCTCGAGCGCTACTTGCTGCTCGTCGTCCTCACCACCCTGGCCATGCTCTCCTACTTCCACCTGCGCGGGCGCGCGCTGTCGCCGGCGCTGGCCGAGGCGCGGTTGCAGGCGCTGCAGGCGCGGATCCGTCCCCACTTCCTGTTCAACAGCATCAACGCGGTGCTGTCGCTGATCCGCCAGGACCCGCGCCGGGCAGAGGTGGCGCTGGAGGACTTAGCGGAGCTGTTCCGCGTGCTGATGGCCGACAACCGGGAGCTGACGCCGCTCACGCGCGAGGTGGAGCTGTGCCGCCAGTACCTCGGCATCGAGCAGCTGCGGCTGGGCGCGCGCCTGCGCGTCGAATGGCAGCTCGACGCCATGCCCCGCGACGCCCTGGTGCCGCCGCTCGTGCTGCAGCCGCTGCTGGAGAACGCGGTCTATCACGGCATCGAGCCGCGCCTCGAGCCCGGCACGATCGTCATCAACATTGCGGCGGTGCGCAACGAGCTGCACGCCGTGCTGCGCAACCCCTATCGGCCCGAAGGCGACCGCCACGGCGGCAACCGCATGGCGCTCGCGAACATCCGCGAGCGGCTCGCGCTTCACTTCGATGCCGAAGCCAACCTCTCCTCGCGGGAGGATGCGGACAGCTACGAAGTCCGCATCGTCATGCCGTACGTCAAGGGCGGCGATTCGAGAAGCACGGCACCGGAGCTGGCCCATGAGTGAAGAGAAGCGCCCGCTCCAGGTGGTGATCGTGGACGACGAGGCGCCGGCGCGCTCGCGGCTGCGAGAGCTCCTCGCCGACTGCGGGGCCGACCTGCCCCTGGAGGTTGCGGGCGAGGCGGCGAGCGGACCCGAGGCGATCGAGCTGCTCGCGGCCGCGCCGGCGGACGTCGTGCTGCTCGATGTCCGCATGCCGGAGATGGACGGGATCGAGGTCGCGCAGCACCTGCAGAAGCTCGACCGGCCGCCGGCAGTGGTGTTTGCGACCGCCTACGATGCCTACGCCATTCGCGCCTTCGAGGTGCACGCGGTCGACTACCTGCTCAAGCCGATCCGGCTGGCGCGCCTGAAGGAGGCGCTCACCCGCGCGGTGGCGGCGCCGCGGGGCGAGGTGCTGGACGCAATCGCGCGCGCCGCGCGCACGCACCTCTCGGCGCAGGAACGCGGGCGCGTCCACTTGATCCCGGTGAGGAACGTGCTCTACCTCAAGGCCGAGCTCAAGTACGTGACGGTGCGGACCGCGGCGCGCGAGTACCTGATCGAGGAAGCGCTGACCAAGCTCGAGGAGGAATTCGGCGAGCGTTTCGTGCGCGCGCACCGCAATTGCCTGGTGGCGCGCGCGGCCGTGCGCGGCTTCGAGCGCACGATGAAGGACGGCGAAGCGCACTGGGAAGTGCTGCTCGACGGGGTGGAGGAGCGCATCGCGGTGAGCCGCCGCCAGCAGTACATCGTGCGCGAGTTCGGGAAAGCCGGGAGCTCATCCGAATGAGCCGCTACTCCTGGTGTGCCGTCCCGCGGACAACTTGCCGTTCGTGGTGAGCCGGTCGAACCATGAACGGCTTTGATTCCGCCCGGTCGTCGACAAGCTCAGCCCGAACGGAATAGTGCAAGTTACTTACGGAACGCGTCACGGGGGGCAGCCATCGGAGCAGAAGCGCCGCGGCGCATCGTGATCGCCTCGCGCGAATCGGCGCTGGCGCTGTGGCAGGCGCGCCACGTTGCGGCGCGGCTCGCCGCGTTGTATCCGCGCACGGAAATCGGCATCCTCGGCCTTACCACGGAGGGCGACCGCCGGCTCGACGCCTCGCTTGCCAAGATCGGCGGCAAGGGACTGTTCGTGAAGGAGCTCGAGGAAGCGCTGCTGAGCGGGCGCGCCGATATCGCCGTGCACTCGGTGAAGGACCTGCCGGTGACCCTCTCCCGGGAATTCGCGCTGGCGGCGGTATCCGAGCGCGAGGACCCGCGCGACGCGTTCGTCTCGGGCCGCTACGCCGATCTTTCCGCGCTGCCGGCGGGCGGGCGCGTCGGCACCTCCAGCCTGCGCCGCGAATGCCAGCTGCGGGCGCGGCATCCCGGTTTGCGGATCGAGCCCTTGCGCGGCAACGTCACTACCCGATTGCGAAAGCTCGACGCGGGCGACTACGATGCCGTGATTCTCGCCGCCGCGGGGCTGAAGCGCCTGGGGCTCGAAGACCGCATCACGCGCCTGCTCCCGCCTGCGGAAAGCCTGCCGGCGCCCGGGCAGGGCGCGCTCGGGGTGGAATGCCTCGCCCGCCGCGCCGATCTGGTCGAGACGCTCGCCGTGATCAATCACGCGGCCACGGCGCGCTGCGTCGCGGCGGAGCGCGCCTTCTCGCGCTCGCTATCGGGCAGCTGCATCGTTCCGCTCGGGGCCTACGCGGTGGCGGAAGGCAGGGACCTGCGGCTGCGCGGATTCGTCGGCGCGCCCGACGGCTCGCGCATCGTGAGCGGCGAATTGAAGGGGCCGGCGCGCGATCCGGAAGCGCTTGGCGTCACGCTGGCGAAGGGACTCAAGGCGCAGGGCGCCGGAGAAATCCTGGCCGCGCTGCAAACCTGAACGGCCGGGGCGTCGGGGAAGGGCACATGCCCGCATGTCGAGAGAATTTCTCGGGAACGCCGCGATGAGGGGCAAGCCGCTCACGGGAAAGAGCGTCGTGGTGACACGGCCGGCGCACCAGGCCCAGGCATTCGTACGCATGATCAAGGATGCCGGCGGCCGCGCGATCCTGTTTCCCGCGATCGAGATCCGCGACGTCAAGGACCCGTGGTCGGTCACGCGGTTGGTGGATCGCCTCGACCAGTACGACTTCGCCATCTTCGTCAGTCCCAACGCAGTCGAGCGCGCGATGAAGTTGATCAGCGGCCGCCGCAAGTTTCCGCGCCGGCTCCAGGTTGCCACCGTGGGCGGCGCCAGCGTGAGGGCGCTCGAGCGGTTCGGGATAACGGGCGTCCTTGCGCCGCAGGGCCGCTACGATAGCGAGAGCCTTCTCGAGTTGCCGGCGCTCGCGGCCGTGACCGGCCGGCGGGTGGTGATCTTCCGCGGCGAAGGCGGGCGCGAGCTGCTGGGCGAGACGCTGCGCGAGCGCGGCGCGGTGGTCGAGTACGCGGAGTGCTACCGCCGCGTCAGGCCGGAGCTCGACGCGGCGCCGCTGCTGCAGGCGTGGTCGCGCAACGGGGTCGATGCGGTCACGGCTACCAGCAGCGAGGGCCTGCGCAATTTCGCCGAGATCATCGGACCGCCGGGGCGGGAGCGGCTGCACGAAACGCCGGTTTTCGTGCCGCACCCGCGGATCGCCGAGGCCGCACAGGCGCTTGGCGTGCGGAAGGTGATCGTGACCGGACCGGGCGACGAGGGGATGCTGACCGGCCTCGCCGCCTATTTCGGCGCACAACGCTGATCGTCCGGCCGATTGCGGCGCGGCAGCGCCCGCCCGCATACTAGAGCCTATCATTGAGATAGGCTCTTTGATGCATCCCGGCTCGAGTTTCCATGAGCGAATCCACGCCTGAAAACCGCCCGCCGCCCGCCGCGCCCGCGCGCAGCGGGCTCTTGCGCAATGTCGATCCCGCGCTGTGGATCGCGGTGCTCGCCCTCGCCTTCGCGGCGTGGCAGTGGTATGACGGCCGCGGGGAGACCGCCGCGCTGCGCGAAGAAACCGAGGCCAAGCTCCGGGACAGCCGGCTCGCGGCGGCGGAAGCGCGCGAGGCAATCGCCACGGCGCAGGCGAAGCTCGCCAAGCTCGAGAGCCAGCTTGCAGATGCGCAGGATCAGAGGACCGCGCTGGACGCGCTCTACCAGGAGCTCGCGCGCAATCGCGACCTTTGGGCCTACGCCGAGATCGAGCAGTCGCTGTTCATCGCCAGCCAGCAGCTAGCGCTCGCCGGCAACGTGAAGGCCGCGCTCGCGGCATTGCAGGCGGCGGACAACCGCCTGCGGCGCATGGACCGGCCGCAGCTCGCGGCCCTGCGCAAGGCCATCAACCGCGACATCGAGCGGCTGAAGGCGGCGCCGCACGTGGACACGCTCGCCATCAGCGCGCGGCTCGATGCGCTGATCGCGCAGGTGGACCGGCTGCCGCTGGCGATGGAGGCGCGGCCGCAGCCGGCGGAGCCGCGCCCCGACGCGCCCGGGGCGGCCGAATCGAGCCGGTGGGCGCGCTTCTGGACCGAGCTCTGGGGGGATCTCAGCCAGCTGGTACGCGTCGAGCGGGTGGACGAGGCCGACGCCGCTCTGCTCGCGCCCTCACAGGCGTTTTTCCTGCGCGAGAACCTGCGGCTGCGCCTGATCGGCGCGCGCCTGGCGCTGCTCGCCCGCGACGCGACGAGCTACAAGGCCGACCTGAAAGCCGCGCGCGACTGGCTCGGCCGCTATTACGCCACGCGCAACAACAATGTAGCGCGCGCGCTGGCGACCCTGCGCAACCTGCACGACGCCGAAATCGGGATCGAAGCGCCGGAAATCACCGCCACGCTGGAAGCGATGCGCAATCTGCGGGTGGCGCGCGCGCGCGGCCAGTAGTGAGCGGGCGGTAGCGTGAGGACGCTGCTCTGGGTGGTCGCGATCGCGGGGCTCGCCGTGGGTCTGACGCTTGCCGCCGCCCGCAACTCCGGCTACGTGCTGCTGACGCTGCCGCCCTACCGCATCGAGATCTCGCTCAACCTGCTGGTCCTCCTTCTGGTCATCGGTTTCGCCGCCGCCTACGCGCTGGCGCGCGCCGCCGCCGCCGCACTCCGCCTGCCGCGGCAGGTACGGGAGCACCGCCTTGCGCGGCGCCGGGAAAAGGCGTGGGCGTCGCTGCGCGAGGCGCTGCAGGAATATCTTGCGGGGCGCTATCGCCGCGCCGAACAGGCGGCGGCCGCGACCATTGAACTGGGCGAATCTCCCGGCCTCGCCGCGGTGCTGGCGGCGCGCGCGGCGCACGAGCTCAAGGACTTCGAGCGGCGCGACGCCTATCTCGCGCAAGCGGCTGCGGTTTCTCACGATGCGCCGGCGCGCGTCGTGACGGAAGCCGAACTGATGCTCGAGGAGCGGCGCTACCAGGAAGCGCTCGATCTCCTCCGGCGCCTGCCGCGCCGCCATACCGCGGCGTTGCGGCTCGAGCTGAAGGCCCAGCAGCAGGCGCGCAACTGGGAGCAGGTGCTGGCGCTGACGGAGGAACTGCGCAAGCGCAACGTGTACGACCCGGCGCAGGCTGAGCAGCTGCGCCGCTACGCGCTCGCGGAAAACCTCAAGCGCAGGTCCGTCGACACACTCGCGCTGGAGGAAGCCTGGGACCGGGTCCCGGCATCCGATCGCACCGAGCGTCGGGTCGCGCTCGCCGCGGCCCACGGCTTCATCGCGCTGGGCGGCTGCGAGCGCGCGCACCGGATCATCGAGCAGGCCGTGGCCGCGAACTGGGACAGCGAGCTGGTGGGTCTCTACGCAGAATGCGAGGACGGCGACGCCCTCCGGCGCATCGAGCGCGCCGAGGAATGGCTCACGTCCCATCCGCGGGACGCCGTGCTGCTGCTAACGCTGGGCCGGCTGTGCGGCGATCAGGGCCTGTGGGGCAAGGCGCAGAGCTACCTCGAGGCGAGCGTCGCGGTCGAGCCGACCTACAGCGCTCACCTTGCGCTCGCCCGGCTGCAGGAGCGGCTCGGCAATGCCGAAACGGCGCGGCGGCACGAGCGCGAAGGACTCAGGCTGGCGCTGGCCCAGCTGGGCGCCGCGACCGGCGGGCGCCGCCGCGCGCTGCACTAGTGCCGTTCCAACTATTTCGGGCTGATCTTGATGGGATGGCGTGGGCACGAGATGAATCGAAAGCGGTAATCGTTGTGTCGATTTAAGTTGGATCGGCACTAGCGGTCGAGGTCCACGTCCTGGTACGACTCCGGGTAGCCGAGCGGCTCCACGTGCGTCAGCACCACCGCGTCGGGAAGCACTGCGTGGATGTCCTTTTCGACTTCGTGCGCGAGGTCGTGACCCTGAGCAACCGTCCAGGCGGCTGGCACCAGCACGTGCAGGGTGACGAATGAGCGCGTCCCGGCCTGGCGCGTGCGCAGGGCGTGGAAATCGATACCCCGTGCGCGGTAGCGCTCGAGCGCGCCCTCCAGCACCCGCATCCTGTCGGGCGGCAACGCGCGGTCGAGCAGGCCGTGGATCGAGCGTTGCATGAGCCGGTAACCCGACCACACGATGTTGGCGGCCACCGCCAGCGCGATCAGGGGATCGAGCCGCGCCCAGCCGGTCACCCAGACCGCCGCAACGCCGAAGATGACGCCCGCGGAGGTCCAGACGTCGGTCATGAGGTGGCGGGCGTCCGCCTCGAGCGCGATGGACCGGTAATGCTGTCCCGCCTGATGGAGCCGGCGCGCGACCCCGTAGTTGATGAGCGAGGCGGCCGCCGATACGGCAAGCCCGGCTCCAACGTGCTCGAGCGGGCGCGGCGTGATGAGGCGGTCGATCGCGGCGAATCCGATGGCGATGGCTGCGAGCAGGATCAGCGTGCCTTCCAGCCCGCTCGCGAAGTACTCGGCCTTGGTGTAGCCGAACGCGTGATCCGCGTCGGGAGGGCGGGCTGCCACGCTGATCATCGCCAGCGCGACGGTGGCGCCGACGAGGTTGATGGTTCCCTCGATGGCGTCGGAGAGCAGGCCGACCGAGCCGGTGAGCCACCACGCCAGGGTCTTCAGCGCGATGGTCGCCAGCGCCGCCGCGATCGACAGGGCTGCGAACTTGCTGGCGCCGGAGCGCGGCATGGGAGCGTTTCCGCAGTCAGCCTGACGCCGTTGCCGCGGGGGTAAAGGAATCGGAGAAGAATTCCTCCTCGGGAAGACCGCACGTCGAGGTGAAGTCGCGATGTGCCGCGTCCACCATCACCGGGGCGCCGCAGGCGTACACCTGGTGACCGGAGAGATCGGGATAGTCCTCCATCACGGCGCGATGCACGAGCCCGGTGCGCCCGGTCCAGTGGTCGGACGCGGGTGCATCCGAAAGCACCGGCACGTAACGGAGGCGGCCGGCGCGGTGCCAGCCCTCCGCGAGCTCGTTCAGGTAGAGATCGGCGCGCACGCGGCAACCCCAGTAGAGCGTCATGGGCCGGGCAATGCTCGTGTGCTGTGCGTGCTCGACCATCGCCTTGATCGGCGCGAAGCCGGTGCCGCTCGCGAGGAGCATGATGGGCTTCGCGCTCTCCTCGCGCAGGAAGAACGTACCGAACGGACCCTCGAAGCGGATGATGTCCTTCTCTTTCATGACGCCGAAGACGTGCTGGCTGAACGGGCCGCCGTAATCCCTGAGGTGCAGCTGGAGCACGCCGTCGTCGTGCGGCGCGTTCGCCATCGAGAAGCTGCGGCGCGTGCTGCCTTTGAGCAGGAGATCGATGTACTGGCCGGCGAGATACTGCAGCCGCTCGTTGGCCGGGAGCTTCAAGTCGAGCAGCATCACATCGGGCGCGGCGCGCTGCATCTTCACCACGCGCACCGGCAAAATCTTGATCTGGATGCCCTTCACGGCGGCGCCGATCTCGCGGCACTGGATCTCGAGGTCGGCGAGCGGCTTGGCCTGGCAGAAGAGCGCCATTCCGGCGCGCTTCTCCGCCTCGCTCATGGCGTGCTCCTGGTAGACGCCGTAATCCACGGATCCCTCCTGCAGGCGTCCCTTGCAGGTGCCGCATACGCCGTGGCGGCAGCCGTAGGCGATGACGATGCCCTCGCGCAACGCCGCGGCGAGCACGGTCTCGCCGTCGTTGACGGTGAATTGGTGCCCGCTCGGCTGGATCGTTACGGTATGCGGCATGCTTGATTCGTTTGGCGCGGCTCGTTGCCCGTTACTCGCGGCTCGTGTCGGGTGCGGCCCGCTTCGAGCTAAAATCGCGGCATGAGGCGCCCGCTCATCGTCGGCTTCTGCGGCTTCGCCGAGCGCACGGCTCGGCCGGTCGCCGCGCTGGCGAAGGGCGGCAGTCTACCACAGCACTTCGCGAACCGTCGCCGGAAGCAGCAGCTGCGGCTGACGCTCGATCATCGCGCCGTGCTCCACGGCGGCAGTGCGGCCGCCCAGAAAAATGGATGACTTCGTCATCGTCCTCACCAACTTGCCGGACCGCGAAGCCGCGCTCCGGCTCGCCCACGAGCTCGTCGCGAAACGGCTGGCGGCTTGCGTCAACGTGCTTGCCGAATGCACATCGGTTTATCGCTGGCGGGGCGCCCTCGAGAACGCGCGCGAGGTGCCGGTCCTGATCAAGACCCGCGCCGTGCGCTACGCCGAGGTGGAGGCCGCCATCCGCGGGCTCCATCCCTATGAACTTCCGGAAATCATCGCGGTCCCAGTGGTGCACGGCTGCGACGACTACCTCCGCTGGGTCGCGGACGAGACCAGCATCTCCATCGGCTGATCGAGCACCGTGACTCCTCACTCGTCGCTCATAGGGCGGGAAATCCGTGACATCCGAGTTGCGCCCATCCCTCGTCGCGCCCTGTGCACACGGCGTCACCGGCCTGCAATGCGCTTCGTCCTGATTCTGCTGTTGGCGTTTGCGAGCCTCGCGCGCGCAGCCGAGCCGGAACTGCTCGAGCCGGACAAGGCGTTCCGTTTCGCCGCGCGCCTGAAGGACGCGCGCTCGATCGAGGTGACCTACCAGATCGCGCCCGGCTATTACATGTACCGGGACAAGTTCCAGTTCACGCTCGCCCCGGCCGGCGTGAAATCCGGCGCGCCGCAACTGCCGCCGGGCCGCAAGCACCGCGATGAATTCTTCGGCGAGGTCGAGACCTATCGCGGCAGCCTCAGCATCTTGCTGCCGTTCGAGCTCGCCGATGCGGGCCAGCCGGCGCTACAGCTCGCGGCGGTCTCGCAGGGCTGCGCGGACATCGGGGTGTGCTACGTGCCCCATGAGCAGAAGGCGGAGCTGCAATTCGCATCGCTCGCCGCGGGCGCGGCGCGCAGCGATGCCGCGCCCGGGTGGTTGTTCGGGAGCGGCCCGGCGGCGGATGACACGAGCATCGCGCGCGTGTTCGAAGGCGGGTTCTGGCTGGTGGTCGCGAGCTTCTTCGGATTCGGACTGCTGCTCTCGTTCACGCCCTGCGTGCTGCCGATGGTGCCGATCCTCTCCGGTGTCATCGTCGGTAGCGGCCGGGCCGTCACCAAAACGAAGGGCTTTCTGCTTGCGGCCGTCTACGTGCTCGGCATGGCGCTGACCTACGCGGGGGCGGGGGTTGCGGCGGGACTTTCCGGATCGATGCTCTCGGTGGCGCTGCAGAGCCCGTGGGTTCTGGGCGCCTTCGCGCTGGTGTTCGTCGCCCTTGCTCTCGCCATGTTCGGCCTCTACGAGCTGCAGATGCCGGTGGCGCTGCAGCACCGGCTCGCCGATGCGAGCAACCGGTTCCACGGCGGGCACACGGTGGGCGTATTCGTGATGGGCGTGCTTTCGGCCTTGATCCTCGGACCGTGCGTGGCCGCGCCCCTGGCGGGGGCCCTGCTCTACATCGGCCAGAGCCGGGACGTCGTACTGGGCGGATCGGCGCTGTTCGCGATGGCGCTCGGCATGGGCGTGCCGCTGCTCGCCGTGGGCGCCTCGGCCGGAGCGCTGATGCCGAAGGCGGGACCGTGGATGGAGACGGTGAAGCGCAGCTTCGGCACGGTGCTGCTCGGAATGGCGATCTACCTCGTCTCGCCGTTCCTGACCGTTCCGGTGCAGATGTTCCTGTGGGCGGCGCTGCTGATCGTAACGGCGATCCATCTGCGTGCCATCGATCCCCTGCCCGCGACCGCGCATGGCTTCCAGCGCTTCAGCAAGGGCGTCGGCATCATCGCGCTGATCGCCGGGCTCGCCTATCTCGTCGGCGCGCTGTCGGGCGGGCGCGACATTCTGCAGCCGCTCTCGGGCCTGCGCGTCACGGACTCCGGCGGCGCATCGTCCGAGACGCCGTTCGAGCGCATCGGCAACGTCGCCGAGCTGGATGAGCGCATCCGGGCCGCGGCGGGCCGGACCGTGATGCTGGATTTCTATGCTGACTGGTGCGTCTCCTGCAAGGAGATGGAGCGCTACACTTTCAGCGACGAGCGGGTGCGGGCCCGCTTCCGTGAAATGGTGCTGTTGCAGGCGGACGTCACCGCGAACAACGCGGAGGACGCGGCGCTGCTGAAGCGTTTTCGCCTGTTCGGCCCCCCCGGCATCGTTTTTTTCGACCGCGACGGCCGCGAAATCCAGGGCCTGCGCGTGATCGGATTTCAGCCCGCCGATCGCTTCGTGCCGGTGCTCGACCAGGCGCTGGGCTTCCGGCGATGAAGGCGCGCTCGCTCGCGATCCTCATACTCGTGGCGGGCGCCTCCGCCGCCGCGGGGGTGGGTTATCACCTCTGGTCGCGGGGCGGCGGCACCGGGTCGGGGATGGATACGCCGGAGGTCGTGGAGCGGGTGCTCAGGGCGCAGCTCGCCGATGTCAAAGGCACGTCCCGAAGCCTCGAGCAATGGCGTGGAAGCGTGCTGGTAGTCAACTACTGGGCAACCTGGTGCGCGCCCTGCCGGGAGGAGATCCCGGTGTTTGTGCGGCTGCAGGAGCGCTACGGGAGCCGGGGACTTCAGTTCGTCGGCATCGCGATCGACCCGCCCGACCCGGTGGCGGCATTCGCCCGCGAGTTCCGCATCAACTATCCGTTGCTGCTAGGGGGGGTGGAGGCGATCGAACTGCTGCGCCAGGTGGGAAACCGTGCCGGTGTATTGCCCTATACGCTTGTGATCGACCGTAACGGCAACCTGGTGAGCCGGGAGCCCGGTGGGCTCAAGGAAGCCAGGCTGGAACGCCTGATTCAGCCCCTGCTCTGAGGCTATCTTTGACGAATTCGCGGGCTATATCCGCTATCTCCTTTTAAAAGATTCGATCTTTCTCAATTCGGGCTCAGCTTAACCTCCTTGATTATCAGGAGGTTGTGCCTAGGCTCCGGTGGTATGCGGGTAGTTGACGCCAGGTGGGTGACGCGCCCGAGCCAGCGCGTCATATCTGATCCGAACCTGCAGTAACTTCAGTCAATTTCTGGACATTATCGCCGAATTTTGACAGACTCCTTGCCGGAGCAATATTCGAGTCGGGTCCCGTTTGGACTTCCAGGGGGGTCCGAGACTTCCATCAAGGCACCCCGATGCCCGGCGCCAAGAACATCCTGGTCATACACGGCCCCAACCTGAACCTGCTGGGCGCGCGCGAAACGAGGCATTACGGCAGGGACACCCTGCGGGCGATCGATTCTCGCCTGAAGCGGCGCGCGAAGGAGGGGAGGGTGCGGCTCGCGACGTATCAGAGCAATTCCGAGTCGGAGCTGGTCGAGCGCATCCAGCAGGCACGCCGGGAAACAGTGGACTTCATCATCATCAATCCGGCCGCCTACACCCATACCAGCGTGGCGCTGCGGGACGCGCTGGCGGCGGTCGGCATTCCCTTTGTCGAAGTGCACCTTTCCAACGTGTTTGCGCGTGAATCGTTCCGCCGGGAGTCCTATTTCACCGACATCGCGGTCGGGATCATCAGCGGGCTCGGCGCCAGGGGCTATGAGCTGGCCCTGGAGTTTGCCCTGCAGCACTCCGGGAGAAGGGGATAGGCATGGACCTGCGCAAGGTGAAGACGTTGATCGACCTGGTGCAGCAATCGGGCATCGCGGAACTCGAGATTACCGAGGGCGAGGAAAAAGTGCGCATCAGCCGCGGCGTCACCGGTGGACCCCAGGCGGCGACGGTAACGCACGTCGTCGCCCCGCCGCCAGCGGGGCCGGCCCCGGCCCCGACCGGAGCGCCCGCCGCACCGGCCGAGGGCGAGGCGGCAGCGGCGCCCGAGGGCCACGTCATCCGGTCGCCCATGGTCGGAACCTTTTATCGCTCCTCCGCGCCAGGCGCGAACGCGTTCGTCGAGGTGGGGCAGGCGGTCAAGGCGGGGGAGACGCTCTGCATCATCGAAGCGATGAAACTCCTGAACGAGATCGAGGCCGACCAGGACGGCACCGTCAAGGCGATCCTGGTGGAGAACGGCCAGCCGGTGGAGTACGGGGAGCCGCTCTTCATCCTCGGCTGATGTTCGAAAAAATCCTGATCGCCAATCGCGGTGAAGTCGCGCTGCGCATCCAGCGCGCCTGCCGCGAGCTCGGCATCAAGACCGTGGTCGTGCACTCGGAGGCGGATCGCGATGCCAAGTACGTCAAGCTGGCCGACGAATCGGTGTGCATCGGGCCGCCGCCCTCGAGCGCGAGCTATCTCAACATCCCCGCCATCATCAGCGCGGCCGAGGTGACGGACGCCGAGGCGATCCACCCCGGCTGGGGTTTCCTCTCCGAGAGCGCCGACTTTGCCGAGCGCGTCGTGCAGAGCGGGTTCGTGTTC
>DASWHI010000055.1:0-3817 GCA_036398235.1 Burkholderiales bacterium
AAGCCCGCCTTCGCGGCGCTGTCGATGAACTTGGCGGAGGTTCCGAAGACCGTCATCCGTGCGGCGTCCGCGTAGTCGAACAGGATGCGCCCGCCGGAGACGAGCGGCGAGCCGTCGTAGAGGACGATGGTGGCACGCGAGGCGAGGGCGGAGGCGAGCCAGTTCCACATCATCCAGCCGCAGGTCGTGAAGTAGAACAGGCGCTCGCCCGGCTTGAGATCGACGTGCAGCTGGTGCTCCTTCAGGTGCTGCAGCAGCGTGCCGCCCGCGCCGTGCACGATGCATTTTGGAACGCCCGTCGTCCCCGAGGAATACAGTATGAAGAGCGGCTGGTCGAACGGAAACCGCTCGAACGTAATCTCCCGCGGGCGATGCGGCGCCATCAGGTCGTGGACATTGACCGCGCGCGGGATGTGCGCGATGCGGGGCCGCGGCTGCGTGTAGGGCACGACGACGATTTTCTCCACCGACGGCAGCCGCTCCGCGATCTCCGCAAGGCGCGCGAGCACGTCGATCGCTTTGCCGTTGTAGAAGTAGCCGTCCGTGGTGAACAGGACGCGCGGCTCGATCTGGCCGAAGCGATCGAGCACACCTTGCACGCCGAAATCGGGGGAGCATGAGGACCAGACGGCGCCGAGGCTCGCCGTCGCCAGCATTGCGATCACCGTCCCGGGGACGTTCGGCATGTAGCCGGCGACGCGCTCCCCGGGCCTGACGCCCAGCTGCTGCAACGCCTGCGCGAGGCGCGATACCTCGGAATAGAGCTCGGCGCAGGTGACCGCGCTCTTCAGCCGGTCCTCGCCCCAGAACACGATGGCGGGCGAGCGGTCGCGGCGCCGCAGCAGGTTCTCGGCGTAATTGAGCCGCACGGTGGGAAACCAGCGTGCGCCCGGCATGCGGTGCCCATCCACCAGAGCCGGCCCGTCGCCGGCGTCGCCGATCGCTCCGCAGAACGACCAGACTGACTGCCAGAACTGGGCGGGCTCGGTAACGGACCACCGGTGCAGCTCCGTCGAATCGCGCGCGGCCACGCCCCAGTGGCTGTGCGCGTGGCGCATGAACGCCATCAAGTGAGTCGTTGCGATGCGCTCGGCGGAGGGTTTCCAGAGCGGCGCTTCCAAGGTCAGTCCTTTTCCGTTCGCCCTCTTATCGTTCGCGAACTTACCGTTCGCCCTGAGCCTGTCGAAGGGCGAACGGCGTTGCCTGTATTTCCGCTACGCGCCAACCGCGACACTTCCGCCCAATCTCCACGAATCATCGCTTGCTTTTTCTTACGACTCCAACCCTTGATCTGACGTTCAGCGGCGAGCGCTTCCACGCGAGAATCGTGAGCCTGCGAAAATACGAGGCGAACAGGCAAGCGTGACGAAGTATAGCCACGGATTTGACCTGAATGATGATGCGCCATGCGGACTTCGAGATCGTCCGTGTGTCCGATGTAATAGGAATCATCGGCACAGCGGAGCATGTATACCCAGAAACTCATCTCGCTGAATTATCGCCGCTTATGGGTTGCTGCTGTGTTCGCCCTTCGACGAGCTCAGGGCGAACGGATATTTCAGACTGAACGAATACCTTTCTATGTTTCTGGCCGAAGGAGGGGAAACAGGATCACATCGCGGATCGAGGGGCTGTCGGTGAGGAGCATCACCAGGCGGTCGATGCCGATGCCGGCGCCGGAGGCGGGCGGCATGGCGTACTCGAGCGCGCGGATGAAGTCCGCGTCGTAGTGCATCGCTTCCGCGTCGCCCGCTTCCTTCTGCCGTGCCTGGCGTGCGAAGCGCTCGGCCTGGTCCTCGGGGTCATTCAGCTCGGAGAAGCCGTTGGCGATCTCGCGCCCGGCAATGTAGAGCTCGAAGCGCTCGGCGATGTCGGGGTTGCGGGCGCTTGCCCGCGCCAGCGGCGACACCTCGGTGGGATAGTCGACGATGAAGGTCGGCTGGATCAGTTTCTCTTCCACGGTGTTCTCGAATAGCGTCAACTGCAGTCCGCCGATGCCGTCGGCGGGGCGATAAGCGATGCCGAGCTCGGTGAGCCGGCTGATGAGCGCGGAGCGGTCACTGAGAAGCTGATCGGTGACCGAGGGCTGGTGTTTCTTGATCGCCTGCGTGATGGTGAGGCGCTCATAGGGCCGGGCCAGGTCGATTTCATTGCCCTGGTAGGTGAAGCGGGCGCTGCCCAGCGCCGCCTGCGCGGTGTGCGCGAGCATGCGCGGGATCACGGCCATCATGTACTCGTAGTCGGTGTAGGCCGCGTAGAACTCGAGCATCGTGAATTCGGGATTGTGCTTGGTGGAAATGCCCTCGTTGCGGAAGTTGCGGTTCACCTCGAACACCTTCTCGAATCCGCCCACCACCAGCCGCTTGAGATAGAGCTCGGGAGCGATGCGGAGGTAGAGATCGATGTCGAGCGCGTTGTGATGGGTCGCGAACGGACGCGCCGCGGCGCCGCCCGGAATCGGCTGCATCATCGGCGTTTCCACTTCCAGGAACTGCTCGCCGAGCAGGAAATCGCGAATCGCGTGCACGATGCGCGAGCGCGCGAGGAAGACGCGCCGGGTGTCCTCGTTGACGATGAGATCGACGTAGCGCTGGCGGTAACGGAGTTCGGAGTCGGTCAGACCGTGGTACTTCTCGGGCAGCGGGCGCAGCGATTTGGCGAGGAGGCGCAGCTTGCGGGCCTTTACCGTCAGCTCTCCGGTCCGGGTGCGGAACAGCTCGCCCTCGACGCCGATGATGTCGCCGATGTCGTGGTGCTTGAACGCGGCATGCGCCTCCTGGCCGGTGTCGCTGTCGGAGACGAAGATCTGGATCGCGCCGCTCGCATCGTGGATGGTCGCGAAGCTCGCCTTGCCCATCACGCGCTTCAGCATGATGCGGCCGGCGATCTTCACCTTCACCGGATCCGCATCGAGCGCGGAACGATCGTGCTTGCCGTGGCCGGACTGAAGATCGGCGGCAAGGTGTGCGCGCGCGAAATCGTTGGGATAGGCGAATCCCCGCTCGCGCAGCGCCTTCAGCTTCGCGCGCCGTTCCTCCACCAGCTTGTTGTCGTCGTCCATTAGGCGACGCCGCGCTTCAGGCAAGCTTCGATGAAACCGTCGAGGTTGCCGTCGAGCACCGCCTGCGTATTGCCGACCTCGACGTTGGTGCGCAAATCCTTGATGCGCGACTGGTCGAGCACGTAAGAGCGGATCTGGTGCCCCCAGCCGATGTCGGTCTTGGCGTCCTCCAGCACCTGCTTCTCATCCTGGCGCTTCCTCACCTCGAGCTCGTAGAGCTTCGACTTGAGCATCGCCATCGCTTCCGCCCGGTTGCGGTGCTGGGAGCGGTCGTTCTGGCATTGCACCACGATGTTGGTGGGGAGGTGCGTAATGCGGATCGCAGAATCGGTCTTGTTGACGTGCTGGCCGCCGGCGCCGGACGCGCGAAAGGTGTCGACCCGCAGATCCGCGGGATTGATGGTGACCTCGATCGTCTCGTCCACCTCGGGATAGACGAAGATGCTGGCGAAGGACGTGTGGCGGCGCTTGTTCGCGTCGAACGGCGATTTGCGCACCAACCGGTGCACGCCGGTTTCGGTGCGCAGGTGCCCGTAGGCATAATCTCCGTTCACCTTGAGCGCTGCGCTCTTGATGCCCGCAACTTCCCCGGGTGATTCCTCGAGGAGCTCGACACGGAATCCCTTGCGCTCGCAATAGCGCAGGTACATCCGCTCCAGCATCTGGGCCCAGTCCTGCGCTTCGGTGCCGCCGGAGCCGGCCTGAATGTCGAGGAAGCAGTTGGCCGGGTCCATCGGGTTCGAGAACATGCGGCGG
>DASWHI010000056.1:0-1806 GCA_036398235.1 Burkholderiales bacterium
CTGCGACGCCTGGGCAAACGCCGGAAACGGGATGCCGCCCTCGATCTTGAGGTCGTAGCACAGCGCCGTCGGCCCGTGGTGCTCGGCGACCTCATCCTTGAGAAACTGGCTCGAAAGCAGCCGGCGCAGCCGCGCCTCGCACGCAGCGAGCGCGTCCTTCTTGCCGGTGACGGTAACCGTGGCGTGGATGAGCACGGACATTGGAAGTTCCTGAGGCCGCCATTCTAAGCCCCCGGTAGAATGCGCAGACCGGATCACACGGAAGGCCGCGGCATGACGAAAACCACGGACAGCCTGGAATCCCTGCGCGCGCGGCTCGCGGAATTCGCGGCCGAGCGCGACTGGGATCAGTTTCACAACCCCAAGAACCTCGCGATGGCGCTGGCGGGCGAGGCCGGCGAGCTTCTCGAGCATTTTCAGTGGCTCACCTTCGAGCAGGCGGCGCGGTTGCCGCGCGAGACGCGCGCCGAAGTGGCGCTGGAGGCCGCGGACGTGCTGCTGTTCCTGGTCCGGCTGTGCGACAAGCTCGGCATCGATCTCGCCGCGGCGTGCGATAAGAAGCTTGCGCTCAACGCGAAGAAGTATCCCGTGGACAAGGCTCGCGGCAGAGCCACCAAGTACACCAAACTCTAAGTGCTCGCATATCGCCACCTGTTCCACGCCGGCAACTTTGCCGACGTCTTCAAGCACGCGCTGCTCGCGCGGCTGCTCGTGGCGCTTGCCGGGAAAGAAGCACCCTACTGCTACCTCGACACGCACGCCGGCACCGGGCGCTACGACCTCGCGCACGAGTGGGCGTGGAAGACGCGCGAGTTCGAGAACGGCATTGGCAGGCTGTGGGACCGCAAGGACGTCCCCGCGGCGCTCGCGCCCTACCTCGACGCCGTGCGGTCCGAGAATCCGAAGGGCAGGCTGCGTTTTTACCCCGGCTCGCCACTCATCGCCCTGAGCCTGCGCCGGCCGGGGGACCGGATCGTGCTCACGGAGCTGAACCGGAAGGACTGCGCCGAGCTCGAAGCCGCCGTCGGGCGCGAGCGCCACGTGGCGGTGCACCACATGGACGGCTATCAGGCGCTCAAGGCGTTCCTGCCGCCGCCGGAGCGGCGGGGACTGGTGCTGCTCGATTCCTCGTTCGACCGGTCGGGAGAGTTCGCGCGCATCGCCAAGGCGCTCAGGCAGGCGCACGAGCGCTGGCCGACCGGCATGTACGCGATCTGGTATCCGCTGATGAAGCCGGGCGTCATGCGCGGCTTCGATCGCGACGTGGAGAGAACCGGCATCGGCAAGGTCCTCCGGCTCGAGCTGCTGGTGCGCAAGCGGGATGCCGACACCGCGATACCGGGCTGCGGCATGCTGGTGGTCAACCCGCCGTGGAAATTCGAAGCGGAGGCGCGGCCCCTGCTCCAATGGCTGTGGCGGGCGCTGGCGCCGGACGGAGCGGGCGGCGTGAAAGTGGACTGGCTGGCGCCGGAATTGGGGCGCCGGGACTTCCCCCTCACCCTATAATGGCCGGCAACGACTGCCACGAGCGGCGCGATGACGGATACCCGATGTGACGTGCTCGTGATCGGCGGCGGCCCCGCCGGATCGACGATCTCCGCCCTCCTCGCGCAGCGCGGTCGCGATGTCGTGCTCCTGGAGAAATCGCGCCACCCGCGCTTCCATATCGGCGAATCGCTGCTGCCCTTCAACATGCCGCTGTTCGAGCGGCTGGGCGTCGCAGCCGAGATCGCGGCGATCGGCATGCCGAAGTACGGCGCGGAGTTCGTGTCCCCCCGCCACGACAAGCCGGTGATGTTCGAATTC
>DASWHI010000057.1:0-3688 GCA_036398235.1 Burkholderiales bacterium
GCGGTCGTCGGCGGCGTGATCGGCAGCAACCTGTAGCCTAAGCGTCGCCGGCGACGTCCGAGAGCTCGCGCGGTATCCGCCTCCGGCGCCGGGCGTGAAAGAGGCGATCCGCCGCCTCGTAGAGCGCCATCCCGGCGATCATCGCAACCAGGAACACCACGGCCTTGTCCTGGCCCGAGCCGAACGCCACGACCGCCGGTCCCGGGCAATAGCCCGCAAGACCCCAGCCCACCCCGAACGCGAGGCTGCCGAGGATCAGCGGCCGGTCGATTTGCCGCGCGTTCGGCAGGTGCATCGCACCGCCGAGGAGCGACACCGTGCGCCTGCGCGCGAAACGAAATGCGATTAATCCGACCAGGACCGCTCCACCCATGACGAACGCGAGGGACGGATCCCAGGCGCCGGCCAGGTCCAGGAACCCGATGATCTTCGATGGATCGGTCATGCCGGAGATGATCAAGCCGGTGCCGAAGAGAAGGCCGACCACAAATGCGCTGACAGCATTCATCGCGATTTTCAGGCGAGCAGGTGGCGGACGGCATACACCGTTATGATTCCGGCGAGCATGAACGCAATAGTCGCCGCCAGCGAGCGCGGCGACAGTCGCGACAGGCCGCAGACACCGTGCCCGCTGGTGCATCCCGAGCCGTAGCGGGTGCCGGCGCCCACCAGCAGCCCCGCCAGCAGGAGCACGGGATAACTTGCCTCGATCGTGGGCGCCGCCGGCGCGGCGAACAGGCGATACGCCGCCGGTGCGACGAGCAGCCCCAGAATGAAGGCAAAGCGCCACGCCATGTCCCCGGCCGCGGGCCGCAGCACGCCGCCGATGATGCCGCTGATGCCCGCGATCCGGCCGTTCAGCAGCGCGAGCATCGCGGCGGCGGCGCCGATCATGATGCCGCCGCCGAGCGAGGTCCAGGGAGTGAAATGGGCCCAGTCAATCATCGGTCACCCGCCACATGATACCGCGTGACTTCAATCCCATCATCCCTCATCTATAATCCTCCATGATCGGCGCCATCGGGATGGCAAATGAAGATCATGCGTGTTGAATCGCTCGGAAGAACGCGGGCTTCGCGATGTGGGTGCTCGAAAAGGCCGACGCTCCGGAGCTTACCCGCATTTGAGGCATGAACAGGGAGAACGATGACAACAGCAAATGAGCTCGCGGGGAAGGTGGCGCTCGTCACCGGAGCCTCGCGCAACATCGGGCGCGCCATCGCGCTCGCGCTCGCCGCCGGTGGCGTCGCGGTCGCGGTCAACGCGCGCACCTCCCGCGAGGACGCCGACAAGGTCGCGCAGGAGATCCGCGGGTCGGGCGGGAAGGCCGAGGCATACCTGGCCGACATCGTGGATCCGAAGGCGGTGAACGCGATGGTCGAAGCCATCGTCAAGCGCTTCGGCCGGCTGGACATCCTGGTGCTCAACGCGTCGGTGCGGAAGGAGACGCCGTTCATCGACATGAGCTTCGACGAGTGGAAGAGCCTCACCGCGGTTACGCTCGACGGCTCCTTCCATTGCGCCAAGGCCTGCCTGCCGCACATGATCAAGGGCGGTGGCGGCGCGATCGTGACGATCGGCGGCATGACCGCGCTCTCCGGCGCAAAGCGGCGCGTGCACGGCTCGGTCGGGAAATTCGGGCTCTACGGCATGACGCGGGCGCTCGCAAAGGAGCTGGGCGAGCACAATATCCGGGTGAATTGCGTCGCCCCGGGCCAGATGAATACCGCGCGCGCGGCCGATCGCGCGGCGCGCCCGGACGCCTCGAACGTGCCGCTCGGGCGCCGCGTCGAGCCGGAGGAGATCGCCGACGCGGTGCGCTTCCTGTGCGGCCCGGGCTCGAAGATGGTCAGCGGGCAGCTGATCTACGTGGATGGCGGACAGCAGATGTTCTAACGCTCGTCATTCCCGCGAAGGCGGGAATCTAGTGGGCGATTGGTCAAGTTGTAGGAGACTGGCCTGGACTCCCGCCTCCGCGGGAGTGACGGTGAGGAGGAAAACAGTGAGAACCAAGCTGGGAATCGCGATGGCGGCGCTCGCTGCGGCGGCGGGGACGGCGTGGGCGCAGACGTACCCGGCGGGGCCGATGCGCATCGTGGTGCCCTTCGCGCCGGGCGGCTCGACAGACATCATGGCGCGCACCGTCGCGCAGCAGTTGACCGGGCGCTTTCGCCAGCAGATCCTGGTCGAGAACCGCCCCGGTGCGAGCGGCACGATCGGCACCGCCTTCGTCGCGAAGTCGCCCCCCGACGGGCACACGATGCTGCTCGTGCAGGTGAGCTTCGTGTCCAATCCGAGCCTGTTCAAAGACCTGCCCTACAATCAGTCGCGCGACCTCACGCCGGTGACCAATCTCGCCACCGGGCCGCTCAACCTGACCGTGCATCCCTCGCTGCCCGCGAAGACCGTCAAGCAGCTGATCGCGCTCGCCAAGAAGCACCCGGGGGAAATCAACTACGGCTCACCGGGCGTCGGCTCGATCTCGCGCCTCGCCTGCGCGCTCTTCAACCAGATGGCCGGCGTCGAGATGACGCATGTCCCGTACAAGGGATCGGGCGCCGCCATGGCTGACATGCTGAGCGGCCAGGTCCAGTTCTACGCGCCGAATCTCTTCCTGAGCCTGCCGCACGTGCGGGCAGGAAAGCTTCACTCGCTGGGCGTGACGACCACACAGCGCTCGCCCATTGCACCCGACCTGCCGACGATCGCGGAGGGCGGGCTGCGCGGCTACGAGGTCTCGACCTGGTTCGGAATCTTCGTCCCGGGCGCGACGCCGCGCGCGGCGGTGAGCGCGCTCAATCAGGCGCTCGCGGAGATTGTGAAATCTCGCTTCATGCAGGAGCGGCTTGCCAGGGACGGGCTGACCAGCGTCGCGAGCACGCCCGAGGAATTCGCGAAGGAAGTCGCCCGCGATACCGAGAAGTACAGCAAGGTCATCCGGGCGCTCGGCATACAAGCGCAGTGACTGCCGTGGCGGTCCTCAAGGGAGGAACTGGCCGCCGTTGACGTGCAGCGTGTGGCCGGTGATGAATCCCGAGCCGGGAAGGCACAGGAAATGCACCGCCCCTGCAATGTCCTCGGAAACCCCCAGATGGCCCACCGGCGGCACCATGCCAGGATCGGGCATTTCGGCCGAGGTCGCGGAGCGCTCGCCCCCGATGCGCCCCGGGCACACGCAGTTGACCGTGATGTTGCGCTTCGCGAACTCGGCGGCGAGCCCGCGCGTGAAACCTTCCACCCCCGCCTTCGCCGTGGAGACGTGCACGCGCCCCAGGTAGTTCGGCGCGTGGTGGCTCAAACCGCTCACGTTGACGATGCGCCCCCAGCCGTTCTCCAGCATGTGGGGAATCGCCGCGCGCGAGCAATAGAACGAGCCGTCGAGGACGATATCCAGTATGTGGCGCCACTGCGCGGTGGTCATTTCGGTAAAGGGCACGATGCCGCGGTCCGCGGCGTTGTTGACCAGGATATCGACGCGCCCGAAGCGCGCCGCGATCTCGCCGAACATGCCGCGCACCGCATTTTCGTCGGTGATGTCGGCGACGCAGACCAGCGACTTGCGGCCGATGCGCTCGATTTCCGCGCGCACACCCTCCGCCTCGTCGCGTGACCGGCGCGTGTTGATCACCACGTCGGCACCCTCGCGCGCGAGCGCGTGCGCGATGGCGCGCCCGTTGCGGCGCACCGC
>DASWHI010000058.1:0-1799 GCA_036398235.1 Burkholderiales bacterium
GCGAGATGCACCTCAAGCGCGGCACGATGGGAAAGTTCGAGGTGTTCAGCGACGAGCACCAACGCATCGGCGGCGCGGACCGGTACCCGTCGCCGATGACCTACCTCGCGATGGCGATCGGCTTCTGACTGCTCACCCAGGTTGCGCGGTACGCGCACATGATGAAGCTGAAGGTGAGCGGTGCGAGCTGCCGCGTCGTCCTGCGCAAGCATCTCGGGGGCTCGGTGTTGAAGGGCACGGTGTTCAACCGCTGGGAGGGCGTCACCACCGAGCTCAAGTTCCAGAGCGACGAGCCCGCGGACCGGCTCGCGCACCTCGTGAAGAACGCCAAGGCCGGCTGCTTCGCCGAGGGCCTCATCACGCAGCAGGTGCCGCTCACGAGCCGCGTCGAGGTGAACGGCAAGCCGTTCGACATCGAGGGCTATGTTCGGTAGCGCACAGACCGCGTGCCGGGCAGGGCGGAGAGTGGCGTTTTGGAGGGAACGACCCATGAAACCGGAAATGGAAACAAAGGTGACGTATGGATTTTGGGGATTTGCGGTCGGCGCGGGCGTCGCGATGACGATCGGCTTCGCGTGGGGCGGCTGGACGACCTCCGGCACGACCGTGAAGATGAGCGACGAGGCGGTCCTGGCGAGCCGGGCGGCGATCTGCGTCGCCCAATTCATGAATGCGCCGGACCACAAGGCGAAAATCAAGGAATTGCAAGGGACGGAAAGCTACCAGCGATCCGAGCTCATTGAAAAAGGCGGCTGGGACAGGATGCCCGGGCAGGAAACGGCCACCTGGGGCGTAGCGGGTGCTTGCGTCGCGGGGCTCGAATCCGTCATCAAGACCGGAGCCTGATCGGCGGAAAACCACGGTCTCATATCCTCGAGACCGCGTGAATTCGTTTGCAGACACGGTAGCCTGGGTGGTCTGAAGGCCGGCTTCGATGGCCTTTGGGACGAGCGACGGCGCCGTGTCTGGTTTTTTGCTTAACCGAGGATCACGCGCACCCGGTGCGCTCCACCATCATCCGCCAGCGGAACCCGGGCCGGGCCGCCCGGAAGCTTCCTGCCGTCCAGCTCGGCGTAAGCGACTCCACCGCTGACGCCGGCCGGGTTCTCGACGGCGATCTCGTAGCGCGCAGAGCGATACGTGAAAACGATCTCGAAACGCGGCCACTCCTTGGGAATACAGGGCGCGAGGAGCAGGGACGCTCCCTGCAGCCGAAAGCCGAGGATCGCTTCGATCCCGGCCCGGTACAGCCACCCGGCTGAACCGGTGTACCAGGTCCATCCGCCGCGCCCGGCGTGCGGAGCGACCGCATAGACATCGGCGGCGGCGGCGTAGGGCTCCACCTTGTAGCGCTGCACGTCCGCTCTCGTGCTCGCGCGGTTGATCGGGTTCACGAGCGAGAACAGGCCGGCGGCCTTGTCCCCCTGGCCGAGTGCGGCGAACGCGATCACCGACCACGCGGCGGCATGGTTGTACTGGCCGCCGTTCTCCCGAATGCCGGGTGGATAGCCCCTGATGTATCCGGGATCGAGCGGCGTGCGATCGAAGGGCGGCGCGAGCAACAAGGCCAGACCCTCGTCGCGGCGAATGAGCTGCTCATCCACGGCGGCCATGGAACGCCGGGCACGAACCGGATCCGCCGCCCCGGAGATCACGCCCCAGGACTGCGCAATCGAGTCGATCCGGCATTCATCGCTCGTGGACGAGCCCAGCGGCGTCCCGTCGTCGAAATAGCCGCGCCGGTACCAACCTCCGTCCCAGCCATCCCGTTCAAGAGCATTCTGCAGCGCGGCCGCATG
>DASWHI010000059.1:0-13497 GCA_036398235.1 Burkholderiales bacterium
GCGCCGCCCATATCGGCAATCGCCTGTGACGTGAGGTCGTTCGCGTTGCGGCCATCCGGCGAAAGCTTTTTCCACCAGACCGAAGGAGCCACCACGACGCCCGGACGGGTCCGGTCGGAAACCGCGGCCTTGAGGGTGTACGAGCCGCGGTCGTTGAAGACCCGCACGCGGTCGCCGCCGGCGATCCCGCGCGCGCGCGCGTCGTCGGGATGGATGTCGAGCCGCGGCTCCTTCGCGGACGCGAGCGCAAACGGCAGGTTCGCGAAGCTCGAGTTGAGGAAATCGCGGCACGGCGGCGAGATGAACGCGAGGGGATAGCGCCGCGCCAGCTCGGGCGCCGAGTGGACGTTCTCGCGCGGCGGAGTGTAGCCGGGCAGCGGGTCGAGCCCCATTTTCAAAGCGGTCTCGCTGTAGAACTCGCACTTGCCCGATGGAGTGGGAAAGCCGCCCTCCGCAAACGGCGCGTAGACCTCCGGCACCGTGAGCCGCTGCCAGCCCTGCTCCTTCAACGAGTGCCACTCGATGCCGCGCATCCGCGGCGCACCGGCGCCGAGCGCCTGCCGGCAGAGGTCCTCGTCGGAGTCGTCGAAGCACGCCTCGGTGAAGCCCATGCGCTTCGCGAGGAGGCGGAAGACCTCGCTGTTGGGCTTTGCCTCCCCCACCGGAGCGATGGCGGGATTGTTCGCGACCACGTAGAGATGCCCGTACGACTTGTGCACGTCGTAGTGCTCGAGTTGCGTCGTCGCCGGCAGCACGATATCCGCGTAGTCCGCCGTGTCGGTGAGGAAGATGTCGTGGACGACCGCGAAAAGATCCTGCCGGGAGAATCCGGCGATCACCTTGTTCGAATCCGGGCAGACCGCGACCGGATTGTTGTTGTAGACGTAGACCGCCTTGACCGGCGGCGTCGCCGAGGTCAGCGCATCGCCGAGCGCGGCCTGGTTGATCGTGCGAGGGCTTCCGCGGATGAGGTCCGGGCGCTCGAGCGTCTTGTGGTCCAGGGTGTAGAAGTCCCCGGTAGTGAGCACGACGCCTCCCGCTGCGTCGCGCCATGCGCCGACAAGCGCCGGCAGGCACGCGATCGTCCGCACCGCCATGCCGCCGCCGGCGTGACGCTGCAGGCCGTAGTTCACCCGGATCGCCGCCGGACTCGCCGATGCGTACTCGCGCGCGAGGTTCACGACCTCCTCCGCGCCGATGCCGCAGATGCGCGCAACCTTCTCCGGCGGGTATTGCCCGACGCGCTCCTTGAGCTGCTCGAACCCCAGCGTGTGGCGCTCGACATAGTCGCGGTCGATGCGCCCCTCGCCGATGATGACGTGCATCATGCCGAGCGCGAGCGCGGCGTCGGTGCCGGGAAGCGGCCGAATGTGCTGGTGGCACTTTTCGGCGGTCTGGCTGCGCCATGGATCGATTGCGATGAGCTTCGCGCCGCGGCGCTTCGCTTCCTGGCAGCGCGACCAGAGATGCAGGTTGGAGACGACCGGGTTGGAGCCCCAGATGAGGATCAGCCGCGCCTTATCGAAACGCTCGGGGTCCATCCCCACCGAGGCGCCGAGCGTGATCTTGACGCCCGCCTTACCCGCGGAGGAGCACAGCGTGCGGTCGAGCAGCGACGCACCGAGGCGGTTGAAGAAACGCCGGTCCATCGACATGTACTGCGCGAGCCCCATGGTTCCGGCGTAGCTGCAAGGCAGGATCTGCTGCGGGTCTTCCGCGGCAATCGCCTTGAATCGCGCGACGATCTCGTCGAGCGCCTCATCCCAGGAAATCCGTTCGAGGCGTCCTGCCCCCGGTCCCTTCGCGCCGATGCGCCGCAGCGGATGGAGCAGGCGCTCCTTCGAATAGGTGCGGTCGAGGTATTTTGCGACCTTGGTGCACAGCGTGCCCTCCGTGAACGGCATCGCGCCGCCGCGAACCTCGACCGCGACGCCGTCTTCGACAGCAATCTCCATCGCGCAGGTGTCAGGGCAGTCGTGCGGGCACGCCGCCTTCACGATGCGGCGCGCGGTCGTGCGGAGATCGTCTTTTCCCATGCCAGTCCCCGGCGTGCGGTTGGGGGGAATTCTACCCTTCCCCCGACCCTCACAGGCGGACGCCGGTCGCGTCCTCCCAGTAGCGCACGATCTCGGTCTGGTCGCGGCCGGCACCGATCTTCTCGGACGCGGCGGTCCAGATTTCCGACACGCGCTCGGCGAGTGGCGCGAATGCGCCGATGGATTTTGCGGTCTCCATCGCGATCCTCACGTCCTTGGCGATGAAGCCCATGGCCATGCCGGTGCCGTACTTGCGCGTCAGCACGTGCGGGACCACCTTCTTCTCGACGGGGTGATTGCGCCCCGCGCACATGGTCGTCAGCGCCTCCGCCATCAGCTTCGCGTCGAGTCCGAAACGCTTGCCAATGGTCATCGCTTCGATTGTGTTGATGAGGGCGCACGCGTTCACGTAGTTCGCGAGCGCCTTCATCGCGTGCGCTGCGCCCGTGCCGCCGCAGTGGATGACGCTGCGGCCGAGCGCAGAGAGCACCGGCTTCACGCGTTCGACGAGCGCCGCTTCCCCACCCACCATGATGTCGAGCGTCGCGTCCTTCGCGAAGATCACGCCGCCCATCACCGGCGCGTCCACGACGTCGAGTCCACGCGGCCTCAAGGCTTCGGCAAGCAAGCGCGTGGCCGTGGGATTGCAAGTGCTCATGTCGATTACGATCGCGCCCGTGGCGAGTCCCGCAGCAACGCAATCTTCGGAGCCGTCGCCCAGCACAACCTTGCGCACCACTTTGTCATCGGGAAGCATGGTGATGACCGCATCCATCCCGTGCGCTGCATCCACGAGCGAGGCCGCGCTTCTCCCTCCATTCCGCGCGACAAACGCCTTCGTCGCCTCCGGCCGGATGTCGTACACGGTGACGTCGAAGCCCTTCTTTACCAGGTGCCCGGCCATCGGAGCGCCCATGTTCCCGATACCGACAAAACCGATTTTCTTGATGGCATTCATGAGAGGTTTCACCAGACGGCGCCGCGCGCCGTAATCGGCCAAATGGCCTCGACCCGGCCGTTGCGCACGCAGACGTACTGGTCGTAGAGGTTGACCGTGGGATCGCAATGGCCGGGAATGAGCTTCAGTTTTTCGCCCACCGCCAGTCGAACGTTGCCGTTCAGCTTGAGCACGCCGTGCTCGTCGGATGCCTTTACGTACTCGGCGCCCTCGAGTTCCGCCACCCGCGGCATGCCGGAATCCACGCTGGATGCCTTCAACCCGGCATCCACCACCGCGCGCTCCGGCGCCGTCCGGCTCATCACGGTGGTCCACACGTACAGGCTGTGCTCGAAGCGCGGGATGCCGCTCTCCGTCCAGTCATTCTTCGCATAGTCCACGTCCATGAAGATGTAGGAGCCCGCCTGGAGCTCGTGATAGACGCCGCTCAGCGCCTCGATCATGTAGGTGCCCGTGCCCGCGCCGGTCACGCGCTCGCATGGGATGCGCGCGTCTTCGAGCAGCTCCAGCGTCTCCTGCACGTGCGCACACGCTGCCTCGATCGCGGCGCGCCGCTCCTCCACCTTGCGCAGGTGCTGCGCCGCGCCCTGGTAGGCCTGGAGTCCGGCGAACCGCAGGTTTCTCGAGCGCGCTATCGCCTGCGCGAGCCTGAGCGACGGCTCTCCCGGCTCGACGCCGCAGCGATTGGCGCCGACATTCACCTCGACGAGGACGTCGAGCCTCACGCCCGCAGCGCGCGCGGCCTCGTCGAGCGCCGTCACGTTTCCGGCGTCGTCGGCGCACACCGCGACGCGCGCGCGCTTGGCGAGCGCAATGAGGCGCTTCAGCTTCGGTGCGCCCACCACCTCGTTCGCGATCAGCACGTCGGGCACGCCGCCGTCCACCATCGCTTCCGCCTCGCTCACCTTCTGGCAGCAGACGCCGGCCGCGCCGCGCCGGATCTGCCTCAGCGCGATCTCGGGGCACTTGTGGCTCTTCGCGTGAGGGCGCAGCCTGATCGACTTGCCCTTGAGCGAAGCATCCATGCGATCCAGGTTGCGCTCGAATGCGTCGAGTTCGAGGATGAGCGCCGGCGTGTCCACCTCCGACAGGGGCATGCCAACGGTAGCGGGAAGATAGGCGGGCATCGGTTTCTGCGCCGAAGCATAGAGAGCGAGCCGGCCGCCGTCAATTCGCGGCGTGGTGACAGCGCGTCGATTCGTGTATACGATGAATGTTCAAAAAAGGAGGGGGACATGCGCATATCGGGAGCAATCTTCGGCTGGACGGCGTGCCTGATCGTCGCCGGCGCCGCGTCCGCGCAGGAATGGAAGCCGGCCCGCAATGTGGACATCGTGGTGGCGTCCGGGGCCGGCGGCTCGTCCGACCGCACGGCGAGAGTGGTGCAGAGGCTGCTGCAGGCGAATCCCGCGTTTCCCAGCATCAGCGTTACCAACCGGGGAGGCGGAGGCGGCACCGTCGCGTGGACCTACCTTTCGCAGCAGCCGGGAGACCCGCACTACATCGCGACGTTCTCGCCGACGATGGTCACCAACCAGCTGCTCGGCGTCACCAAGCTGCGCTACACGGACTTCACGCCGCTCAGCATCATTCTGCGGGAGTACGTGCTGGTGAGCGTGAATGCCGACTCACCGATTACATCGGGCAAGGTGCTGCTGGAGCACATCCGGAAGGATCCGACGGCGCTGAGCTTCGCGTTCGCGGCCGCTCCGGGCAACCACAACCATGTCGTCATCGGCATGATCTTCAAGGCCGCTGGCGCCGATCCCAAGAAATCGAAGGTCGTCATCCAGAAATCGGGCGGGGTCGGCGCGACCTCGGTGATGGGCGGCCATATCGACGTGCTGGTGGGAGCGCCCGCGAACGTGCTGCGGCACATCCAGGCCGGCAAGATGCGCGCGATCGGCCTGAGCGCACCGCAGCGGCAGCCGGGGGCGGCGGCCGAGCTCCCCACGCTGAAGGAACAGGGCATCGACGCCGTCTTCTACAGCTGGCGCGGCTTCCTCGGGGCGAAGGACCTCACGCCGGCCCAGATCGCGTTCTGGGACGCGGCGTTCGTCCAGGCGCTCCAGGTGGACGACTGGAAGCAGGATCTCGTGAAGAACGCCTGGGCGGAGGATTTGAAGAATGCCGCGGAAACCCGCAAGCACCTCGACAGCGAGCAGGAGCTGATCGCCACGATGCTCGCCGAGCTCGGGCTCCTGAAGCGCTGACGAGCTGACGCCTCTTACGCGGAGGCGTCTGCGGTGAGGCCCGCGGCCTCGATGCCGGCGACGCAGCAGGCCTCGTCCTCTTCCCCGGTGCCGCCGCTCGCGCCGGCCGCCCCGATGATCGTGCCGTCCTTGTCCTTGATCAGCGCGGCGCCGGTCTGCGGCAGGAACTTGCCGCCGGCGGTCGCCGCGAGCGTGATGAAGAAGTTGGGGTTGTCCTTGGCGCGCTTGGAGAGCGCCTTGCTCGAGGCGCCCATCGCGACCGACGCCCACGCCTTGCCGCGCGCGATGTCGAGACGGAACATGCTCGCGCCGTCCTCGCGCTGCGCCGACTTGATGTTGCCGGCGTCATCGAGCACGACCACGCCGAGCGGCTTGATCTTCATCTCGCGCGCCTTGGCGAGCGCTCTTGCGATGATGGTGTTGGCCTCCTGCAATGTAAGCTTGGACATGCGTTCCTCCGGCGTACGGTTGTGGAATGCGGCGGGATGAATGGCGCGGCAAACGATACAAGCGGTCCAACGGTGGTGTCAATCCGGAACGTGGGTAGAATGGCCTCTACCCGTACCGTCGCCCGCCAGCACTCGTCATGACAGCATCAAACCTGCATTTTCTCACCATTGCCGAAGCCGCGAAGCTGATACAGGCGCGCAAGCTCTCGCCGGTCGAGCTGACCGCGGCGCTGCTCCAGCGCATTGCGGCGCTCGAGCCGCAATTAAACACCTTCATCACCGTCACTGCCGACCTTGCGCACAAGCAGGCGCGGCAGGCCGAGCAGGAGATGGTCAAGGGTAACTACCGCGGGCCGCTGCACGGAATTCCGTTCGGGCTGAAGGATATCTACAACACGCGCAGCATCCTCACCACCGGCGGCTCGCGGGTGTGCAGCGACAATGTTCCGGAGGAGGATGCCACTACGGTCGGGAAGCTGCACGCCGCAGGCGCGGTGCTGCTCGGCAAGCTCGCGACCCACGAGTTCGCCCACGGCGGACCCTCCTTCGACCTGCCGTGGCCGCCGGCGCGCAACCCGTGGAACCTCGCGCACTTCACCGGCGGATCGTCGAGCGGCGCGGGCGCGGCGCTCGCCGCTGGATTGGTGCCGGCGGCGCTCGGCTCCGACACTGGCGGCTCGATCCGCGGGCCGGCGTCATATTGTGGCGTCGCGGGACTGATGCCGACTTACGGCCTGGTGAGCCGCGCCGGCGTCATCCCCAACTCATTCACCTTCGACCACTGCGGCCCGATGGCGCGAACCGTAGAAGACTGCGCAATCCTGCTGCAGGCGCTCGCGGGCTACGATCCGAAGGATTCCGGCAGCATCGAGCAGGCGATCCCCGACTATCGCGCCGCGCTCAATCCGGACATCAAGGGCTTGAACATCGGCGTGCTGCGCCATTACTGGGAAGAGGACCTGCCGGCGCATCCCGATCATCGCGCCGCGCTTGAAGAAGCCGTCTCGACCTTCCTGAAGCTCGGCGCCAAGGTCGAAGACTGTCGTGCGCGGCCGATGATGGACGGGCTCGACATCAAGATCACCATCGCCGAGAGCGAGATATTCGCGATCCACCAGGATAAGCTCGTTGCGCGCGCCGGCGATTTCGGCCGCGATTTTCTGGGTCGCGTATTGCCGGCGTGCCTGTTCCAGGCCTGCGATTACGTGCAGGCGCTCCGGGAGCACCGGCGCTACATGGCGGAGATGAAGCCGCTCTGCGAGAAATACGACATCCTGCTCACCTGCGGCTTTGGCCCCGCGCCGCGGCTCGACGCACACCGAACGCTTAATTTCTGGCAGCGCTCGAACGCGTTCACGCCGTCCAACGTTGCGCGCACGCCCGCGCTCGCGCTGCCGTGCGGGTTTTCGCAGAACGGGCTGCCGCTTGGTCTGCAGCTGCTCGCGCGACCCTTCGGTGACGCGCAGCTGCTGCGCGCGGGCCACGCATACCAGCTCGCGACCGGCTGGCACCTGCGGCATCCGGCGCTCGCGCCGGGCGCGCAGCGGCCGCAGCTCGACGCAAAGGCGAACGAGCCGGTCGCGCCAGACTCCGACGCCGCGACACGATCGCACGTCGAGAAAATGGCGCAGCGCGCAGGGCTAAAGTTGACCGAACGGCAGATGACCATCCTGCTCGAAGCCGCGCCGTATGCGCTCGCGATGGTCGAGCGCATCCGCAGGCCGCGCGACCGGATGGAGGAGCCGTCGCTGGTATTTCGTTTTTCGAGAGATGAGAGCGACCACTCACGAGGAGCCCCTTGAGCACGAACTCCACCCCGCTGTGGCGTGACCAGAAGGAAGGCCGCTGGTTCACGCGCATCGACGTCACCACCATGCTGAACGGCGCGATCCTCGCCATTCCGCTGCACGTCCTCACCGGCCGTCGCCCCGGGCCGACGTTCGGCATCATCACCAACACGCACGGCGACGAGTTCCTGGCGACGATCGCCATCCGGGAGTTCGTCAACGCGCTGGACACCACGAAGCTCATGGGCCGGATTGTGCTGGTTCCGGTCGCAAACCCGATGGCGACCGCGGGCTTCGGGCGGCTTACGCCCGAACAGCACGGGCGCACGGACCTTCATGAGGTATATCCGGGCAACGCGCATGGCAACACGACGCAGATGATCGCGGCGGCGATCACCGATCAGGTGCTGCAGCACGTGGATACGCTGATCGATTTCCACTCCGGCGGGAGTGGCGGGCGGCTGCAGGCACGCGTGGATCACAACAGCAAGGCGCCCGACGAACTGAAGGGAAGAAATATCGCGCTTGCCCGCGCGTTCGGCGCGCCGTTCGTGCACGAGAATGAATTTGCCGGCGCCGCGGCGCATTACCTCAATTCGCGCGGCGTCGTGGCGGTCAATCCCGAAGTCGGCGGCTGCTACCTCGGACCGGATACGTCCCAGCACTACACGGGCATGATGGTGCGGGGCCTCGAAGGCATGCTGCGCCACCTGGGTATGCTGGACGGCGCTTCCAGGCCGCCGCGGCAGATCCATTTCGACACGAAGGCGCGGCGCGAGCTGCGGCCGAAGAACAGCGGCTATCTCGTCTCGAACTATGAGCGCCCCGAGCAGCTCGGGCAGCTCGTCAAGGGCGGCACGAAGCTTGGCGAAGTCATCGATATGTACAGTTACCGGGTCATCGAGGAAATCGTCGCGCCGTTCGATGGTTATCTGTTCTTTTCGCGCTACTCGGGCATGGTCGGCGGCGGTACTCAGGCATTCGCGCTCGCAGAAGCAGCGAGGTCGCTATGGCTTGACTGAGAGTTCCGCGCGTCTGTAGTATCTTTTCTCAGCGCCAACCGGATGCAGCCGACATGCGCACAAAATCCCCTCGCGCGCCGATTCTGATCTGCATCCTCGCCCTGACCGCACCGGCCGCGTCGGCGCAATCGGATTATCCGACCAGGCCGATACGCCTGGTCCACGGCTTCACTCCGGGCGGCATTTCCGACGTGCTCGCGCGCGCGCTGGGCGCCAAGCTCACCGACAGCCTGGGCCAGCAGGTACTGGTGGAACCGCGTCCCGGCGCGGGGACCACGATTGCATCGGAACTCATCGCCAAGTCGGCTGCGGACGGCTACACGCTGTTCCTTCAGGACATCACGACCCACGCGATCAATGCCAGCCTCTACCGCCGGCTGCCGTACGATTCGGTGCGCGACTTCACGCCGGTCACGCTGATCGCCGCCAGCCCGCTGATGCTGCTGGTCCATCCATCGCTACCTGTGAAGTCGGTAAAGGACCTCATCGCGCTCGCCAGGACGCGCCCGGATGAGATCTCGCACGGATCCTCCGGCAACGGCACGATCGTGCACCTCGCGGCGGAGATGCTGAAGTCGATGGCCGCCATTCGCATGGTGCACGTCCCCTACAAGGGCAGCCCGCAGGCCGTCACCGGCCTGCTCAGCGGGGAAGTCGCGGTTTCCTTCGCCACCCTGCCGCCGGCGTTGCCCATGGTCGCAGCGGGCAGGCTGCGTGCGCTCGGCGTCACCACGCCGCAGCGGACCGGTGCGGCGCCTGAAGTGCCGACGATGAAGGAAGCCGGGCTGAAGGACTTCGAGCTGGTGCTCTACACCGGCATTCTCGCCCCGCGCGGCGCGCCGCGCCCGGTCGTTGACCGGTTAAACGCGGAGTTTGGCAAGGCCGTGCGGCTGCCGGATATACAGAGAATCTACAACAAGGTCGGCGCCGCGCCGGTCACCAGCACGCCGGGAGAGTTTGCCGCCCACATCAACTCAGAAATGGTCAAGCTCGGCAAGCTCGTGCAGCTTTCGGGGGCGCGCGTGGACTGAAGCCGCGTTCACCGCGGTTCCATCATTCCCGTTCATTTCAAGCTTTTTGCGCACGCCGCGCCGGTCAGGGCCCAGGTGCGGTCCTTGATGTAAAGATACCTGAGATCGCCGTCCTCGGCCGCCTTCAATTGGATAGACTTGAGACCGGGTATACCGGTCTTCACCTCCCGCATGACGGACTTCCTCGGCCTCGGAGCCGCCGCGATCGCCGCCTGCACGCTCGGCATGCTCGCCGGCGGCACCGTCAAGGGCATGGTGGGAATCGGATTGCCGCTCGTGGCGCTGCCGGTGATGGCGAGCTTCATCACCGTGCCCAAGGCAATCGCCCTGCTGCTGCTCCCCTCATTCGTGACCAGCGTGTGGCAGACCTTCCACGGCGGCCAGTTCAGCGTTTCGGTCAGGCGGTTATGGCCGTTCCTGATCGGCATGGCCGCCGGCACGTGGGTGAGCGTCAGAATGCTGGCGAGCTTCGAGGCGAGGACGCTTTACCTCATCCTGGGCGCCATCGTCGCCCTCTTTGCCGCGGTCCTCTACCGGCGGCTCGTTCTTACTGTCGCGCCGCGCGCGGAACCCTGGGCGGGACCGGTCGTGGGCGCGGCCTCCGGGCTGGTGGGCGGGCTGTCCATGCTGTTCGGGACGATCTACGCGATGTATCTCTCCGGCCTCAGGCTGGGCAAGGAAGCGTTCGTTGCCGCAGTCGCCCTCTCGAACACCTGGGCCACCATCGTGCTTGCCGCGGCGATGGCGAATTTCGATCTGTTCGGGGGCGCCGACCTCGCGGGATCGCTGCTGGCAATCGTTCCCTCGTTCGCCGGCGTGCTGCTCGGCACGTGGCTGCGCCGCTACATCGACGAGGAGCGGTTCCGCAAGACGCTCGCGGTGGTGCTCCTCCTGATCGCGATGAATCTCATCCGCAAGGCGCTGGGATGATCGGCGCAGGGACGACCTACAGGCTCGCCGCGCTGCGAACCGGGGTCACCAGGATAATGCGGTTGGTGCTGCTCTGGTGGATGACCAGGCCGCCGTCGCGCGTCGGGCGCATGTGACGGATAATGCCGGCATGGACGCCCCCGGACGGGATCGCCCAGCTCTGGAACGTTTCGGTCCGGGGATCGAAGCGCACCAGCGTATCCGGCCTTTGCGCCGACTCGTTGTACCAGACGATGCCGTTCACGACCGCGATGGCATAGGGGTGGGACTTCGGCCCGCTGGGTGAAGGCCACTCCTTGATCTCGCCGGTCTTCGGGCGGTAGCGGCCAAGCCGCCCCTCGCCCGAGTTGACGTACCAGATCGTCCCGTCGCGATCGAAGTCGAGGCGCCGCACCGTCGCGTTGTCGCCCGGCACTCTGACTTCCGTGAGCGCCATCGTCGCGGGGTCGATGCGTACGATGCAGGGGCGGGCGTTGCACGCGAACCAGGGCGCGCCGTCCACGGGGGATACCTTGATGCCGTACGGCCGCGATTTCGGCGCGGTCACCTCGACGGTCCGGATGTCGCCGGTTGCCGGGTCGAGCCGGCCCACCCGATTGCTGGCCTGCATGGTGAACCACAGTATCCCCTTCGCGTCGAAGATGGCTGAATGCGGGTCCCGCGCCGCCGGATCGGGCATCTTGAACTCGGTGATCTTTTCCGTCCTCGGGTCGAGGGTGCCGATGGTCGCATTGCCGTTGCCCATGTACCAGACGTTGCCCTTCGCGTCGAGAGTGACGGTGTGGGGCTTCGCCTTGGCCGGCAGCGCATACTCCTTGATCACGCCGGTCTTCGGATTGATCCGCCCGATCCGGTCGGCCCACTGGGCGGCATACCAGATGGTGCCGTCGGCGGCCTGGATGGGATCGCGCGAGCGCGAGCCGAGCGTCGGGGTCTGCCACTCCGTGAACACGACGCGTTCGCTCCCGGCCATCAGTTTGGGCGCGCGCCGGTTGTTCGGCGGGAAATTCGTCGCGAGATACTGCGTGATGCCGTCCCGCACCTCGGGCGCCCCTGAGAGGTCGATCATCGTGCCGATCAGCTCCCGCCAGCCCTCGCGCGTGTAGCCGGAGCTGCGCAGGATTTCCCGCGCCTGGTGGCATGCCAGGCACATCGCCTCGACGCGCTCCTTGCCGGCGCCCTCGGGCAGGCCGGAGGGCTTCCCCTGAGCCGGTGCCAGGGCGGGAACCAGCGCGAGAACAGCAATGGATATCAACGGCACGGTTAACGCTCGGAGCATCGTTCTTCTCCCATGTCAAAAAATACTGCGCTCACACACTGCTTGCGTTAGGTCCTGGGGGCAATGAGCCCTTCCTTCTCGAGCAGCGGATAGATCCCGCCGGCTTTCACCAGCTCCATCAGCTTGGGCGGAATCCTGCGGCCGGCAAGCGTCGTGCCGCGGGAGACGTTGCGGACCGCGGCCGTCTCGAAATCCACCTCGGCCATCTCGCCCTCCTCGAAGGCTTCGTGCACGCCCGGGCACTCGATCGCCGGGAACGCGAAGTTCACGCAGTTACGAAAGAACAGCCCGTTGATCGAGGGCGCGATCAGGCAGCCGAGCCCCAGGTTCTTCAGCGAGCGCGCCGCCGGCCGGCTCGAGCCCATGCCGAAGTTCTTGCCCCCGATGATAATGTCGCCCGGCTTCACCTGATCGACCCACCCCGGCCGGTTGGCGTGAAACACGTACCGGGGCTGCTCCGCCGCCGGCAGGTAGAACGCCTGGATCGGCAGGATCAGGTCGGTGTTGATGTTGTCGCCGAACTTCCAGACCCTGGCTTTGAATTTCATCCCGTCACCCATCACTCGTCACCGCTCAGTTCAGGAACTCGCGGGGATCGGTGATCACGCCGCGGATCGCCGAAGCCGCCACCGTCGCCGGCGAGCCCATGTAGATCTTCGCGCTCGAGTCGCCCATGCGGCCCTTGAAGTTGCGCGTGCTCGCCGTGATGCAGGTTTCATTTGGGCCCAGGATGCCCAGGTGCCCGCCTCCGCAGGCGCCGCAGGTCGAGGGCGTCACCACCGCGCCGGCCTCGACCAGGGCGGTCACGATGCCGGCGCGCGCAGCCTCGCGAAACACGCTCTGCGACCCCGGCGTCACGATGAGCCGCACGGTCGGCGCGACGCGCTTGCCGCGCAGGATGCGCGCAGCGAGCTCCAGGTCGTCCATCGTGCCGTTCGCGCACGAGCCGATGAATGCCTGGTCAATGCGGGTCCCCGCGGCGGCGGCGACCGGGCGCGAGTTCTGGATGACCGTGTCCGGAAACGCGACCAATGGCTCGAGCTGCGCGAGGTCCACTTGCCTCACGACCGCGTAGCTCGCGTCGTCGTCCGGATAGACCGGCTCGAACGGCGCCGGATTGCGCGCGCGCACCCAGTCGAGCATCGTCTGGTCGGGCTCGAACGTCGAAAACTCGGCCGAGAGCTCCGCGGACATCGTGGTGAGCGTCTTGCGCGCGGCGATCGAGAGCCCCGCGACGCCGGAGCCGCCCCATTCAATGTTCTGCGTCGCGTGATCGCCGTGGCTACCGGCAATCTGCAGGAACGCGTCCTTGGTCGTCACCGCCGGCGAAAGCTTCCCTGCCAGATCGTAGCGCACGGTCTCGCCGACCCGGAACCAGGTTTCGCCCTTGATCGCGGAGTAGACGACGTCGGGCTCGCCCACGCCGCGCGCGATGCAGTTGAACACCCCGCCGCTACACGTGTGCGAGTCGCTGCAGACGAGGACGGTCCCGGGCAGTGCGTAGCCGTGGTCCGCAACGAGCTGATGGCTGATGCCCTGGTCGTAGCCCACGTCGTGAAAGCGCTTGATGCCGAACTTCGCCACGAACTGCCGGCCTGTGCGATGCGCGGCGGCGGCGTCTTCCGTCGAAGCGGGCACCCGGTGGTCGAATACGACGATGATGCGGGCCGGGTCGCGCACTTTCTGGATATTGCGCCAGCGGCTGGCGATGAAGCTGTTGTCGATCATCACCACGGTGTCGACTTCGACGGTGACCAGATCGCCCGGCGCGACTTTGGTCTGGCCGCTCTTC
>DASWHI010000060.1:0-11374 GCA_036398235.1 Burkholderiales bacterium
TCCAGCGCCCGCGAGAATGTGAACGTGCCGGCGGCGATTTCCGATTGAATGCGGGCAAGGCCGTCACTAATTTGCCGGGCATCGCTGCGGGAGATGATGCCGCACTGGGCAAGCATTGCGGCATGGGCCCGGGAGCCGGCAATATCCTGGGCGAAAAGGCGGGCATCGAAGCCGATCGAGGCGTTGATCTCCTGCATGATCTCGCTTGGTCCGGCGGCAAAGCGTCCGCCCCACATCTTGTTGGTCATGTCACCCGTTCCGGAACTGGTCGCGATTGAGAGCCCATGAAAAAGAATCCCGTCTTCGGCCTTAAACGCTCGACCATGTTGATCGTCGTCGCTTGTATCGCCGGCCTCATCGCTGCTGTCTACGGCATTTACGCGATCACCACCGGCGACGGCAATCCTTCGCCTGCACCCGGGGCCAGCGATACGGCGCAGCCGGCGCCGCTGCCGGTCGACGGCTCAGGCGGCATCAACCGGGCGTTTGCCCAGGGCGATCTGGCTGCCTTCGTCATCCACAAGGAGCGCAAGGATGTTGCGGATCTGTCGTTTTTCGATGAGACCGGCAAGGAGCGAGCCTTGAGCGAATGGCGCGGCCGGGTGGTGCTGGTCAACCTGTGGGCGACCTGGTGCGCGCCGTGCCGCAAGGAAATGCCGGCGCTCGACCAGTTGCAGCAGAAGCTGGGCGGCGCGGAGTTCGAGGTGATCGCGCTTTCGATCGACAGCGGCGGATCGGCCGCCGTCCGGCGCTTCTACGATGAGATGGGCATCCGCTCGCTGGCAGTATACGTAGACGCATCCATGGAAGGGACCGGCAAGCTGCGGGCGCTGGGAATCCCGACCACGCTGCTGCTGGATCGCGAAGGACGCGAGCGCTGGCGCAAGACCGGTCCCGCCGAGTGGGATTCGCCTGAAATCGTCGAGTCGCTGCGAGCAAAGCTGCGCGGCGGCGCATCCTGAGGTGACGGCCATGTGGACGCGACGAAAGCTATTGAAGACCCTCGCCGCCGGCGGGGGAATGCTGGCGATGCCCGCGACGCTGCGGCATGCGACTGGGGCCACCGAGCCGGACGTGTTTTTGCGGCTCGTCGCCGCGCCGGCCCAGATGGCGATACGCTCCGGACCCGAAACGCGCGGGCTGCGCTACACGGGGGAGGTGCTGCGCGGCCGGCGCGATGCGATCCGGGCATCCACCGGCTATCTGGGACCGACGCTCGAGCTGCGCCGCGGCGAGCGCGTGCGAATCGAGGTCGTGAACCGCGTTGGCGACCCGACCGTGATCCACTGGCACGGCATGATCGTGCCCGACTCGGCCGACGGCCATCCGCATCAGGCGGTGCGCTCCGGCGACCGCTATACGATCGAGTTCACCGTGCGCAATCCGGCGGGAACCTATCTCTATCACCCGCACCCGCACCGCATTACGGGAAGGCAAACGTACTACGGCCTCGCGGGGTTGCTGATCGTTCGCGAGCCTGCGGAGCGGGACCTGGGGCTGCCCGGCCCGGAGCAAGAGCTTCAACTCGTCCTTCAGGACCGGCGCATCCGCGCGGACAACCAGTTCATCTTCAAGCGCATGATGATGGACGACATGAACGGCGTGCTCGGCGATCGGGTGCTGGTCAACGGGCTCGACGACGCCGCGTTCAAGGTGGCGCCCCGCGTCTACCGGCTGCGTATTGCCAACGTGTCGAACGCGCGCATCTACAAGCTTGCCTGGTCCGACGGCCGGCCGCTGCGGGCCATCGCTTCCGATAGCGGGCTATTCAGCCGCGCGGAAGGCGTGCAGGAGCGTCCGTACGTGACGCTCTTCCCTTTCGAGCGCATCGAGCTGCTGGAGGACTTTGGCGCGCGGCCAAGCGGCTTCGAATTCGCCCTGGTCAGCCGCGCGTTTTCGGATGATTCGATGGGCGCAATGATGGGTGGAATGATGGGAGGCGGTGGCATGATGGGCGGCGGGATGATGGGCGGGATGATGGGACCCTCTCAGGGCGAGGAGCTGCACGTCGCGCGCTTCACCGTCTCGCCGGGCGCGCGAGTGCGCGCCGCGAACATCAGGCTACCCGAGCCGGAGACCGCGGCCGGCGACGGCAAGCACGAGCTTCGTACTCAGCTCGCGTTTCGCCAAATGCGCGGCTTTCTCAATGGCCGCAGCTTCGACACGATCGACCCGATGGCCGTCGCGCAAGACGAATGGCTTCCGGTGGGCAAACCCACGGTGTGGACATTCTCGAACGACGGCCCGGGCATGGCGATGCCTCACCCCATCCACATCCACGGCGTGCGCTTCCGCGTCATCGAGCGCAGTCCCGGCAGCGTGCCCGCGGATTTGCGCGAGGGCCTGATCGACGCCGGGTACAAGGATACGGTCGGCATTTTTTCCGGCGAGCGCGTGCGCGTGCTCGTCACGCCGAGCGTACCGGGGCTGTTCATGTACCACTGCCACAACCTGGAGCATGAGGATGGCGGAATGATGCGCAACTGCATGTTCGGTACGGCCTCGGGGACCCGGCTTGGCCATGGCTAATGGGCTGTTTTTTGCGCAAATAAGGAGATTGAAAATGGAAACATCGCAGGAACTGCAAGTAAAGGAGTCGCCGCAGAGCTGCAATCCGGTCCTTACTCTCGGCGGCAGGTTCAGTCAGGGAACGACGCTGACGGCGCTCGCCGTGGCTGGCGTAGGCGCCGGCCTGGTTCTCGGCTGGGATTCGCTGGTCGCCCTCGGCCTGTCATCGTTCATCCTCGCGTTGCTGCCCTGCGCGGTGATGTGCGCGGTCGGACTTTGCGCAAGCCGCATGGGCAGGAGCAACCAGACAGCAGCGGGAACGCTGCCCGCAACGCCCGGGCCCGGTGCGCCGCAGGCCGTAAAGGCGCAGCCGGCGAGCGAGCCGATTACGCCTTTGCCGGTAAGCCGAACATGAGTGCGGCCCATCGCCAGCTTTCCGGATCGGCCGGATAGATGTTCGAGGGAAGCAGCGTCGGACTCGCCGCTGCATTCGCCGCGGGCCTGGTCTCGTTTCTTTCACCGTGCGTGTTGCCGCTGGTGCCGGCGTACGTCTCGTACGTCGCCGGCGATCCCTCGTATGCGATGCAGGGAGAGAGCGACAGCCGCGGGCGAACCGGCGCGGCGACGCTGAGCACGTTCTTCGTTCTCGGGTTCAGCACGGTGTTCGTCGTGCTCGGCGCAAGCGCCACGGCGCTCGGCCGCCTGTTGCTCGAGTATCGCTACGAAGCGAACCTCATCGGCGGCGCGATCGTCATCGTCTTCGGCCTGCTCATGATCGGCATGACGCGCGGCATGCCGTGGCTGCAACGCGATTTTCGGTTCCATCCGCGCCTCGCCGGCGGGCACCCGGCAGCGGCCTATGTGCTCGGCCTGGCGTTCGGTTTCGGCTGGACCCCGTGCATCGGGCCGGTTCTTGGCGCGATCCTGACGGTGAGCGCGGTACATACCACGGTGTCGGGCGGCGTCGCGCTGCTTTCGTTCTATGCAGCCGGGCTCGGGGTGCCGTTCCTGCTGTCGGCGCTTTTCACGCGCGAACTCGTATGGCGATTAAGGGGGCTGCGCCGCTTCGGGACCGTGCTCCAGATCGTTGCGGGCCTGATCCTGGTGCTCATGGGTATTGCCATGATCACCGGCCAGCTTTCGGCCTTCGCGTTCTGGCTGCTGCGGACGTTCCCCATCTTTGGGCAGATCGGATAAGGAGAAATTCATGAGTTTCTACGACCGCCGAATCCTGCCCTGGCTGATTGATCTATGCATGCGCAACAAGGAAGCGCGGCGCTATCGCGGGCTGATGATCCCGCTGGCATCGGGCCGGGTGCTGGAGGTCGGGTTCGGATCGGGGTTGAACCTCCCGTTCTACGGAGCGGGGGTGCGCCATCTTTTCGCATTGGAGCCTTCGCCTGAGCTGCGCAAGATGGCGGGCCGGCGGACGCAGCACGCGCGGTTTACCGTGGAGTTCCTGGACCGCTCCGCCGAGGAAATCCCGCTCGAGCGGGCCAGCGTCGATACGGTGGTCACGACCTGGACCTTGTGCACGGTCCCGGACGCGGCCCGCGCGCTCGAAGAGATAAAGCGGGTGCTGAAGCCGGGCGGCGCGCTGCTGTTCGTCGAGCACGGGCTCGCTCCCGAGCCCGGTGTCCAGGCGTGGCAGCACCGCCTCAACCCGCTCTGGAACCGCATCGGCGGCGGCTGCAACCTCAATCGCAAGATCGACGCACTGATTGCCGGCTCAGGGTTCCGGCTCGCCGAGCTTCACACGGAGTACATGAACGGCCTGAAACCCCTGAGCTTCACCTACAGCGGCCGCGCGTTGCCAGGATGAACACGGGCAAGGCACACGTGCTGATTGCGCGCACTGACTGGAACTCATCTCAAAGGAGAGGCAGTGATGAACATGTCGGTCACAAGACTCGCTCGCGCGATTACCGCCGGGCTGATCCTGTTCGCGCCCGCCGCGTACGGCCAAAGCGCGCAACGCAATGCCGCTGATCCGGCGCTGGTCGAACGAGTCAAGGAAGCAGTCATCAAGGAACTGCGCGAGAGCGGCGCACTCGAGCGCGCGGTTGACGAAGGCGTCAGCCGCTACGTCGAGCGCCAGCGCGCGGAGGCGGCGCAGCGCGAGCGCAGCGAGGCGCAGGCACGAACCGCCGGACTGCGGCCGGTCACCCCGGGCCGCGACCACATTCGCGGCAATCCCAAGGCCCCGGTGACGCTGATCGAATACTCCGACTTCGAGTGCCCGTTCTGCAAACGTTTTCACGAGACGGTGAAGAAGCTGGTGGCGGAATCAAAAGGCCAGATGAAGTGGGTCTATCGCCACTTCCCGCTCGAGGAGCTGCACCCGGTGAAGGCCCACAAGGAGGCCGTGGCTTCGGAGTGCGCGGCGGAACTGGGCGGCAACGACGCCTTCTGGAAGTTCGCCGACCGGTTCTACGAGCTGACGCCCTCCAACAACAGAACGGATATCGACACCGTGCTTCCGCAAATTGCGCGCGAGATCGGGCTCGATGCAGCAAAGTTCGCCCCGTGCCTGGCAAGCGGCAGGCACGACCGGCGTGTCGAGGAGGACTATCAGAACGCGGTTGCCACCGGAGGACGCGGTACCCCGTGGAGCATCGTCGTGTCGAAAGGCGGCAAGATATATCCGCTCTCCGGGGCGCAGCCCGATGCGGCCGTCAAGCAACTCGTCGACCGGGCGCTTCAGGAAAAGTGACGCGTGACACGCCGGGTGAACGACCTGCCAGGGCGCAGGCGCGCGGCGGATGCTCGCGGGCGCCATCTACGTGCTGCGCTTGCGGTCCTGGCGCTCCTAGCAGCGATTTCCGCTTTTGCGAAAAAGCCGCTGCTCGTCGCAGATCCGGCAGCGCCCCTCGCCGAAGCGTGGACGCACCAGAGCCTCGGCACCGCGACAGAGTACAAGGGGATCGTATATGAGCGCCTGATCCGACAAGATACGCGCCGCGCAGGCGCAAATCACGCGCGAGGCGGCCCGGTGTTGATGCGGTGAGATCCGTGAAGCGCCATCCCGCCGAAACGAGATCCTTTCAACCCCCTTTCGCCGCGCGCCGCGCCACGACGCGGACACGGATGTCGATGGTGTCGCGCACCAGCAGCCCGCCGCCGAGCACCGCGAACGGCTTCATGCCGAAGTCGGACTGGCGCACCCGGAAAAATGCAATGACTTCGATCGTATCGCCGTTCTGGAAAACGGCCGCCGGGAAGCGCACGTCGCGCGTCGCGCCGCGCAGCGTGACGCGAGCCGTCACCGTCGGGTTCCAGCGCGGGCCGGCGAGCGCGACCGATGCGATGCGGAGGAGCGGATACCTGCCCGCATCCAGCACCTCCTCGCCGAGCATATTCTCGCGCGTGCCCTTGCGCGCCTGGTCGGAAACTTCCGCCGCGAACTCGGCGCCTTCCTCGGCGCGCGCCGCGGGAGGATCCACCGCAAAGGAGCCGACCGGGATCTCAAGCCGGAAGGCGCTTCCCGCCGCCGTGTCCGCGCCGCGGACCTCGCCTTCCACGCGGCCAACGAGCACGTGATTGTGCCCGAAGCGCGCGAGCGGGCCTTCGCGATAGACTAGCAGTCGCACCTCGGACGCGTGCGGATCCACGGCGAAGCGCGGAGCCCCCGGGGCCACGCTCACCTCGGCGGCCACCGGCTCGGCAAGCACCGCGGTATCCGCTGGCGGCGGGAGCATTTGGCAAGCCGCGAGCGCGAACAGGGGGAATACGAGAGCGCCCTGGAGTGTCTTACATCCGAGCGCGCTCGGCACCGGCGTGGAAGGTTTTCGCATGGCGTACTTTCGGAATCTGGGCGAGACGTATGGAATCATAGCGCAGGCGTTTCACTGGCTCGTCGCTGCGCTGGTCCTTGCGCAGCTCGGCCTTGGCGTCTACGCGGCGAGCCTGCCGGTGGGCCTCGCGAGGTTGCAATGGCTCTCCCGCCACAAGTCACTCGGGCTCGCGATACTGGTCCTGGTGCTGCTGCGCCTTGCTTGGCGCGCCATGAATCGGCCGCCCCTACTGCCGGGCTCGATGCCCGAATGGCAGCGTCGCGCGGCGGCGGCGATGCATCGGCTCCTCTACCTGCTACTGGTCCTGGCTCCACTCGCCGGCTGGCTGTACGCCTCCGCGGCCGGGCTGTCGGTGAACTGGTTCGGGCTGATTCTGATGCCCGACCTGATCGCGAAGGATCCGGGACTGGCGGACGTGTTCAAGCAGGTGCACCGGGCGCTCGTCGCGCTGCTCGCGCTGCTGATCGCCGGGCACGCCGGGGCCGCGCTGCGCCACGCGTTGTGGCTGCGCGATGGTATCGCGCACCGCATGCTTCCCTGGAAGCCGCGGGCGAACCGATGAGGCTGCGCGCGCTCGTCGCGGTTGTGGCGTTCGCCCCGTCGCCGGCGCCGGCCGATGATTGCTATGCCGTGCGCCCTTCGGGCGGCAGCGTGTCCTTCGAAGTGCGCCAGGCGGGCGCGCCTTTTCGCGGCGCGTTCCGGCGCTTTGGCGGCGAGATCTGCCTCGCGCAGGGCCAGGTGGAGCGGATCGACGTCTGGCTCGAGCCCGCATCGGTTGATGCCGGCCTGCCCGAGATTGATGCGGCGCTTAAGGAAAAGGAGTTCTTCGAGACTGCCCGCTATCCGCGCATCGCGTTCACCGGCAGGTCTGTCGAAGCGCGAGGCGAACGGCAAACCGCGCGCGGCATGCTCGAGATCAAGGGCAGGCGCCGCGACGTGCAGGTCGCGTTCAGATTGCGCCGCGACAGCGGGGAGCCTGTCGTTTCCGGCTCGCTCACCCTGAATCGGCTCGACTACGGCATCGGCACCGGCGAGTGGTCCGACACGAAGTGGCTCGGCACAGAGGTGAAGGTGGACTTCAATGTCAAACTCGCGGCGGTGAAGGCTCCGAATTAGCCGGCACGCTCAGCGAACAATTACCGCCTCTTGCCGGCCGTCGAGCGCCCCTTCGAGCGTGGCCCACGGCAGGACGGCGCAGCGGGCGCGGGCGGGAAACCTTCGCGCGGTCGCCAAGATCGCCCGCTGTTCAGGGGTCGCCCCGTTCGTCTCCCGATCGGCGCGACCGGCGAGCATCGCCACGAACGCGCGAAGCAGATTCCTGACCTCGGCCATCTCTTTGCCCTTCGTCAACTCGGTCATGATGGAAGCGGACGCCATCGAAATTCCGCAGCAGGTGCACCGGAAGGTGACGTCTTCGATCCGGCCTCGCTCGAACCTGACATATACGGTGATCTCATCTCCGCAGAGAGGATTGGAGCCGGTCGCCTTCAGATCCGCATGGTTCAGCGCGCGGTAGTTCCGCGCGTTCCTGATGTGGTCCATGATCAGATCGTCGTAGAGGTCCGTTCCGGACATGGCAAGCACCCTGTATCGAATCGGGTATGAACCCCAAGAGGTTGATCGGCGGTCCGGCCGAAAGTTTCGGATGGTCCCTGGCAACTGCGTCCTGAAGCCCGGATTTCGACGGAAACCTTGACCCTGGAGCGAGGTCCAGGGTTTATTCTGTACGGGTTGGAGGGAAAGCCATGGACGGACTGACCATCGGCAGGGTTGCGCGCAGCGCCGGGCTGGCGATCGACACTGTGCGCTACTACGAGCGCGAGGGATTATTGCAAAAACCCGCGCGGACCCCAAGCGGCTACCGCCAGTACTCGGCTGATGCCGTAGCCCGGCTGCGCTTCATACGCCAGGCCAAGGAGCTTGGGTTCACGTTGGCAGAGATCCGGGAGCTACTTGCCTTGAAGGTCGCTCCGGGCAAATCGTGCGCGGACGTGCGGGCACGCGCGCAAGCCAAGATCGCCGACGTCGAGCAGCGCATCGCTCAGCTTGATCGGATGAAGCGCGCGCTCGTGAAACTCGCCGCGGCATGCTCCGGCCGCGGTCCGACGAGCGAGTGCCCGATTCTCGAAGCGCTGGAAACGCGTGAGTCCCGAAAATGAAAACGGTCGTGATCTCGATCGAGGGCATGCACTGCGACGGCTGTGCCGAGACGATCAAGGCGCTGCTCGATGTCGAGGCCGGCGTCAAGGCCGCGACCGTCTCGTACCCGGATGGCCGCGCGCGCGTGCTCTATGATCCAGCCTCCGCTGACGAGAGGAAGCTCGTCGCCGCCATCGAACGAGGCGGCTACAAGGTGACCGCCACCGCGTGAGCGAAGCGCTGACCGCAGCAATCCTGTTGCCGATCGGGCTCGGCCTGTTCGGCTTCATCGAGCCGTGCTCCATCGGCTCGACGCTGGTCTTCATCAAAGTGATGGAAGGCAGGCCGCCTGCGGTCAAGCTCTGGCAGGTCGGCGTGTTCACCGTGACGCGCGCGCTTTTCATCGGCGCGCTCGGCGGGATTGCGGTCCTCGTAGGGTCAGTCTTCATCGGCTTTCAGAAGGCGATGTGGACCGGGCTGGGCGGGCTCTATATCGCGCTGGGGCTGCTGTTCGTCACCGGCCGCGCGGGTTACATCATGACGTCCCTCGGGCCGAGCCTCGCGCGGATCGGCGACGTGCGCGGCTCCGCTGCGCTCGGGCTGCTGTTCGGTCTCAACATCCCCGCGTGTTCGGCGCCGCTGCTTTTCGCCCTCCTCGGCGCCGCGGCGGCAGGCGGCGTTTCCGGGGCGACGCTTGCAAACGGTTTCTCGTCGCTCGCTCTGTTCGGGTTTGCGTTGTCGTTGCCGCTGGCGGTCGCCGTGCTGATCCCCGCCGCGCGGCGGGCCCTCGACTGGCTCGCAAGACTGAGTGGGCGCATTCCGCGCTGGACCGGAATCGTGCTCATCGCGCTCGGAATATGGTCCATCTGGTTCGGGCTATTCGTCGAGGTGCGACCCACGTGACTCGGGGAGAACCCTTCATGCCTTGGGCTGACTCGTGAACCATCACCCAGCAATCTCCAGCGCCAGATGGTTGAGGCTCTCCGCCGGCATCCTGGCGGTTCTGGCGCTCGTCGCGGCCTACTGGGGGCTGCGCGAAACACGGGTGCTCGACACGCTTATCGATGGCGAGGAACTGCGCGAGCGGATTGAGCAACTAGGCGCCTGGGGACCGCTTGCGGTCATCGTGCTGATGATGCTCGCGATCCTGGTGAGCCCGATTCCGAGCGCGCCGATCGCCATGGCCGCTGGCGCCGCCTACGGACACGGCTGGGGCACGCTCTACGTCCTGTTGGGAGCTGAGGCGGGTGCACTTGCGGCGTTCGGCCTCGCGCGCATGCTGGGCCGCGCCGCGCTGAACCGCTGGTTCGGCGAACGCCTGCCGGCCGGACTGAATGGCTCGCAAAACGTCCTGATGGTCATCGTCTTCGTAAGCCGTCTGCTGCCGTTCATCTCGTTTGATCTCATCAGTTACGCGGCCGGTCTCACGGTGCTGTCGCTCTGGCGCTTCGCGCTTGCCACGCTTGCCGGAATCGTTCCCGCGAGTTTTTTCCTGGCCCATCTCGGTCTCGAAATGAGCAGCGGTGAAGCGGAACGGTTCATGTACTCGGCCCTGGCCCTCGGCCTGATCACGGCGATTCCGATCGCGGTAAAGCTCGTGCGGGATCGCATGCATCGGCGGCGCGGGGGGCTTGGATGAGGTCGACTGTGCTCCTCCTCATCAGGTGTACTTGCGCGCCTTGACTCTGGAGCGTGCTACAGGGTTTAAGCTGCAAACCATCAGGAACCCGCGGAGAACATGACGTGGTCACGACCAGCCTTGCGGAGCCTTCCCTGAAACTGTGGACCGAGGAGCCGGCCGCCCGCACGGGGCGTGTGAGAATCCGCGCGCGCGTCGGGGGCCTGCACTGCTCGCTGTGCACCGGCACCATCGAGAAGGCCATCGGCCAGTTGCCCGGAGTGGATAAGGTCGCAGTGAGCCTCACTCACGAGCAGGCGCTGGTCGAGTACGATCCCGCCATCGTGCAGCCAGAGCGCGTGCTGCAGACCCTGCGCGATATCGGCTATACGGTTTCCGATCCGAGAAAGCTCCGCTCATTCGAGGAGGAAGAGCGCGATCTCGTGCGTGAGGGCCGCCGCTTCCTGGCTGCAACGGCGACGAGCCTTGTCGCAATCGCCTTCATCGCCAATCCAGCCGTTCCGTGGACCGTGGCAGTCGACGTCATCGCGACAGTGAGCCTTGCCGCATTCGTGGCGCTTTTGCTGTGGCCGCGCGGTGCAATACCCGCCTTGAGCTCCGCGCTTGCTCTCGGCGCTGCTGCGGCAATTCTCCTCGTACTGCGGGCCCAGGGCGGAATCGCGCCGGCCGCCGTGCCCTGGATCGTCGGCGCGCTCGCCTTTGCCGTGGTATTCGGCGTCGCGCGACATATTCTGATCATGGCGGTTCAGTCGCTGCGCCGCGCGATCCTTAACCAGCATGTGCTGCTCGAGGCCGCGGCGCTCGCGGGACTCGCCGGCGGGGTACTCGGGCTCGTACTCGGCAGGGAAGGCTACCCCACTGCGCCCTTCTTCGCGGTAGCCGTGCTCGTTTCCACCTACCACCTGTTTTCCGAGTGGCTGTCGCTCATCGTGAAGACGCGGAGTTCCCAAGCGGTGAAGCGCCTGCTTGACCTGCGGCCCGATACTGCACGCGTCGTGCGTAACGGTCGCGAAGCAGAAGTCCCGGTCGAGCAGGTCAAGGTTGGCGAGCTAGTGCGTATTCGTCCCGGCGAGCGCATCGCGGTGGACGGCACGGTGGTCGAGGGGCGCTCGTCGGTAGACCTCGCGCTCGTCACCGGGGAGCCGATTCCGGCCGAGCGCGTGCCGGGCGACGCGGTGGTCGGGGGCTCGATCAACGGCACGGGCACGCTGCTCGTCCGCGTGATGGCGGTGGGAGAAGAGTCGTTCCTGCAACGCGTGGCCCAGGAAGTCGAAGACGCGCGGGCGCTCAAGCC
>DASWHI010000061.1:0-1580 GCA_036398235.1 Burkholderiales bacterium
GATGATCGAGGGCCCGGCGGGCGCGATCGAGACCGACGTCAATGATCCCGACGGCACGCGCCGCGGCCTGGCGCTGATCGCGCACCCCAACCCCCTGCACGGCGGCACCAAGGACAACAAGGTGGTGACCACCCTCGCCAAGACGTTTTTTGCGCTCGGCTACGTTGCGGCGCGGCCCAATTTCCGCGGCGTCGGTGCCACCGTGGGCGCCCATGACGAAGGCCGCGGTGAAAGCGAGGATCTGATCGCCGTCGCCGGCCACCTTAAGCGCCAATACGGGGAGCTCCCGCTCATCCTCGCCGGCTTCTCCTTCGGCAGCTACGTGCAGACGCGGGTCGCGCAGCGGCTGCACCCGCGGACCATGGTGCTGGTCGCGCCGGCCGTGAACCGCTTTCCGGCCGAGTCCGTGCCGCGCGATACGCTGGTGGTCCATGGCGAGCTGGACGACGTGGTGCCGCTTGCCGCGGTGCTCGAATGGGCGCGCCCGCAGAACCTGCCGGTCGTGGTGATTCCGGGCGGGGAGCATTTCTTCCACGGGCGGCTGAACCTCCTTGCCGACATCGTCACGCGCTACTTCCGCCACCCGGGGGCGGAAGCGTGAGCGGCGCGCGCTGCGCTGAATGAATATCCGGAACTCCGTCCACCTTCGTGCCGCCGGACTGCGCAAGCGCTACGGCGAGCATGAGGTGGTCGCCGGCATCGACCTCGCGCTTGAAGCGGGGGAATGCTTCGGCCTCCTCGGGCCCAACGGCGCGGGCAAGACCACGACGCTGCGACTGTGCCTCGGGCTGATCGACCCCGACGGCGGGGAGATCGAGGTGCTCGGGCTGCCGGTTCCGGCGCGAGCCCGGGAAGCGCGGCGCCGCATCGGCGTCGTGCCGCAGGCGGACAATCTCGATCCCGACTTCACCGTGGAAGAGAACCTGCTGGTGTACGGCCGCTACTTCGGGTTGAGCGAGCCCGAAGTCCGCGCGCGCATGCCCGCCCTGCTCGATTTCGCGGGCCTCGGCGCGCGCGCGGCGTCGCGCATCCAGACGCTGTCGGGCGGCATGAAGCGGCGGCTGACGCTCGCGCGCGCGCTCGTCAACGATCCCGATCTCATCTTTCTCGACGAGCCCACGACCGGCCTCGACCCGCAGGCGCGGCACCTCATCTGGGAGCGGCTGCGGCGGCTGCTCGCGCAGGGCAAGACCATCTTTCTGACCACGCACTTCATGGACGAAGCCGAGCGCCTGTGCCACCACCTTGCGATCATGGACCGCGGCCGCATCATCGCGCGCGGCGCCCCGCGCGAGCTGATCGCGGGCAACATCGAGCCGCAGGTCGTCGAGGTCTACGGCGACGGCGCCGGGCTCTGGGCGCGCGAGTTCGGCCGCGCCCGCAGCGAGCGCTGCGAGCAGGCGGGCGAGACCGTTTTCTGCTACGCGCGCGATGCCGCTCCGCTGGTCCAGGACCTCGAGCGCCGCGAGGACCTGCGCTACCTGCACCGCCACGCCAACCTGGAGGACGTCTTTCTCAAGTTGACCGGCCGCGAATTGAGAGATTGAGGACCCGACATGAACGCGAAAACACTGGCGATC
>DASWHI010000062.1:0-5080 GCA_036398235.1 Burkholderiales bacterium
GCTCAGCACGTGGTCGGTGTAGCGCAGGGTATTGTCGTAGGTGTTGACGATGCTCTCCTGCGTGCAGCTGTCGAGCTGCGCGGTGCGGCAGACCGGGGTGTAGGCCTCGAAGGACGGCGGGTAGCGCTTATAGTAGGCCGGTCCGTGGCTGCCCTTCATATGGAGTACGATCACGGCATCGCCGTGCGCGCTGTTGAGGTGGGCCTGCAGGCCGTGCACCAGGATGCCGTCGTAGCATTCCCCGTCGCTGCACAATCCCGGCACTTGGCGGTTCGAGAAATCCTCATGCGGCACGCGGTTGCACGCGCCCTTGCAGCCGGAGTTGTTGTCGAGCCAATGCACCTCGATGCCGGCGTGCTGCAGGACGTCGAGCAGCCCTTCGCGGCGCTGCGCCAGCTTGGTGTCGAAGCCGGCGCGGCCGACGTCCAGGAACATGCACGGCAGCGAGACCGCGGTGGACGTGCCGCACGCGCTGACGTCGCGGAAGTTGATCACGTTCTGGCGCGCCAGCTCCGGATTGGTCGTCCGCGGGTAGCCATTGAGCGAGAAATTCGCCGCGCGCGCCGTCTCGCCGACCACCAGCACCGTGAGCATCGGTCGAACCGCGTGCGCCACCGCTATGGCGCGTGTCGCGTCGGTGCCGACGGGTTCCAGCACGATGCGCGCGGCGGACTGCCGCCGGAGACGGCTGTACAGCGACGCCGCGAGGTTGTGAGGCGCAAGCATCAGGCCCAGCTCGTGATGGTTGTGAGCAAGGGTTATATAGTGCGGGTATTGCGCGAGCAGCACGGTGCCGAGGCAGCCGATTGCGGCCGCAGCGTGCAGCGCCTTTGCGCCAAGCTCGCGGGTCCAGGTCGCTTCCGCCATGCGGATCCGCCAGATCGCCACGGCCGGCAGGCCGCCGAAGGCGAGCAGCCAGGCTCCCAGTCGCCAGGTGACGAGGTCGAGCGCTTCGGCGGCGTGGGTTTGCGCAATGTTGGCGAGCATGCCCTCGTCGAGCAGCACGCCGTAGGTCCCCGTGAAATAGGTCGCGGCCGCGGAGACCAGCAGCACGACGGCGAGCACGGGCCGGGTGGCGCGTCCCCACGCAAGCAGGAGCAGCAGCAGGTGCGTCCACGCCAGCACGGCGAGCGGAAGGGACAGCACGAAGAGGACATCTCCGGGACGCGTGCCGCCCACGATCGGCCAGACCGCGCGCCAGAACGGAATGTTGCCGGCGGCAACCAGCCAGGCGGCGACGAGCAGAATGAGCGTGGAGCGGCGCAGCGCGATCCCCTGTGGCACGGCATCCGTGCCAGGCGCCGGCGTCGCCCCGGGAACCCGTCCGGGCTTCACTTTGCGGGTGCCGGGCGGCGCAGATGGCGCGCCGCGACGCGACCCTGCCGGACCAGCGGCCCGTCCACGATCCGCGGCAGCAGTCCATTGAGGCGCGCGAAGATGCGCTCCGCGAAGCCGATCGTAACCTCCTCCCGACCCGTGGCCAGTGCGTCCGCGATTGCGCGCCCGACCTTTTCCGGTGGATCGATCGGCTGTCCGGTTTGCTTCATCAGCGCGCGTATGGCCGGCCCGTTCATCGCCGTGGCGGTGGTGCGAGGCGCAACGTAAAGCACCTTCACGCCCGTATCGGCGAGCTCCCTGCGCAGCGCTTCCGAAAAGCCGCGCAGGGCGAACTTGCTCGCGGAATAGGCCGCAAAGAGAGGAAAGCCGATCGCACCGAGCACCGAGCCGACATTCACGATGCATCCGCCGCTGCGGGCCATCAGGTGCGGCAGCGCGGCGCGTGCGAGGAGCAGGGGCGCGGTCACGTTGACTGCGATCAGCTCGCGCAGTGCCACTTCGTCTTCTCCTGCGAAGGCGCCAAAGCGCGATTGGCCGGCGTTGTTGATGAGCGCATCGATCCCGCCCAGGGCACCGGCCGCGCGCTCCACGAGGCCGGCGTGCCCGTCGGTCCGCTCCAGGTCGAACTCGAAGGCCGCGGCCTTGCCTCCCGCCGCCTCGATGTCGCGAACGAGCGCGCCGAGGCGGTCGCGGTTGCGGCCGACCAGCGCCAGGCGGGCCCCACGCTGGCAGAGCTCGAGCGCAAGGCAGCGGCCGATTCCGCCGCTCGCGCCCGTCAGGAGTATGCGGCTGCCGGCGAGCTTCATGCCACGGCCTCCCGCGCGCGGGACGCAATCCGGCGCGAATCGAGGGTCCTGAAGACATCGCCGTACAGGTGGTAGAAGACCTTCGCGCACCGGATCAGCTCGGCACGGTCGCCCGCGTCAGTCAGCCGGTTCACGATTGAGGCGAAGAAACGGGTATGGCCGATGTCGAGCTCGCCGTGGGAGGTGAGGTAGGTGAACGCGGCTGGCGGAAGCCGCAACGAGCTCATCAGCGCCTGCGCGGCACGGGTGGCGACCGCAGTGCTGGTGCCCTCGAGCACCAGCACCATGCCAAGGAACCCGACGGGATTGACGCGGGCGATGACGTCATAGGCGTAGGACACCAGCAGCTCGGCAGGCAGCTCGGGCCGGCCGTTGCGCACCGCTTCCGCGTCCCCGCCGCACGTGCGTATGTCGTCGAGGATCCATTCCTGGTGCCCGGTTTCCTCCTTGATGTACTCGGCAATCGCCGTTCGCAGCCATTCGAGTCGGGCGGGCAGGGTTGCGCCACAGGCCATCAGCAAGGGGAGCGTGTGCTTCACATGATGGTAAGCCTGCTCCAGAAACGCGACATAGTCCGCGCGCGTCAGTCGGCCGGCCGCGCCGTCGCGAATGAACGGAAGCGCCAGCAATTCACTGCGTTCGCGTTCCGTGGCCCGCAGGAGCTCATCGTGAAAGGGCATGCTCTTCCTCTTGGTGGTATAGGAAATCGATATGCGACTGATAACGCGCCGCAAGCTGGGTGCGACGCAACCGGCCGTTGGCGGTCAGTGACCCGTTGCCAAAAGTCAACGGTTCTTGCGCCATGATCCAGCTCCGGATCCGTGCGTAGTCGGGCAGCGTGCGATTGGCGCGCCCGACCGCGGCGCCGATGGAGGCATCTCCGTGGCCTGTGCGCGGCGCGATCACCGCCGCCACCCACGGGCGCGCTTCGCCGAATACCCATGCCCGCTCGATCTCGGGCTCGAGCGCGAGCGTGGTCTCGATCCACTCCGGGGAAACGTTGCGGCCGTATGAAGTGATGAAGCAGTCCTTCTTGCGGCCGGTAAGGTGCAGGTAGCCTTCGTCGTCGAGGTGGCCGATATCACCGGTCGGCCAGGGGCCGCGGGCGGGCGAGTCCTCGCCGCAATGGCCGAGGAGCGTCGCGCCCGACACGAGGACCTCTCCATCGCGGGTGAACGACAGAGCGCAATGCGGCAGCGGCCGTCCGGCGCTGCCGCGCCGGTTGGCGCCCGGCGTATTCAGCGTCACCACCGACGCGCACTCGGAAAGTCCGTAGCCCTCGTAAACCGGCAGCCCGAGAGTCGCGGCGCGCTGGAGCAGGGTGGGCGCAACCATGGCGCCGCCGACAGCCAGGAAACGCAGCGCCGGAGGCACCGGAGCGCCCGCTTCGATGCACTTCACCATGGCTTGCAGCATCTGCGGCACCACGATGGCAGTCGTCGCGCGGTTGCGGGCCATTGCGTCGAGCAGCCGCTCCGGCGTTACCCCGGAAGCCCCTACGATCCCGATCTCTTCCAGAGGCGGCAGCGCGGAGCACGCTCCCGCGATGAGGGACGCGTAGACGCCGACATTTTCGAGCAAGGTCGCAAGTGGCAGCACGCCGAGATGGCGGTCCCCGACACCCAGTTCGCATGCCGCCGCGAGCGAGCGCGCCACCTGTGCCAGGGCGTCGCCGCCGAGGCAGACACCTTTCGGGTCACTCGTCGTGCCCGATGTATACGTGATCTTGACCGTCCCTTTGGGCAGCGCGCGCGCCGCTCCCGCGCCAACCCACAGCCGCGCCAGCCGCCGTCCGGCCACGCGCAGCTCGGGACCCGGCGCGGCCGGCAAACCGCCCATCCTCAGCTGCTCGAGGCAGGATTCCGGCTGATCGGTGACGACGCACTCAACGCCCGCGTCCGAGATGGCATGGGCGCGCTGCAGAAACGAGAAGAATGCGGGGATTGGAAGGCACGGCAGCCTGGCCGCAAGCAGGGCGAGGTCGGTCACGATCCATTCCGGAGAATTGTCGATGCACAACGCCACCGGCTTCGAAGTGTGCTCGCGCAGATCTCCTGCGACACGCCCGATGGTCTGGTTGAGGGCGCCGTAACTCATTTCGCGCGCGCCATCGGTCAGCGCGATGTCGCGCGGGCGCGCGGCCGCACGGCGGCCGATGGCGGCGATCACCGGGTGCATACGGCCTCGCACAGTGTTTCGAAGGCGGCGCCGACGTTGACCGCGGTCACCTGCGGCGACTGCTCGTAGTAGCTGCCCCACTCCGCCTGCGCCGCCGCGTCCAGCCGTGCGCCGTCCGCCGCCGCCAGCATGATGAGGGGAATGCCGAGGCTCAGGAAACTGTTGCGCAGTGCCGGGACAGCGGTGAACACCACCCATCCCGGGCCGCCGGCGTGCAGATGGTGCGTGAGATGGATGATCAGGCGGCGGGCGTAGCCTGCCTGCGCGACGGCGAGATTGCCGACTTCGAGGATGTCATGGCGGTCTACCCGGGTTCCCGCCGACGCAGACAGCACGTCCTCGACCGGATTGTCCAGATAGGTTTCCAGCAGAAGCCGCTCGCCCGCGGCATGGCGCAGTCCGCACGCGGCGGCGATCTCCGCGCCGCGGTAGAGCGCCATCAGCGCGGGCATCAGCCTGGAGAGACGCGCCCGGTAGGCGCGCAGGAAGCGGCGCCGGATGAAATCCTCGACCTGCGGGCGCTCACGTGCGCGAACGCGCCGGAAGGACCATTGCGTCGGGCGCGCGGCTGGCGCGCGGGCGGTCCTGCCGGCTGCTGCTGCGCTTCCTTCGACCTGCAGCGCGGATGCCTCGAGTATGGTCATCTTGATTCAGCTGCCGGCCTCGCCGGCGCATGGAGTGGAGACGCAGGCAAGGTTAGCCGAGACGGCATCAAGAATCCGTCGTCCGGCTGTGAAGGACTTGTGAAGTACTGCTAG
>DASWHI010000063.1:0-7464 GCA_036398235.1 Burkholderiales bacterium
TCGATCAGGCGCTGGTCGAAGTCCTCGCCGCCGAGGAAGGTGTCGCCGTTGGTCGAGAGCACCTCGAACTGGTGCTCGCCCTCGACGTTGGCGATCTCGATGATCGAGATGTCGAAGGTGCCGCCGCCCAGGTCGTAGACCGCGATCTTGCGGTCCTTCTTCTCCTGCTTGTCGAGGCCGAACGCGAGCGCCGCCGCGGTCGGCTCGTTGATGATGCGCTTGACGTCGAGGCCCGCGATGCGGCCGGCGTCCTTGGTCGCCTGGCGTTGCGAATCGTTGAAATAGGCGGGAACGGTGATCACCGCCTCGGTGACGGGCTCGCCGAGGTAGTCCTCGGCGGTCTTCTTCATCTTGATCAGCACCTGCGCCGAGATCTCGGGCGGCGCCATCTTCTTGCCGCGCACTTCGACCCAGGCGTCCTTGTTGGGGGCCTCCGTTATCTTGAACGGCACCACCTTGATCGCCTTCTGCACTTCGCTTTCGGCGAAACGCCGGCCGATCAGCCGCTTGACCGCGTAGAGCGTGTTCCTGGGATTGGTGACCGCCTGGCGCTTCGCCGGCGCGCCGGTGAGGATCTCGCCGTCCTCCATAAAGGCGACGACGGAAGGGGTCGTGCGCGCGCCTTCGGAATTCTCGATCACCTTGGGCTGGCCGTTCTCCATCACGGCCACGCACGAGTTGGTCGTTCCCAGGTCGATGCCGATGATCTTGCCCATGTTCTACCTCGTTAATTTCTCTACAGATTCGTCCTATTCGGGATATGGGGGTCAGCTCCCCGGATTCAATGGTCACGCGCTCCCGCTGCGCGCCTTCGCAACCAGGACCAGGGCGGGGCGGATCACGCGATCGTGCAGCAGATAGCCCTTCTGCAGGACCTGGACGACGGTGTTCGGCTCCGCGTCCGCTTCCACCGCGCTGATCGCCTGATGGCGGTGCGGATCAAATTTCTGACCCACGGGATCGATCTCGGAGAGGTTGAAGCGCTCGAATACGCCGGAGAGCTGCTTCAACGTCAGCTCCGCGCCGCTCCTCATGCTTTCGACCGACGCGTTTTCGGCGGCCAGCGCGGCTTCCAGGCTGTCTTTCACCGCAAGCAGTTCGGAGGCAAAAGTCTCCAGGGCGAACTTGTGGGCGCTGGCAATCTCGCCGCGCGCGCGCTTGCGGATGTTGTCGGCCTCTGCTTTGGCCCGCAGCCAGGCATCGTGATGTTCGGCTGCGGCGAGCTCCGCTTTCTTCAGCCGCTCCTCCAGGCTCGTCGCAGCGTCGTGGGCGGGCTCCTGCGCCGTCTGCGGCTGAGCCTTCGGTTGAGCGGCTTGCGAATCGGGAGCGGCGAGCTCTCCGGCCGGTGATTCGTTCCTGTTGTGAGTGGCCTCGGGTGCTTCCTGCATCATGCTCTCCGCGCTAACTTCATGAATATTGGGACGGGCCCGCCGGCTTCAAGAGCCCGGACCTTCCCCTAAGTGACTGAATGAAAAGAATTCTTGACGAATGTTCATCCTTCAACCCGGTGCGCCCATCTGGAGGGCGCGCAGGCGCGCCATTTCGAGGGTCTCGTGTGTTGCGCTGTCGCCCCAGCCGAGCAGGTTGCTGGCCACGATCTCGACGAGCGCCTGCACCCAGTCGTCGCGCTCGTTGAGGCACGGGATGAAGTGGAACTCGCGCCCGCCGGACTTGAGGAAGGTGCTCTTTCCCTCTATGGCGATTTCCTCGAGCGTCTCCAGGCAGTCACTCACGAAGCCCGGGCAGATAATGTCCACCCGTCCGGCCTTGCGCCTGCCGAGCTCCTCAAGCGTGACGGCGGTGTAGGGCTTGAGCCACTCGGCGGCGCCGAAACGCGACTGGAACGTGACGCGGTATTGCTCCTCGCGCAGCCCCAGCGCTTCCGCCAGCAGCCGTCCGGTCGTCTGGCACTCGCAGTGATAGGGGTCGCCCTGGTCGAGGGTCGCGCGCGGCACGCCGTGAAAGCTCATCAGCAGCACGTCCGGCCGCTGGTTTCTCACCCAGTAGTCGCGCGCGCTCCGGGCGAGCGCCGCGATGTAGCCCGGGTGGTCGTGGAAGCTGCGCACCGTCCGCACCGCCGGCTGGTTGCGCAGGTCCTGCACGAAACGAAAGACGGCGTCAAAGGCGGTGGCCGTCGTGCTCGCCGAATACTGCGGGTAGAGCGGCACCAGCAGGATCCGGTTGCAGTTCCGGGCCTTCATCTCGCGCAGCCTGTCCGGGATGGAGGGCGCGCCGTAGCGCATCGCGTAATCCACCACGAGCGGCAGGTGCTGCGCGCGCTCGCCGAGGTGGGCGCGCAGCAATGTCACCTGGCGCTCGGTGTGAACGCGCAGCGGCGAGCCTTCGCTCATCCAGATCTGCGCGTAACGCCGCGCGGAGGCGCGGGGACGAAGGGTCAGGACGAACAGGTGCAGGATCGGCCACCAGATGACGCGGGGAATCTCGACGACGCGCGGATCCGAGAGGAACTCCCGGAGGTAGGACCGCACCGCCGCAGCGGTCGGCGCCTCGGGCGTGCCGAGGTTCACCAGCAGGACGCCGATGCGAGGCCGCGTGCCGTGCGAGTACGGCGGCTCGGGGGCGTAGCGGGACATGCGCAACGGAACTCAGCGTTGCGCGAGCATGCTGGAGAGAAGCTTGGCCGTGATGTCGACGATCGGGATGACGCGCTCGTAGGCCATCCGGGTCGGGCCGATTACGCCGACCGTGCCCACCACCTGGCCGTCCACCTCGTAGGGTGCCGTGATCACGCTGCACTCGTCGAGCGGCGCGACGCCGGACTCGCCGCCGATGAAGATCTGCACGCCCTGCGCCCGGTGTGACACCTCGAGCAGCTGCAGCAGCCCGGTCCTGCGGTCGAACAGCTCGAACAGTTTCCTCAGGTTCGCCATGTTGGAGGCGAGGTCCTGCGAGTCGAGCAGGTTGCTCTCGCCCGAGATCACGACTTCCTCGGCAGACTCGCTTGCCGCCTGGCTGCCGGCCTCCAGCGCCGCCGTCATGAGCTGGGTCATGTCCGCCGTGAGCCGCCTCAGCTCCTCGCGTATACGGCGCCGGATGTCCTCGAAGGTGAGACCGGCGTAGTGCTGGTTCAGGATGTTCGCCGCCTCGACGAGCTCGGCCGGCGAATAGCGCTTCTCGGTCATCAGGATCCGGTTCTGAACGTCGCCCTCGGGCGTGACGAGGATCAGCAGGATGCGCGTATCCGAAAGCCTCAGGAACTCGATGTGGCGGAAGCCCGCGCTGCGCCGCGGCGTCATCACGACCCCTGCGAAGTGCGTGAGATCGGACAGGAGCTGCGAGGCGGAAACCACCAGCTTCTGGGTGCTCTGCGCATGCAGCTGGCCCTCGAGCTGGCTGATCTCGGTCGTATCGAGCGGCTTGATGGTGAGGAGGGTGTCCACGAAGAAGCGGTAGCCGCGGACAGTCGGCACCCGCCCCGCCGAGGTGTGGGGGCTCGCGATGAAGCCCATCTCCTCGAGATCGGCCATCACGTTGCGGATGCTGGCCGGGGAAAGATCGAGTCCCGAGTAGCGCGACAGCGCGCGCGAGCCGACCGGCTGGCCCTCGGAGATGTAGCGTTCGACGAGAGTCTTCAGCAGGATGAGCGCGCGTTCGTTGAGCGCCGGGGTCTCGACGGGCATGACTTATTCTACAGAAAAAGCAATTGCTGTTTGTGGTTAAAATGCGGCCATGAAACCCTCGTTCAAGACCATCGCGCTGGTCGGCAAGTACAAGAGCCCCGAGGTGGCGGCGCCCCTGCTCAAGCTCGCCCGATTCCTCGAGCGGCGCAAGGTCGAGGTGCTGATGGACCGTGTTGCCGGCTCGCGCGCGGGCCGCGGCCGCTACCCGGCGCTGTCGCTGGAGGATCTCGCTCGCAAGGCCGACCTCGCCATCGTCATCGGCGGGGACGGCACCATGCTCAATATCGCGCGCACCCTGGCGCCGCGCGACGTGGCGCTGATCGGCGTAAGCCAGGGCCGGCTCGGCTTTCTCACCGACATATCGGTCGAGAACATGCTCGGCACCATCGGCGCTATCCTCGACGGAAAGTTCCTCGCCGAGAAGCGGATGCTGCTGGAAGGGCGGGTCGACGGCCGGGCGCACAAGGCGTCCCGGGCGCTCGCCTTTAACGACGTGGTGGTGAGCAAAGGCGCGCGCGGCAACCTGATCGAGCTCGAGGTGCGCATCGACGGCGAATTCATGTACCACCAGCGCTCCGACGGCCTGATCGTGGCGACCCCGACCGGCTCCACGGCTTACGCCATGTCCGCCGGCGGGCCGATCATCCATCCGGCGCTCTCGGTGATGGCGCTCGTGCCTGTGTCGCCGCACACGCTATCGAACCGGCCGATCGTTGTCAGCAGCGATTCCGTCGTCGACATCATCCTCCGCCATGCCGCCGATGCGCGCGTCCACTTCGACAGCCATACGCATTTCGACTTGCGGGAGGGCGACCACGTGACGGTGCGGCGCTATTCGCACGCCATCCGCCTGCTGCATCCCGCCAGGCACAGCTACTACACTATGCTGCGCGAGAAACTCAACTGGTACCGGGAGTAATGCTGCGTAGCCTCAGCATCCGCGATTTCGTGATCGTGGACCGCCTGGAGCTGGAGTTCTCTCCCGGCTTCACGGTGCTCACGGGCGAGACGGGGGCCGGCAAATCCATACTGATCGACGCGCTCGCGATGGTGCTCGGTGAACGGGCCGACGCCATCGTGGTGCGTAACGGCGCGGAGCGCGCGGAGATCGAGGCGGAGTTTGGCGTGGCGGAGCGCCCCGGTATCGCGCGCTGGCTGAAGGACAACGATCTCGCCGGCGACGAAGGCGCGCTGCTCATGCGGCGCGTGGTCGAGTCCTCGGGCCGCTCGCGCGGCTTCATCAACGGCCACTCCGCGACCCTCGTTCAGCTGCGGCAGCTGGGAGAGGGACTGGTGGACATTCACGGTCAGCACGAGCATCAGTCGCTCGGGCGCGCCGCCGCGCAGCGCGAGCTGCTGGACGGCTTCGGCGGCCTCGCGGACGCCGCCGGCAAGGTCGCGCAGCTTCACGGCGAATGGCGGCAGCGCCGCGACAGCCGCGTCGCGTTCGACACCAACGCCGCGGCGTTCGCCGCCGAGCGCGAGCAGCTCGAATGGCAGGTGCGCGATCTCGAAGGGCTCCGGTTCACCGCCGACGAATGGCCGGAACTCACCGCGGAGCATTCGCGCCTGGCACACGCGGCGAGCCTCATCGAGGCCGCGCAGCTCGGCGTTGAAGCGCTTTCCGAAGGCGAGGACTCCATCATGGCGCGGGTCAACGCCGTGACGGTCAGGCTCGGCGGTCTCATCGAGTACGATTCCAGGCTGAAAGAGGTCCTGGAACTGCTCGAACCGGCGCAGATCCAGGTGCAGGAAGCCGTATACGCGCTGCGCCGCTACGGCGAGCGCATTGACCTGGATCCCCAGCGGCTGCGCGAGGTCGAGGGGCGGCTCGAAGCCATACACGCCGCCGCGCGCAAGTACCGGACGCAGCCGGAAGCGCTGCCGGCAAAGCTGGAGGCCGCCCGGGTGCGGTTGCGCGAATTGGGCGAGGGCGGCGACGTGGAGGCGCTGCGCAGACGCGAGGAAGAGGCGCACGCCGCCTGTCTTGCGGAAGCCGGAAAGCTGTCGGCCGGAAGAAAGAAGGCGGCGAGGAAACTCTCCGAACAGGTGACGGCCGCGATGCAGGAGCTTGCCATGGCCGGAGGCCGGTTCGAAGCAGCCCTTCACGCGGTGACGGAGGTTACCGCGCATGGACTGGAGGACGTCGAGTTCCTGGTGTCCGCGCACAAGGGCATGGCGCCGCAGCCACTGGCGAAAGTGGCCTCGGGCGGTGAACTGTCGCGTTTGTCGCTCGCTGTTCAGACCGTGGCGAGCCGGGTCGCCCAGGTGCCGACATTGATCTTCGACGAGGTGGACGCCGGCATCGGCGGGCGCGTGGCGGAGATCGTGGGCAGGATGCTGAAGCAGCTTGGAGTCAGGCACCAGGTCATGTGCATTACCCACCTGCCCCAGGTCGCGGCATCGGCCGATCAGCAATGGCAGGTAACCAAGACCACTGCGAACGGCAAGGTGCTCTCCCGGGTGACGGTCCTGGACAGGAGCCAGCGCGTGGAGGAGATCGCGCGCATGCTGGGCGGGGTGAAGATCACCGAAACGACGCGTAAGCATGCGGCGGAGATGCTTGGGATGAAGAGCTGAACCGCCAAGGAAGGACACGACCAGAATTGAACCGCCAAGCACGCCAAGCACGCCAAGAAGAACAAGAATAAAAATTGGAATCCCCTCTCCCCCGGTTTCGGGGGAGAGGGCAGGGTGAGGGGGGTAGCCAAATCATCGTTTTGTCAGGCGCTCTAAGGAAATCGAATCAATGACCATCCAGGCTGCCGGAATCAGGGCCCTCGTTTTTGATGTGTTCGGCACCGTCGTGGACTGGCACGGCTCGGTCGCGCGTGAGGTGCGCGAGCTGGCGCGCGTCAAGGGGCTGCGCGTCAACGCGGCGAAGTTCGCCAAGGCCTGGCGCGCCGGCTACCGGCCGGCGATGGACCGGGTGCGGCGAGGGGAGGCGCCGTTCGAGAAGATCGACGTCATCCACCGGGCCATCCTGGAGGACGTGCTGCAGCAGTTCAAGATCGCCACGCTCACCGAGGCGGAGAAGGCGCATCTCAACCTGGTGTGGCACCGTCTCAGGCCCTGGCCTGATGCGGTGCGTGGCCTCAAGCGGCTCAAGTTAAAATTCGTAGTCGCGACGCTTTCCAACGGCAACACGGGGCTGCTCGTGGACATGGCGAAGCACGGCGGCTTGCCGTGGGATTGCGTCTTTTCGTCCGATACGTTCAAGCTCTTCAAGCCCGACCCCGGGATGTACCTCGGCGCGGCGGGCATGCTGGACCAGAAGCCGGAGGAAGTGATGATGGTTGCGTCCCACAAGTCCGACTTGCGCGCGGCGGCAGGGTGCGGCCTGAAAACCGCCTTCGTGAAGCGGCCGCACGAGCATGGTCGCGGCGGCACGCCTGACATCGAGCCGGAACCGGATTTCACCGTCAATGCGGAGAGCTTCCTCGATCTCGCTGACCAGCTCGGCTGTCAGAATTAGCCGCCAAGGCGCCAAGACGCCAAGAAAAGCGAGACAAGATGGAACCGCAGATAAACGCGGATAAGAATCCAAACCGGTAAGGACATGTGGGAATAGACGGACAGGGCCTTCCGTTTGCCCTCATCCCTTTGACGGAAGCGCGGCGTCGGCGGTAGACTAGGCGCGCGTGGGGATATCGCAGGCTCCCCGCTATCCAAGACGCTCCGCGCGTCCAAGCTCTGCTTCTGAACGATTCTGAAAGGAGTCAGAAGCCATGGACGCGTCCATCACCGCATCCCATCTGAAATCTGAATTGGCGGGCGCGCAGCCGCCGCTGCTCATCGACGTTCGCCGGTCTCCTGCGTTCCG
>DASWHI010000064.1:0-13475 GCA_036398235.1 Burkholderiales bacterium
CCAAACCACCCGCGTCCAATCACGAACGGCATCACGGGCAAGCGACAACGGCAAGGAGATTGTCTTGCCAGTGGGAACACTGGACGCTCGATCGGCGGGCCAGATGACGGCCATGCAATCAGGGTGCTCCCGTTCCGCCCCCTCGAAATCCTCGGGTCGATCGATTCCCAACAGGGCAGCGACCGTGTCATCCGCCAGGCCGTCCAGCAGCAGCATGCGCCAGCCCAGGGTCCGGGCCGCAAAGCGAGCGGCTCCGATCGCGTGCCCGACGTCATGCTGGCAATAGCGAAAGGCCCGCTCTCCGTACTTCCAGGTCTCCCGCCAGTTCACCGAGGTAAAGCCCGCAAAGAAGGCTCGGGGCGGAAAATCCCGTGCGAGCGAAATGAAGCTCTCTCCCGGCAACTCCGCTCGCAGCTCTAGCGCATGCTCCTTGGCCGCATAGTGATAAAGACCCGGGATTGGCGAAAGGCCCGGGACCGCGTCAATCAGCAAATAGCCTTCGGTAGGATGCAGGTTGCCGCTCGAGGGGTTGGCTCGCAGCGCCCAGCGGACCTCGCCGGCCTGCTTCCATGCCGTAATGGCCAGCGCATATTCGAGAAAGCGCGACAGGGTGCGAACGGTAACCGGAGCGCTCGCGATTGCTCCAGGGCGATACAAATCTTCATAGAGGGGCGAGCGCGGCGCGTCGTCAGGTTTCAGGAGCGGCAAGGAAATGAGCGGAGCGCCCTCGAATCGTCGAAACGGATCCGGCTGATTCGCCCAGTCCATGTAGCCGAGCGAGCGCGCGGAGCGGAAAAAATGATGTTTCGTCTCCTGGTGGTAGCGCATGACCACCTCCAGGGGATCGAGTGACTCCGCGGACCCGCTCACGGCATATTGCGCTTGGGCGGTCTCTGGTGGAACTTCCTCTGAGGCCTTCTGCCTTGATGCTGCCCGCCGCCGGGCCTGGGCTGCCCGCCGCCGGGCCTGGGCTGCCCGCCACCGGGCGCAGGAGTGTTTCCCTGGGCATTCTGCTGCGGAGCTCCCTCCCGATTTCCGGTAGCAAGCATGATCTCGAGCTCATTAAGCTCATCCCACTCGGCATCGGTCCGCTGCCTGTCCGGAATCGCCAGCAGCGCTTGCAGGCGAGCGCGAGGGGATATCGGTTGCGCATCATCCATGGCGGCATTATCTCATCGATAACGGGACAGACCACCATTCCCGGTTAAAATACTTGAGTCACTGCAATATTTCGATCGGACGCAAGTGCGCGCGGCAGTAAGTCATATTGACCCCCAAGCAATTGCCTTACACTGAATCCAGTCGTCCTTCTCGCCGTTCACCCAGGAGTTCTCATAAATGAGCCCAGCCGAAGAGAAGCAGATGCTCGATAGCCTTGCCTCGATTTCGCAGGACATCAAGACGCTCGCGACCCTCGTCAAGGATTTGACCATGCAGCAGGACGCCGCAGACCAAAAAGCCTATTCACAGCTGGTGAACATCGCGCACAAGCGGTAATGAATGGCGGATGAATGGGGACGGAGCCCGGATTCTGCCATGGTCACCCCCGCCTGGCCGGACAGCGCGGCTCTTTCGGACATCCGGCGCCGGTCAGCAGGCCCCGGATGCACTCGAACTTGGTCCGCTGGCGGACGAGATGGTCGTCCATTTCCTGCCGTCCGCGCGCTGACAGCGACCACCCCAGCGGCGGCTCGATGCCGCCGCCGCCCAGGCTGAATTCGAACACGCAGCCCTCCTCGCACCTGGGCGACTGGACGTTGTCCCTGCCGCCATGGAAGCCCCGGACGAGATCGAGCGCCGTCTCCTCCGCGAGGCGGCTGCGTGCGACGCGCGTGCTGAGCAGCGCGCGCACGGGGGAAAGCAGGTCGCTCAAGTAGTTCTGCGGCCCGGGCGGCGGCGGCGTATCCAGGTCGCGTTCGCAGACGTTGGGCGCGGCGGGATCGTTGCGGACCAGGATCAGCATCAATGCCACGCGACGCGACTTCTCCTTCTGCACGGCGTCGGCGACTTCCCGCATCTGCTGCATCAGGTCCACCGCGGTCGCGGTTCCGGAGTTCTCGAAGTAGCCGCCATCCACGACGTGCTTCCACACATCGCCCCCGGAGGTGCGGAGGGTGCCCGCCGGGCTGACGTAAGTGAAGCGCGCGCTCAGGTGAGCAGCCGTGCTGAGCGGCAGGTCCTGCGTTCGCAGGAATACGTCGAGCAGGTCGACGGAGTCGGGGAAGACGTCTTCCCCGATGTTCAGGTTCGACACGATGCCGCGCTGGCCGGTCTCCACGATAGTGGCGTTCAGCAGCAGCACGGGAACGTCGTAGCGCGCGCTGCCTTCGGGCCACAGCTCCACGAAACGGTGCGCGAAACGGCTGCTGTTCGCCCCCTGCGGGTCCGCCACGGCGGATTCCATCGCCAGCTCGATCGCGCGTGCCCGGTCGGCGAAGTCGAATGGAACCGGCAGGAATCGCTGCACCAGGTCCGGGAACAGCAGATAGGCGAGGACCGGCGACAGGATGTCGTTGTCCAGGGTGCTGCGCACGGCTCTGACGTAAGCGTCGGGGCCCTTGCGCGCAGGGGTCCGCGGCGCCGCGCGGAATTCGGCGATCTGCACCGCGTGCAGCGCCGAGCCGACGCTTCCCCCCGAAACACCGCTCATCGCGTAGAGGTGATCCGGCCACGTGCCGCCGCTCTCGTCGGCAATGCGGCCCAGGACGGATGCGGTCCAGTAGGCGGCGCGAATTCCGCCCCCCGCGGCCGCGACCACGAAGACCGGATACGGCCGGCCGGCCGGCGCCCGGTCGAGGCGCGCCTCCAGCCAGCCGCGAAAGTGCTGCTGCGGCATCTCGCGCGGCGCTGCCGCAGTCCGCACTTCGGTGCCGCGAACGGTGTGATTGTCGTTCCACCAGCTCATGATCAGCGCGGCCAGGATCAGCGGTGCCGTGAGCGAGGGATGGCGGTTGGCGAGCGGCCAGTACGAGAGAATCATGCTCCCGAAGAGAATCCAGGACGCGGCGGCGAAGAGCAGGATCGCCGGCGCTCCCACCACGGTCGCCGGGACGACCGGGAAAAAGAGGAGCAGCACCAGAAATCCGAAGGACAACGTGAACGACACCTGCAGCACGCGCAGAGAGGTGGCCGGCAGGCTATCCATGACCTTGTACGGTTCGTCCGCACACATCGCTTTGAAAATCACGCGCCGCTTCCATAAGAGCGCGAACAAGGCGATGCCGAGCGCAACGTAGAGCGCGATCAAACCGTACGCGAGGTATCCTTTCGCGTCCCACGAGGCCACGCGGTAGAGCCCGCCCGCCACGACCAACGGCACCAGGCCCCCGCCAAAGCGCGGGAGCCACGTACGCAGCCCCTTGGTCCGGTCAAAGAACTCCCGGTCGGTGAGCGGAAACCGGCGCGCGAGCAGCAGGCGCGCGCAGTACCAGGTGGACAGGCCCCAGGCCAGCACGCCCAGGAAGAAGAACAGGTTCGTCAGGAAAGCGCTCCAGCCCCGCGCCTCGACGAGCCGGCGCAGGAAGTCGAGGCCCTGGTCGTTCAGCAGGAAGAAGACGACCCCGACCGCGAACAGCACCACGCACCAGCCGGTGATCCACAGGACGCGGAACAGGTCTTCCAGCGGCTGAATCAGGTTCTGGATCCACGTCAGCAGGACGTCGATCCAGAGTCTCAGACGTCGGGGCGTTTCCGCTGGGGGACCCGCATCAGTTGTCATGGCTCGCCCCGTTGCGCGCCTTTGGCGGCAACGATCCAGGGCTCGAAGCGCTTTCCGAAGGCCACCGTCACCTCGAATGGTGGCCCGCTGCTTGCTACGCCTGCGGGTGGGAACGAGCGGGGCGCGTGCTCGATGGCCTTGCGGAACTCGAGCGGCACGTTGACCTGAGCGTTCTGAATGCCGTCGATGTAGCCCGTCCACCGCACTTCCTTGCCGCGGCGGGATTGGTAAGAGGAGCGGACCTTGCCCATTAGGATTGCGTAGCGGGTGCGGTCGGGGTATTTGGCGCGCAGCGACTGCGCGTCCGGTCCCGCATCCACCGCGAACAGCCGGCTATTTGCGGTTTCCTCGTTCTTGAGAAACTGCGCCGCTTGCTGCGCCGGGCTTCCCGGCCCGGTCTTGCCGGTCTCCGCGCCCTTCGCCGCTTCCTTTGCCGCCCGCTCGCGCGCGCGCTCGAGCGCCTTCTGGTAGGCCGGGCCGTCGAGCTCCAGCACCACCAGCGCTTCCCTGGGCAGCTGCCGGTCGTAACGCCACGCCGCCCGGCGCTCGACGGGAGGCGGCGAGACGTCGAACCCCAGCGCCGCGAGCTTCGCCTCGTCCAGCCATTCCGGCGCGCCCTGGAAGTTCCAATAGAATGCAGCGTCCGAGTCCGCGCTCAATACGCGCCAGCTCACGCTCAATTGCAGCCCGCCGCCCTCACGGTCGAGCCCGAGCCCGTGCGGCGTCAGGAACTCGCGCTGGCTGAGCTTGAGCACGCTCTCCGGCTCGCCGCTGCGGTTCCACGCGACGCCGCCCAGCGCGATCGCATTGGTGAGCGCGATGAGCGCAAGGCCAACGACGAGCGTGTGCGTGCGGGACCAGGTCATATCAATGGCGGAAGATCCCCTGACCCCCCATCCCAACCTTCCCCCTCAAGGGGGGAAGGAGCATAGCCCGCAGCCGCCGCATGACGAAGAGCAGCAGCACGGCGGTGAGGCCGAGCACCAGGAAAAAGAGGTACTTCGGCATGACCTCCCACCACCAGTCGAAGAACTTGGTGTAGAGGAAGATCACGAAGAACACCGACCCGGTGTTCACGACCTCGTTCCAGTGCCGGCGCGCGCCGAGCCAGATCGCGCCCGCGCTCAGCACGAACCCCATCACCTGGTAGAAGCCCTCGATCGCGTCCTCGTCGAAATCGAGGTAGCTGATGCGGCCCCAGTTCGCGAGCACCAGCATCGGCAGGAAGAGCGTGAGCAGCGCGAACACGCGGTAGATCGGCCCGAAGCCGGTGAAGCGTGCATGGGGAATGACTTGCGGGGCGAGGAACAGGATGACCGCCGCCGGGAAGAAGTTCTCGGGGCGCTCGCCGAAGTGGAGCCAATACATGCCGCTCCAGGTGCCGGTGCGCGCGGAGACCCAGGCGATGATGCAGAGGATGCCCGCGGCGAGGAGCAGCCGCAGGTCGCAGGTGTAGGCGAGCAGCAGCGCGAACGCGGCCCATGGGATCAGCGCCTTGTCCGAGGGCGTGATGTTGAAGATCTGGCCGAGCAGCGCGATGTTGATGACGAAGCAGGCGAAGGCGACCATCGCCGCGAGCTTGGTGAAATAGCCGGAGGATTCGCGGGCCTGGATCCACAGCGTCGCCCCGAACGTGCCGAACGAGGCGCCGATCACGATCACCACCTGCGCCGCGGTGGAAAAGCGGTCCCAGAACTGGCGGAACAGGAAGAACACGCTTGCCGCGAGCGCGAGCGCCCCGAGGAAGGAGGCGATGCGCATGCCGAGCGAGAGCTGCTTCGCGCGCGCGTCGCGGTCGATGTCGTATGCCTCCGCGAACTGCGCCAGGAGCCCGCGGTGATGCGTGGCGATCGCCTCGCGCTGAACCGGCGTTAGCGCGACCACCCCCTCCCGCTCCAGGCGCGCCAGCTCCTCCCCGAACACGCGGATCTCGTCGGCCCGTTGCTGCGCGGCGGTGCGGGAGTTACTCGTCACCGAATCACGAGCGCCGGGCGCAGTCGGTCAGGCCCCGCCGCGCGACCTCGCGGCCCGCTGAGCCGCGCGCGCCGGATTCGCGGATTGCCACGTAATAGATGCCGTCCGCATAGCGGGCAGTGACGTCGTAAGTGTATCCCGCGCGGGGGAGCAACAACGTCTCGTAATTGATGCTCCCGGTGGAGCTGCCGAGGAAGGACGAGCTGTAGAAGTTGAAGACCAGGTAGCTTGGACGCGCCTGCGGGATGCCGATCTCGACCGTTGGCTCGTCGAGCTGGACGGTGCCCAGGTATTGAGTGCGGCAGTTCGCGTCGACCTCGTGGATGTGGACCGACACCCGCGTGCCTCCCAGTATCGAGCCCGAGCTCGCCTCGGTCCTGACGAAGAGATTCTTGGGGGACGCGTCCGGATAGGTCTTGATGCCGGAGCAGCCGGCAAGGAGGACAACGCCGAGCAGACAGGCGGCGCAGCGCGGCGGGCGGATCATCCGGTCTTGGTGAGGTCGGGGCAGCCGAGATTATCGCCTCTTGCCCAGCCGATGATCGCGCGGTAGATGACGTCATACCCTATCGACGGGCCGAAGATCTGGAGACGGCTCCGGTTCGCGTCCACGCGATAGGCGTCCGCGACGATCAGGTAATAGCCGCCGTCCGGCTCCTTGGTGACGGCGAGCACACCCCGCTCGTGATGCCGCTGCAGGTGCAGCTCCGCCCTGTGGTCCGTCACCACGACCGTCGGCTTGTAGAGCGAGACGATGACCTGAAAGCTCCCGGGCGTCTGCGAGGTCGTCCTGACCCGCATGTTCAGGCAGTCCGGGGCTTGCTCCTGGAATGTCGCGCCGATTTCCTCCATGGAACGGTTGATCTCGTGCGTCTCCATCTTGGCCAGGAAGGCGCCGGGCGCCGCCTTGCGGAACTCCTCGGCATTCTGGGGGTGTTGCGTGACGCAACCGGCGAGCAGCACCGTGGCGGCTGCAAGCGTCCTGACGATCGGTAGTGCCATGACTGCCTCCTTTCCCGTGCGAACATTAACGTGTCACATCCAAAACGGCAACCGGGGGCAAGGATGCGCGATCAAGTATGACGAATGGAAGGGACTACCTCACACCGTAATTCTTTCCGGCCGCCCGGAAAAGAAAAACCCCGCCGAAGCGGGGTGTGGCGCGGCCGGCGCTGGCGCCTACTTCTTCATCATTTCGTCCTTCGTCATGCCGCCCTTGCTCATGTCCTTGGCCATGTCGTCCTTCTTTGCGCCGCTCGTCTTTGCGGGCTTCTTCATCTCGTCCTTGCCCATGGAGTCCTTGGCCATCGCGTCACCCTTCCCCATGGTGTCCTTCTTCATCTCCGCGGCGAAGGCTCCGCCCGCGGCAAGCGATAGGCAACATGCAAACACGGCGATAATCAGATTCCTCATGCTGGATTTCCTTTCATGGTTGAAAAAACACACCTGCGTCATTTCCGAATCACGGGGTCGCGGCCGCGCAACACGCATCACGACCCGCTGAACCAGTTGTAGCCCTGGTCCTCCCAGTAGCCGCCCGGGTAATCGTTCGTCACGAAGATCGCAACGATGTGCTTGGGGTTCTTGAACCCGAGCTTGGTCGGGATGCGCAGCTTCATCGGGAAGCCGAACGGCACCGGCAGGATCTGGTCCGCGAAGCGGAACGCCAGAAGCGTCTGCGGGTGCAGCGCCGTCGGCATGTCGATGCTGGTGTAGTACTTGTCCGCGCATTTGAAGCCCACGTACTTCGCCGTGAGGTCCGCCCCGATGCGCTTGAGAAAATCGCTGAATCGGACGCCGCTCCATTTGCCGATCGCGCTCCAGCCTTCGACGCAGATGTGACGAGTGACTTGCGAGATCTGCGGCTGCAGCGCGTAGAGCTCGGGCAGCGTCCAGGACTTCCTGTCGCGCACGAGGCCGCCCAGCTCGAGCTTGTAGCTCGCCGCGTCGACGGCGGGCGCCTGGTCCATGCCGTAGAACGCATTGAACGGGAACGGCATCGTAATCGCGCTCTCCGGAAACTCGGGCGCGAGCCGGGCGGGATCGAAAATCCATCCCTGCACCCGGTCGTTCCAGCGCGACATCGCCCACAGCGTTTTCTGCACCGATTCCGCGTCGGTCACGCTGCATCCCGAGAGCAGCGCCAGCGCGCCGAGGCTCAATCCCCGGCGCAGGAACAGCCGCCGCTCGATTTTCTCGATCAGCGGACGGGACTGGCCCTCGAGGCTCGCACGCATGCCGGACAGCCGCTTCACGTCAGTCGCCTCGCGCTGCGGCCGGAAGGCGGACGCGGCCGGTGAACATCGTCGGCAGGGTGCGCGGGACGAGCACGGCCATGACCACGTGTACGATCACGAACAGCACCAGCGCCCCCATGGCGAAGAAATGCACGTAACGCGCGCCTTCGTAATCGCCCATGAGGAGCCCAAGCGTGTGGAACTGCACGGGCTTCCAGAGCACGAGCCCCGAGAGGACCAGGATGATGCCGATCGCGATGGCGCCCAGGTATGCCGTGCGCTGCGCGGCGTTGTAGACCCGCAGATCACCGTGCGCAAGCTTGCCGCGCAATGCGGCCGCGACGTCGCGCCAGGCCGCCGCGGGCGTGACCGGCAGCAGCTTCCGGCGGAAATGGCCGGACGCGACGCCGTAGATGACGTAGACCAGGCCGCTCGCGGCAACCAGCCACATCGCCGCGAAATGCCACTGCAGCGCCCCGGCCAGCCAGCCGCCCAGCGTCCAGTCGTTGGGAAACTTGAAACCGAACAGCGGCGAGGCGTTATAGATGCGCCAGCCCGACGCGATCATGATCAGGATCGCGAAGGCATTGATCCAGTGGGTGATCCTTACAACCAGCGGATGAATGCGAACGGTTTGGTGTTGAGATTGCGCCACGTGCCTGCCCCCGTTCCCCTTTTACGCAGGGCAGCCCAACTTGGATGCGATATTCCGCCGGCAGCGCCAACAATGGAATCAGGCCTCGCGCATCGCCCGCACTTTCTTCGCCGCCGGGCGCTCCCAGCAGCGCTTGTGCCACGCCTGCAGGCGCGGCCATTTGCCGAGGTCGAGCGTCAGCGCGCGATAGAGCGCCGCCGCGACGTTGAGGTCCCCGACCGAAAACGCCGGGCCGGCGAGCCACTCCGACCTCGACAGCGCGGTCTCGAGCACGCCGAACGACGGCTCGATTTCCTTCCACGCCTCCGCGGCGATCGCCGGCTTGCGCTCGGCTTCGGGGAGATCGCGGGTGTGCCGGCAGTATCGGCGCAATGCTTGATCCTGATCAAACCCACGGGGCGCCGCGCGCCGATAATGCGGGGACGGAGCCCGGTTTCCGCGCTCGGTTGATCGTGGTGCGGAAACCGGGCTCCGTCCCCATATCGCCGCGGAGAATCGTCATGGCCGATCCGGTCGCCGTGTGGCATGCGGAGCACATGCGCTTCGCGAGCCTGCTCGACTTCATCGAGCAGCAGATAACCGCGTTCCACTCGGGGCGGGATCCCGACTACGATCTGCTGCGCGACGTCGTCTACTACCTCCACCATTACGCCGACCGCTACCACCATCCGCGCGAGGATGCGGCGTTTGCGCGGCTCCTCCGCTACGATCCCGCGCTGAAACTCTCGATCAACCGCCTCCTCCAGGAGCATCGAGTGCTGGAGGCCGCGGGCAAGACCCTGCTCGAGCACCTCGGCGACATCCTGGAAGACGTGGTGATTCCCCGCGCGACGGTCGAAGCCGCCGCGGCGACCTACCTGCTTTACTTCCGGCACCACCTGGCCACGGAGGAAGCCGAGGTCCTGCCGCGCACCGCCCGGTTGCTCAAGCCGGAGGATTGGGCGGCGGTCGCGGCGGCGGTTCCAGCGGCTCCCGATCCCCTGTTCGGCGACGACGTCGCCGAGCGCTACCGCGAGCTGCGCAGGCGGCTGAAGTCCTCAGCGGCTGCCTGAGGTCCCGTTTGTTTCGGGGCGCCTGCACCGGCCGCCTTCGCGCCCTGCTTCCTCAGTTTCTTCGCCTGCTTGGTTGCCGTGGCGAAGCGGTTCCTGGCCTTCTGCCTCCTGTGCCTGTTCCTCAGCATCTGGGCGGTAGTCAATGGAGTCTCCGGTTAACGGATGTCGCGCGTGCCGCGACCGGTTGGCAAGGCGGTCTAGTGCCGTTCCAACTTGTTTCGCCAAGCTCGAGCTGCTTCCCTGCCCGTGGCGTCTGGATTTACGGGACTCACTCGATTACCCGGAAATTGTTGGAACGGCACTAGCCGCCGACGCCGTCCTGGGCGGCGATCGCCCGGTCGACGGCGGATTTCCACTCTTCGCGCGTCGATGTCCCGGCGGCATGCGCGTCCATCAGGGCGAGGGCCATGGCGAGCGTTTCCGAGTCGAAGGCGGCGATCTCGGCGCGCCGGAACTCGCCCCGCCCGAAGGTCAGCGCGGCCAGCAGGCGGGTGAGAATCCGCGACTGCGAGAACGCGGGGTTGTTTTCGATCCTTCGCACCGCCGCGTCCAGCGGATCGCCGATCAGGGGACCGGAACGAAAGCGCGTGACGTGCCGCAGCTCGTCCAGGAACCGGGCAATCGACAGCATTTCGGTCGCACCGGCCGCCCGACTCGACTCACGGACCAGCTCGCTCATGCCGGGTCACACGCCGAAGCGCTTGGAAGCCAGGTTGCCGATGGCCAGGCACGCCGCCGCGCTCGCCAGCGCGATGAGCAGCGAGTACATGCTGAAATCGTTCGGGGTCTCCGTGGGGGCGCCGAGCATCGGCGCGATCACGTTCCCGCCGAGGAATCCCCCCACGACGCCGATGATGACCGAGATGAAGATGCCCCGATTCTCGTTGGCCCTCAAGTAGGTATAGCCTATCCAGCCAAGCGCGCCTCCTGCCAGGATCCACATTGCGATGTTCATTGTTTCCTCCGAAAGACGTGACGTCGAACCGGGCAGGATACGCGTGGCGACCCGCCCGCTCTGTACGCCAGCGCACATTCAGGGATAACACCGCCGCCGCGAAAACTCCGCCAGGGGGGCGTTCGCCACTCGCCTCGGCGCGCCGGTCGTCAGCGACCGCCGGCCCGGCCCATCGTCCTGCGTCCCTTGTTCCGGGCGGGGCTGCGGTACGCGTTTCGCCACGTCGCCTTTCGCTGCCCGGGGTACTCGCCCCTGGGGACCGGGCCCGGGTTCGTGCTTGCGGTCATCGCCTTCACCCGCTCGATCTCGACCGTCACGGCCTCGACGTTCTCCGGATGCCCGGCGTCCGGGCCGCGCAGCTGCAGCGCTTCCTTCTCACGGTCGAGGAGCTCGTGCAATTTGCGGAGCGCCGAGCTGCAGGACGCCGCAATGCCGGCATCCTTTTCCATGGCCTGCCGCTGCGACTCGATTCCGGCGATCCTGTCGATCACCTCATCGGTCGCGGGAGTGGTTCCCAAAGGACCTGTTTCGGACATCAAGTTTGCAATTGACCGGCTCTGCGAGCCATCTCGTTGCGGGGATTATCCGCATGGCGGCCAGTACGCTCTGTGCGCCAGCGTACATACGGCGGAAGGTTCTTTCGGTATGGTCTGCGTCACGTCGCAGCGCCGCCCTTCCACCCTGAAACGCATCGTGCCCATCGCCAACAGCCTGCTTGCCGCCTTGCCCGACCGGGACTACCGGCGCCTGCACGCGCGCCTGGAACCGGTCACGCTGACCTTCGGCGAGGTGCTCTATCATCCCGGGGATCCGATCCGGCATGTCTACTTCCCGACCAACTCGCTGGTGTCCCTGCTCACGCTGGTCGAGGGGCACACGGCCCTGGAAATCGGCCTGGTCGGCCGTGAAGGCATGCTCGGGATTCCCCTCGCGCTCGGTACGAAGGATTCGCCGGTGCGCGCCCTGGTGCAGGGCTCGGGCGCGGCGCTGCGCATTGAATCCGCGCATTTCCTCGGCCAGTTCCGGCAAAGCGCGCCCCTGCAGAGGGAGATCCACCGGTATATCCACGAGCGGATGGTCCAGATCACGCAAACCGCCGCCTGCAACCGTTTTCACCACGTCGAGGCCCGCCTCGCCCGCTGGCTCCTGATGACGCGCGACCGCGTGCAATCGGATCAATTCCGGCTGACGCAGGAGCTTCTCGGCTGCATGCTGGGCGTGCTGCGGGTCGCCGTGACCAAGGCCGCCAGCGCCCTGCAGCGACGAAAACTGATCCATTACCGGCGAGGCCAGATCAGCATTCTCGACGGGCAAGGCCTCGAAGCAGCCGCCTGCCGGTGCTACCAGGTCGTCAAGGACGTGCACGACCGCGCACCCCGCGGGCATTCAACCAACCCTACGGAGCATCCATCATGGTCGACGATCTGAAATTAAAGCCGGGAAGGACGTTGGACCGGTTCACCGGAAAGCACGGCACCGGCACGGGCGGAAATTTGCAGAGCAACGCCGCCGCAGACGACTTTCCCGGCGACTTCGCGAAGCTGAAATTGCAGATCATCCGGCCGGTCTTCGAACGCATCGGCAATCAGATGAAGGAGCGCGGGCACGCGTTCAACATTTCCGAGGAGCCGGGCGGGAAGATCTCGATCCACATCGTGCCCCCGGGCGCCAACCAGTCCATTCATCCCTACGACTGGTTTCCCACGTTTTCCCTCTACGGGGCCCCGTTAACGGGGCGAATCGGGGTGCACGGCCGCAATACGCGCCCCAATTCGTCCGGCTCGACCGGCGAGCGCGGCGACTACCCGCTGGCGAAGGTCAGCAAGGACGTCGTGGAAAAAGAGCTGATGAAATTCATCGGCGAGATCGCCAACTGGTAGCGCGCCCGCAGGCGGGTGCGTTTCCGGTCCCGGAGCCGGCTGGTTCCGTGCGCTGGCGTACGGTTGGAGTATGCTGCCCCTTCGACTCCCGGCGCGCCGCCCGCAATGCCCGCATCACGCGATCCCAGGCAAAACCAGCTGCTTGCCGCCCTGCCCGCAGCCGACTACGAGCGCCTGCTGCCGCATCTGGAATTCGCGACGTTGCCGCTCGGCCTGGTGGTCTTCGAGTCCGGCGGCAAGTTGCGGCACCTGTATTTCCCCGCCAGCGGCATCGTGTCTTTGCTCTACGCCATGGAAAACGGGGCGTCGACGGAGATCGCGGTCATCGGCAATGAAGGCGTGGTCGGGATCGCGCTGTTCATGGGCGGGGAGAGCACGCCCAGCCGGGCGGTGGTGCAAAGCACCGGCTACGGCTACCGGCTCAAGGCGGTCGTGCTGAAAACGGAATTCGAACGCGGCGGACCACTGCAGCACCTGCTGCTGCGCTACACCCAGGCGCTCATCGCGCAGATGACGCAGACCGCGGTCTGCAACCGGCACCACTCGGTCGACCAGCAGCTGTGCCGCTGGCTCCTGTTGAGCCTGGATCGCCTGCCCTCGAACGAGCTCGCCATGACGCAGGAGCTGATCGCCAACATGCTGGGGGTGCGCCGCGAAGGCGTCACGGAAGCCGCCGGAAAACTTCAGGAGGCAGGCCTGATTCGTTACCGCCGCGGCCACATCACCGTTCTCGACCGCCCGAAGCTGGAGAAACGGGTATGCGAGTGCTACGCGGTGGTCAGGAAGGAAATGGATCGCCTGCTTTCCGATAGAACGGAAACGTAGCTCGAAAAAGCATGACGGGCGAAAGCAGCGGCCGTCATCGCATCGCAGCCCGCGGTGCGGGAGCCGAACGCCCCACCCCGCGCCTCCGCAGCGCAGAAAGACCCGGTTGAAATCGGCAATTCTTCGCGCCCTCGGGCACGCGTCGCAGGCCGCGCCATGGGACAGCGAAGAGTCCATCC
>DASWHI010000065.1:0-12395 GCA_036398235.1 Burkholderiales bacterium
CGCGCCACCGTGCTGTACTTTGCGCTGACCGAACTGCTCGGATTCAAGAAGGTGAAGATCTACGACGGCTCGTGGACGGAATGGGGCAACCTCGTCGGCGCTCCCGTCGAACGCTGAAGAACTTGCGGGGGAAGGCTAGGATGGGGGGTTAAGTTGGAAATACTTCCGACCCCCCACCTCAATCCTCCCCCTCAAGGGGGGAGGAGGGTCGTTGCTCGGTATAGCCAGCGCAGTTTGGCGCGTTGGCGGTTGGTAATCCTTCTCGAGGACAGACAATGGCGAATATGAAGCAGCACAAGCTCGGCTGGATCGGCATCGGACGCATGGGCTACGCGATGGCCGAGCGGCTGGCGAAGGCGGGATGCGACATCACGGTGTGGAACCGCACCCGCAAGAAAGCCGAGCCGCTGGCGACGTCCGGCGCAAAGATCGCGGACTCGCTCGCCGATCTCGCGGTGTGCGACGTCGTGTTCACGATGGTCTCGACCGGCAAGGACGTGAAGGAGGTGTTGTTCGGGGCGGACGGCGTCACTTCGAAGGGAAGAGCGCCGAAGATCGTGGTCGACTCGACCTCGATCTCGCTCGAGGAGTCGGCCGAAATCCGTGGCAAGCTTGGCGAGCTTGGGGTCAAGATGCTGGCGGCGCCGGTGTCGGGCAACGACAAGGTGGTCAAGGCCGGCAAGCTGATGTTCGTCGTCTCCGGCGCGCAGGCCGCCTACGACACCGCGCGGCCCTACCTCGACGTCCTGGGGCGGGGATCGAGCTACGTCGGGGAGGGGGAGCTCGCGCGTATCGCCAAGATCTGCCACAACGTCTATCTCAGCGTCGTCATCCAGTCGCTGTGCGAGATCACCATGCTTGCACAGAAGGCGGGCATGCCGCGCCACGCGTTCCTCGAGTTCATGAACAACAGCATCTTCGGCTGCATGTTCACCCGCTACAAGACCCCGGCGCTGGTCAATCTCGACTTCCACGTGACGTTCACCCCCGAGCTGCTGCGCAAGGACATCGACCTCGGCCTCTCGGCGGGGAGGGAGCTCGGGGTGCCGATGCCGCTCGCCTCGGTGACGCGCGACATCGTGCAGACCCTCATCGGCAACGGCTATACTGACAAGGATTTCGCGGCTTTGCTGCTGCTGCAGGCGAAGGCCTCGGGCGTCGAGCTGAAATCCGAGCATGTGGAAGTGAGCGACGGTCTCGGCACGTGACGCTTTCCCGCGAGCGCGCTGATCACAGTTACCGCGTGAGCGGCGTGGATCGCGCTTCACGCTGACGCCAGCATGAAATACCGCCAGCTGGGCAAGAACGGCCCGCGGGTTTCCGCGATCAGCATGGGCCGCGGCAGCCAGGGCATCAAGTTCGAGGACGCGCCGATGGTCGAGGCCTTCAACGCGACCATCCGCCGCGCCTACGAGCTGGGCATCAACTTCTTCGACTCCTCGGATGCCTACTGGGGCGCGCGCCACGAGGTGCTGCTCGGGCGCGCGGTCAAGGGCTTCCGCGGCGAGGTCCTGATCTCGAGCAAGTTCGGCAACATCGACCTTCCCGACGGCAAGAAAGCGACCAACGGCCGGCCGGAGTACGTGCAGGCGAGCTGCGAGGCGAGTCTTAAGCGCATGGCGCTCGACGTGATCGACGTCTTCTACCTCCACCGCGTCGATCCGGCGGTGCCGATCGAGGAGACCATCGGCGCAATGGCGCGCCTGATCGATCAGGGCAAGGTGCGCTGGATTGGCGTGTGCGAGGCGGGCCCCGAAACGCTCAGGCGGGCGCACAATGCCTATCCCATCAGCGCGCTGCAGACCGAGTACTCGCTGTGGTTCCGCGAAGTCGAGCGCGACATCATCCCGGTGTGCCGGGAGCTCGGTATCGGCTACGTCGCCTACGCGCCGCTCGGCCGGGGCCTCCTCACCGGAAGGATCAGGAGCGTGGACGATCTTCCGGCGAACGACCGCAGGCGCAGCCACCCGCGCTTCCAGCCCGAGAACCTCGCGCGCAACGTGAAGCTGGTGGAGGAGCTGGAGGCGATGGCGCAGGGGCAGGGCGTGACCGCGGCGCAGCTCGCGCTCGCGTGGATACTCGCCCAGGGCGAGGATATCGTGCCGATACCGGGCACCCATCACGTGAAGAACCTGGAATTGAATGCGGCCGCCGCCGACATCCGCCTCTCGCCGGAGAAGGTGGCGCGGCTCGGGGAGATCTTCGCGATCGGCGCCGGCGCGGGCAAGCGCTACAGCGAGAGATTGTTGAAAGGCATGGGCATCTGATATGGAATACCCGCGCATCGACGAGCGCGCTGCTGCGGATTTCGTCTCGCTTCAGGAGATCGTGGCAACGGCGCGGCGCAACCTGCCGCAGGACCTGTGGGACCACCTTTCCGGGGGTTCGGATTCCGAGACGACGCTCCTGCGCAATCGCCAGACGCTCGACGGCCTTGCGCTGCGCCAGCGCGTGCTGGTGGACGTGCGCAGGATCGATATCACGACGACGCTGCTGGGCCAGAAGCTCGCGAGCCCCGTTTTCCTCGCGCCGGTCGGCGGCTTCGTGGGATTCGCGCATCCGGAAGGCGCCTGCAACGTCGCGCGGGCGGCGGTGGCGCACGGCACGACGGCGTTCATCAGCACCGCGGCGAAGCCCAGCCTCGAGGCCGCGGCGGCGGCGGTGAAGGAGCCGCTCATCTTCCAGCTCTACGTGCGGGCCGACCGCAAGTGGGTGGAGGACATCCTCGACCGCGCGAAGGCCGCGGGCTACCGGGCGCTGTGCGTATGCGTGGACCGGAACTACTACGGCCGCCGCGAGCGCGACATCATCGCCCGCGCCAACGTGCGCGAAGGCTTCGGCGATCCCAGCTTCCAGATGGCGCTCAACTGGAAGGACCTCGTCTGGATGAAGCAGCACTGGAAGGGGCCGCTGATCGTGAAGGGCGTCGCCACCGCAGAGGACGCGAAGCTCTCCGTCGAGCACGGCGCCGACGTCGTCTACGTCTCGAATCACGGCGGGCGGCAGCTCGACCATGCCCAGGGCACGATCGAAGTGCTGCCGGAAGTGGTCGCCGCCGTGGACGGCCGGGCCGAAATTCTGTGGGACGGCGGCGTGCTGCGCGGCACCGACGTCGTGAAGGCGCTCTGCCTTGGCGCGCGCGCGGTCGGCGTCGGCAAGCTCCTCGGCTGGGCGCTCGCAGCGGCGGGCGAGCCGGGACTCAAGCGCATGCTGGAGCTGATGGACGTGGAAATCCGAACGGCGATGGGCCTGATGGGCGCCACCTCGCTCGCACAACTGAACCCCTCCTGGGTGCGCCCCGCGCAACCCGTGCGTTCCGCGAGTCAAACGAACGCGTATCCCTGGTTCGAAGAGCAGTTCAGGAAGAAGTGATGACATGAAAACGCGAGACATACCATTGAAACTTGCGCCGAAATTGAAGGCAATAATGGCGCAGGAATATCCGCGCTTCTCCGACGCCGAGTACGCCCGCCGCCACAAGGCGCTCGGCGCGGTGATGGAGAAAGCGGGGGTGGATCACTTGCTCGTCATTACCGACCACCGCGCCGGCAACGCCCCGCAATGGGTCACCGGCTGGCCGGGCACCGTCGAGGCCTACGTGATCTTCCGTCCGGGCGAGAAGATGTGGATGGCGGTCGAGTGGGTCAATCACTTCCCGCTCGCACGGAAGATCGCCCGCGACGTGGAAGTGCACTGGGGCGCGCACCATGGCTTGCAACAGATGGTGAATGAGCTGAAGCGCCGCGGCGCGAAGCGCGTCGGCATCATGGGCCCCCTGGGCGTAGCCAAATACAGGCAGCTCGAATCCCAATTCCAGATGGTGCTGCTGGACGCGGAATACATCCGACTGCGCCAGATCAAGTCGGAGGAGGAGCTCGACTGGCTGCGGATCGGCGCCGCGCTGTCCGACGCGGGGCTTGCCGCGCTCCTCGCCGGCACGAAGCCCGGACTCACCGAGCGCGAGCTCGGCGCCATCGTCGAGAGCGCCTACATCAAGCACGGCGGCACGACGATGATCCACTACATCGGCGTGACTTCCATGGCGAAGCCCCACATCTACGTCCCGCCCCAGCATCACTCACTGCGCAAGGTGAAGAAGGGCGACGTCGTGTTCTGCGAGCTGTCGGCTTACTGGTGGGACTATGCGGGCCAGGTACTGCGTACGTTCACGGTCGGCGCGGAGCCGACGTCGCTCTATCGCGACCTATATGAAACGGCGGAAGCGGCGTTCGACGCCGTGACGGGCGTCATCCGGCACGGCGCGACGATGCAGGAGATCCTCGATGCCACGGGCGTCATCGAAAAGAACGGCTTCACCGTGTGCGACGACCTGATGCACGGCTTCGGCGGCGGCTACTTCCAGCCCATCATCGGCTCGAAGAGCCGCATGGCCGGGCCGCTCCCGGACATGAAGCTGGAGGAGAACATGACGGTCGTGGTGCAGCCCAACGTCATCACCCGCGACCACAAGGCAGGGGTGCAGGTGGGCGAGTTCGTGCGCGTCACCCGCACCGGCTTCGAGCGCCTGCATCGGGCGAAGCGCGGGCTATTCCGCGTAAGCTAGAACGGGACTTCAAATGAAGCTTTCCGCCGAACAACTGGACCGCTTCGGCCGCGAAGGGTATCTGTTTTTTCCGTCCCTGTTCAGCAAGGCTGAAATACAGGCGCTGCTCGACGAGGTGCCCGCGCTCTACGCGCAGCGCCGCCCCGAGAACGTGCGCGAGAAAACCGGCGATGTCGTGCGCACCAATTTCGCGGCGCACCTGTACAGCTATCCGTTCGCCAAGCTGGCGCGCCATCCGCGCATGGTCGAACCGATCAAGCAGATGTTCGGCGAAGACGTCTACATGCACCAGTTCAAGATCAACGGCAAGGCGGCCTTCGACGGCGACGTCTGGCAGTGGCACCAGGATTACGGCACTTGGCGCGCCGACGACCAGATGCCCGAAGCGCGCGCCATGAACGTGGCGATCTTCCTCGACGAGGTCAACGAGTTCAATGGTCCCCTGATGCTCATCCCGGGCAGTCACAGACTCGGCGTGCTCGACGCCGAGCACGATATGACCACCACCAGCTACCCGCTGTGGACGATCAATCACGACACCATCGCCAAGCTGGTCGAGCGCGGCGGCATCGTGGCGCCGAAAGGCCCGCCGGGCTCCATGATCCTGTTCCACGGCTGCCTGGTGCACGCCTCGACCTCGAACCTCTCGCCGTGGAATCGCGTCAGCGTATATCTCTCACTATGCGCGGTGTCGAACCACATCCGGCGCTTCAAGCGCCCGGGCTATATCGCGCACCGCGATTTCGCGCCGATCCGGTGCCTGCCGGACGACTGCCTGCTCAAGCCCTACGACGTGCCGCTGCCGTGGAAGGATGGGACGCCGGCGGAGGAGCTGAAGGGAAAAGGGGGCTGACAGTACCGCGTATGCCGCAACTCGTGTTTCTCCACGGTCCGGGCGCGGGTGCCTGCGCCGATGCGTATTACTATCAACGCAAGCATTTCCCGGACAGCGTCGCGCCCGACCTGCCCGGGCACCCGGAGGGCACCCGCTGTCCGGACGTCGCGCGCTACGCGGAGTGGGTACGCGGCTGGCTGTGGGCGCGCGGCCTCGACAAGGACCTCGTCCTGGTCGGCTATACACTGGGCGCATCGATCGCGCTGCAGTACGGCCTCGATTATCCGGAGGAAGTGAAGGGCCTCGTCGTGATGACGGTCGCGGCGCGGCCCAAGGTGCGCCCGCCCGGCACCTACGAGATGCGCCTGCGCGCAATGGAGGACCCGAAGGCCTACGACGAGTGGCTCGCGTTTCAGCGCACCGCGATGTACCTGGTGGAACCGGGCTTGCGCGAGCGCCTTTTACAGCGCCACCGCCAGGTGGGCCCGCTGTCCCAATACCACGACCTGATGGCGATAGACAGCTTCGACGTGCGCGACCGTATCGCGACCTTGAAGCCGAAGCTCCTGCTCCTGCGCGGACTGAAGGACCACGGCAACCCTCCGGAGTACGAAAAGGAGATCCACGAGGCAGTGCCGGGATCGAAGTACGTCAAGCTCCCCGACGCCGGGCATTTCCCGCCCACGGAGATCCCGGAGAAATTCAATGCGCTGGTCGAGCAGTTCGTCGCTGCATTGTGACTCCCCTCCTGCCCGAGGAGGGGTGGCGTGAAGCGCCGGGGTGGTGGGAGATTGCCCTATTTACCTGCAACTGCCCCCGGCCACACCGGCGGGTGGTAGCCGAGCGGCACGGAAGGCCGGCTCCAGCGCGGCGGTGTCTCGGAGAGTTGCACGACCGGTGCGAGGTGCTGCAGCCGGCCATCGGGCGTCTCGCTCGTCGTCGACCAGCGCTCGATTTCCGCTGGAGTGAAATCCTTCGGGACGTCCTTCAACTGCGCCTCTGGCACCTCGCCGCGCCCGGCGAGCCAGCGCCCGGTCTGCGCCAGCGAGATGCGCGCGAGCCAGCTGCCGCCCTCGCGCACGCGGCGGGCAAGCGCCACCATGGCGCCGAAGGCCATCAGGTAGCCGGTCAGGTAATCGATCGCCGAGATGGGATAAAACTGCGGGCCCGGCTCCGCGCCGGGAAAGACCTTCCCCTGGCGGTCTGCGATACCGCTCACCGACTGCACCACCGTATCGAAGCCACGGCGCGACGCCCATGGGCCGACATGGCCGAAGGCGCAGAGCGACACGCAAACAATGCCCGGCCGCAACTTCGCGAGCGCCTCGGGCGAGAAGCCGCGGTTGGCGAGCGTGCCCGGCCGGTAGCCCTGCGAGAAGACGTCGGCCTCGCGCACGAGCCCGCGCAGGACCTCGACATCCTTCTTCTCGCGCAGATCGAGATAGGCCGAGAGCTTGCCGTGGCCGGTGTCGTGCTCCTGGTATCCGAGACTCGGCAGGTGCGCCGCGGTGATCTTCAGGACGTCGGCACCGTGCTCGGCGAGCGTGCGGCCGCAGGTCGGCCCGGCGAGAACACGCGTGAGATCGAGCACCCGGATGCCCGACAGGGGCCGGTCGCCGTCGCGAAGCTTCTCCGGCGGGCTGTCGCCGATCTTGACCACCTCCATCAGCGGCAGCGACGCGACCGCTGCGGCCTGCGGGTGCTGCGCCCATTCGGCCATGGTGCGCACCATGCCGCCGGCACCCTTGGCGGCGATGATCGCTTCCTCGAGCTCGAGGGCGTCCCACTTCGCCACCGCGCGGCGCACCGCCTCCCGATCTTCCGGCACGCCGAGGACACCCAAGGCAGCGGCCCGATGGTTCGGGAAATTTGCGTGGACGTAGCTCCAGCGGCCGTCCTTTGCCGGATAGAAGCCCATCACCGTGTTGCGCTCGGTCGAGACGGGCGACCCGTTCAACGTCATGAAATGCCCGCTGCGGAGCGAGGCGGCCGCCCGGCGGGTATCGACCGCGACCTCCTGGCGCCGCCCGGTGCGCAGCTCCCACAGGTCAGCGGCGGCAAGGCCGGTCGCCGCGAGCGCGGCGGTGCTGGCCTCCGCGATACGAAACGGCGTCCGCAATATCGGATCGGGGCCACCTGTGATCTCGACCGCCCGCCCGCGCTCCTCCGGCCAGCCCGCGATCGGCAATATCGTGCGCAACGCAGCGTTGTTCATGATCTGGACGCTCGCTCCTAGTCGATTACGCTATGCTACACGGTCAAAGGAGGAACCCATGCTGATAGTCGACTCGCAGATCCACCTTTGGAAGAACGGGAAGATGAGCCCGCACCATCGCCAGATCCCGACCTATTCCGCTGAAGACGCGCTGAAGGAGATGGCCACGGCCGGCGTGGACTGCGCGGTGATCCATCCGCCCGGCGCGATGGGCGAGCCGGCCAATGCGCTTGCGGTCGAGGCGGTGCGCGGTTACCCGGACAAGTTCCGCATCCTCGGGCATTTCGACCTGCAGAGCCCCGACCGCGAGAAGATCGTCGCGCGCTGGCGCGAGCGGCCGGGCATGCTCGGGTTCCGATACACCTTCAACGAGCCGCATCAGAAGGCGTGGTGGACCGACGGCTCGCTCGACTGGTTCTGGGCGTCGTGCGAGAAGGCGCGGCTGCCGGTGGGGCTGCTCGCGAGCGGGGCGAACATCAAGGTGCTGGGCAAGATCGCCGAGCGGCATCCCGGCCTGAAGCTCCACATCGATCACATCGGGCGCGGGGGCGGCCGGGCCGATCTGAAGGACGACGCGGCCTATGCCGACCTCGCCGACATGCTCGCGCTCGCGCGGCTCCCCAACGTCGCGGTCAAGTTGTCGGGTGCGCCGAGCACGTCGACTCAGCCTTATCCATACAAGAACATTCACGATTACCTGCGGCGGATCGTCGAAGCCTTCGGCCCCGCGCGTTGTTTCTGGGGCACCGATATCACCCGGATGCCATGCACCTACCGCCAATGCGTGACGATGTTCACCGAGGAGATGCCGTGGCTCAAAGGCCGCGACCTCGAGCAGGTGATGGGCGCTGCCTTCGTCGCCTGGCTCGGCTGGAAGCGCCCGGCTGCCGCCTGATTTTCGCGCCCATCCCTCATCCCTCATCGCTAAGGACCCTCATGGCCCGTCTGCCTTCCGTCACCAGCAAGAATCAGGTCGCCGCCGAGTACCACCCGATCGTTGAGCGCATCGTTCAGAGCCGCGGCGCGGTGCAGGGGCCGTTCACGATGCTGCTCCATTCCCCGCCGCTCGCCGAGCAGGTCATGAGCCTGGGCCACTACGTGCGCTTCGAAGGCGAGCTCGACAAGCGCGTGCGCGTCCTCGCGGCGATGACGGTCGCGCGCGAATTCGACGCGGTGTACATCTGGGGCGCCCAGACCGGCCAGGCCCGCAAGCAGGGCGTGGCGGAAGAGACCATTACCGCGATCCGCGAGAAGCACTCGCGCGGCCTCCCGCCCGAGGATTCGCAGATCGTGGATTTCACGCGCGAACTCATCCGCAAGCATCGCGTCGGCGCGGCGGCCATGAAGGTGCTACAGGAGCGCTTCGGCAACTTCCAGCTGGTCGAGCTGACCGGAACGATCGGCTACTACAGCCTGCTCGCGATGACCGCAAACGCCTGCGAGCTCGAGCCCGCCCTCGGCGCGGAGGTGCTGCTCACCTCGCCGTGATATTCCGCTCCTTGATCACCCGCGCCCACTTCGCCTGCTCATTCCTGAGGTAGGCGATGGTCTCTTTCGGCGTCATGGGGAGGGGATCCATGCCCCCTTTTACGAACCGCTGGAGGACGGCCGGATCCGCCAGGGTGGCCTTGACCTTCTGGCTCAGCAATTCGACGAGCGCCACCGGTGTGCCCTTGGGCGCCACGATGATGTGCCACGCCTGAAACTCGAATCCGGGCAGGCCCGACTCGGCGACGGTCGGGAGGTTCGGCGCTGCGGACGAGCGCTTGAGGCTGCTCACGGCCAGCATCCGCAGGCGGCCCGCCTCGGCGAGGCGCGCGGTCTGCGTGATGTTGGAGAACCCGATCTGCACTTCGCCGCTCACCACCGCGGCGAGTGCCGGGCCGCCGCCCTTGTAGTGAATCGCACGGATGGCGGTCTGGCCCATCAGGTTGAAGAGCTCCCCGGTGATGTGCGCGTTGGTGCCGATGCCCGCGGAGGCAAAGTTGAGCTGGCCGGGGCGCGACTTCGCGAACGCCAGCAGCTCCTTCACCGAGTTGACCGGCACCGACGGATGCACCGAGACCGTCGTCGGCACCGTGGCGATCAGCGAGATCGGCATGAAATCCTTCACGGGATCGTAGCCGGCGTCCTTGTAGAGAACGGGGCTGGAGACGAAGGCGATCGTGTGCAGGAGCAGCGTGTAGCCGTCAGGCGCGCTGTCCTTCGCGATGCGCGTCCCGATCTGGCCCGAAGCGCCGCCGCGGTTATCCACGACGACCTGCGCCCCGAGAAGGTCCGAAAACTTGTCCTGGATCGCGCGGGCGTTGAAATCCGTGCTGCCGCCCGGGGGAAACGGCACGATCACGCGTACCGGCCTCATCGGGTAGCGCTCCGCCGCGTGCACGGGCAGGGCGGTGGCCGCGAGAAGCGCGGCGGTTAGCAAACCGAACCGGATGGAGTTGCTGCAAATTCCTAGCATGGTCTTCCTCCTGTGTCGTTATCGAGCGGCGTCGAGGCCGTCTCTGCAGCCAGTATATATAACTCCCCTCTTGCCCGAGGAGGGGTGCGCCCAAACGGCGTGGGGTGGACCCGGGTCCGCCTCCTCCCCCGTCAAGGGGGAGGGAATTTGTATTTGGGAGGGTGATGAAGTGTCAGCGGATCTTGAAGACCAGCTTGCCGCGGAAATGGCGGCCTTCGCTCACCCGGTGGGCCGCGGCGGCGTCCGATAGCTTGTAGGTCTTGATCTCGGGAACGTGCACGGCGCCGCCCGCGACCAGCGCGGAGATGCGATCGAGATGCGCGCGGTCGCGCCCGACCTTGGGACGCAGCGATGCGGCGTCGGGACGCGGCGAAGCCGGCGCGGTGGGTCCCGAACCGATGAACGCCGCGCGGCCGCCCGGGCGCAGCACGGCGAACGCTCGCTTGGCCACCTCGCCCCCGACGGTGTCGAACACCGCGTCGCAGCCGGACACCGCTTTCGTGAAGTCCTGGGCGTTGTAGTCGATGACCTGGTCGGCGCCGAGCCGGCGCACGTAGTCGAGGTTCGCCGCGCTGGCGGTCGAGATCACGCGGGCGCCGATGAATTTGGCGACCTGGATCGCGAAGCTCGCCACTCCGCCCGCGCCGCCCTGGATCAGGATCGTCTCGCCGGGCTTGAGCTTCAGGGTATCCTCGATCGAGACCAGCGCAGTGAGGCCGATCAGCGCGAGCGAAACGCACTCCACGTGGGAAAGGCTCACCAGTTTTTTCGCGACGATCGCCGAGTTGATGGCGAGTCTCTCCGCGTACGCCCCCTCCTGGTTGGTTTCACACACGCCGAAGACCGCGTCGCCGACCTTGAAGTCCTCCACGCCGTCGCCGAGCGCGCTCACGACGCCCGAGAAGTCGCGCCCCGCAACGTACGGAAACTTGGTGATCGGCGCATAGCTGCCGGCGCGCACTTTCCAGTCGGCCCCGTTGACGCTCGCTGCGTGCACGTCGACGAGCACCTGGCCGGGTCCTGCGACCGGATCCGGAACGTCCCCGTGCTGCATCACTTCCGGTCCGCCGTTCTTCATGAAAAAGGCTGCCTTCATTGATTTTTCCTGTTGAGTTCGTCGCGAGGGTATCCTAGCACGCATGAAACACCGTTTATTCGGCCGCACCGGCATCAAGGTCTCGGAGATCATTTTCGGCGCCGGGACGGTCGGCGGCATCCTCTTCCTCAAGGACGACGCGACGCAGCGGGAGGCGATCCGCCGGGCACTCGCCGGCGGCATCAACTGGTTCGATACCGCCGCGCAATACGGCAACGGAAAATCGGAAGAGGCGCTCGGCCGGCTGCTGCCCGAAGCCGGCGCGGCACCCCATCTCTCGACCAAGTTCAATCTCGATGCGGATAATTTGAAGGACGTCCCGGCGCAAATCGAGGAGCGCCTGATGGCGAGCCTCGGCCGGCTCGATCGCTCATCGGTCGACCTGCTGCAGCTTCACAACCGGATTGCGTCGAAGCCCGGCGGACGTGTGATGACGGTCGAGCAGATACTCGGCAGGAACGGCGTGGCCGACGGCATGGAGCGGTTGCGGGAGAAGGGGCTGATCCGTCACATGGGCATTACCGCCATCGGCGAGGCCGCGGCGGTCTGCGAGGTGATCCGGAGCGGGCGGTTCGACTCGGCGCAGGTGTACTACAACCTCCTCAATCCCAGCGCGGCGCGCAAGATGCCCAAAGCCTGGACCGGGCACGACTTCAGCGGCGTTATCGAGGCCTGCCGCGCGCACGGCGTCGCGGTGATGGCGATCCGCATTTTCGGCGCCGGGATCATCGCAACGGACGAGAGGCACGGGCGGGAGAGCATGCTTACCGCGAACACGAGCGTGCCCGAGGAAGAACGCAAGACGAAGGCTGTGTTCGCCGCGATCGGGAGCGGGCATGGCACGCGAGCGCAGGTCGCGCTGCGCTTCGCGCTGTCGAATCCGGACGTCTCGGCCTCGATCATCGGCAGCGCAGAGCTGCATCACATCGACGAGGCGCTGGAGGCGGAAAAGATGGGGCCACTGCCCGCCGACGTCGTCAGTCGCCTCGATAAGCTGTACGAGCGCGACTTCGGACGCGTCTAGCCGCCAGCTGCCAGCTGCCAGCGGCCAGTGCTCAGACTCGCCCCATGAAGTATCGCCTGCTCGGCCGCACGAGCCTCTCCGTCTCCGAAGTGGGCGTGGGCGGAGCGGGCATCGGGCAAGTGTGGGGCGCGACGACGGACGCGGAATGCATCCGGCTCGTGCACCGGGCGGTGGAGCTGGGCATCAACTTCTTCGATACC
>DASWHI010000066.1:0-5059 GCA_036398235.1 Burkholderiales bacterium
CAGGTACGGCGCACCCGTATCGGCCTCGGAATACGCCGCCACCGACCGGATGCCCATTTCGTTCAGCGCCCGCAGGACACGGGCAGCGACCGCCCCGCGATTCACCACGACAATTTTATTGAACACTCAAGAACCTTTACCGCAGAGGCGCAAAGACGCAAAGGAACCGCAAAGGGGATTCAGAATTAACCGGATCAAGAATCTTTGCGCGTTCTTTGCGCCTTCGCGTCTTTGCGGTTCGCTTGTCAGTAACTGGTGGGCCAGTTGCGCATCAAATGCTGCCCCACCCCCTTTGTCGCGCGCAGCCGGTAGACCTCGAGCAAGCGGATCAAATGGTCGCGCGTCTCCTCCGGCCGGATCACCGCCTGCGCGGCATAGACTTCGGCAAGCCCCCATACGTCGGCGTCCTTCTGGATCTGCGCGAACTTCTCCTCGAAGCCCGGCTCGCCCACGCCGACGCCGTGCACGATCTTGGTTGCGAATTCGGGGCTCATGAAGCTCACCTCCGCCGTCGGCCACGCCGCGACGTCGTCGGAGTGGCGGCCGCCGCCCATGCACACGTAGGCGCGGCCGTAGCTCTTGCGGATGATGACCGAGAGCCGCGGCACGGTGAGCAACGTCATCGCGTTCATGAAGTTCATGATCTTGCCCGGCGCGCCCGCGCGCTCGGCCTCGGTGCCGATCTGGAATCCAGGCGTGTCCACCAGCAGCGCGATCGGCACGTTGAAGGAATCGCACAGAACGAGGAAATCCACGATCTTGCGGCAGGCATCGGCGTCCAGCGCGCCGCCGCGGTGCAGGGGATTGTTGGCGACGATGCCGACGCTCCTGCCGCCGAGCCGCGCGAGGCCCACGACCGCGCTCTTTCCGAAGCGCGGCTTCAACTCGAACAGCGTGTCCCGGTCCACGATCGCGCGGACGATGCGCTTCATGTCGTAGACCTGGGTGCGGCTCTCCGGCAGGACCGAGAACACCTTGTCCATGTCCGCGCCCGAGCCCGCCGGCACCGGCGCGTCGGGTGGCGCCTCCATGTGGTGGCCCGGCAAGTACGAGAGGAAGCGCTTGATGGCATCGAAGACTTCCTCCTCCTTGTCCACCACCTGGTCCACGAGACCCGTCACCTCGGCGTGAAGGCGCCAGCCCCCCAGGTCTTCGGGGTCCACCTTCTCCCCCAGCGCCATCGAGACCAGGCGCGGGCTGGACACCGCGACGACAGCGCCTTTTTGCATCACCGAGAAATCGGCCTGGCAGGTGAGCCAGGTCGAGGAACCGAACGAGGGGCCCAGCGCGGCGGCGCACATCGGGGTTTCGCGCAGGCGGCGGAACTGCGTGATGTCGTTGCCGAGGAGCAGCCCCATGCCGCGCGAGCCCATCGCGTCGGGCAGCCGCGCGCCGGTGGACTCCCCGATCACCACCAGCGGCATCCCGCGCTCGGTGGCGGCTCGCTTCATGTGCGCGATCTTCTTGCTGTTGGTGGCGCTGGTGGAGGCGCCCTTCACCGTGAAGTCGTTGACGACGATGCAGACGTCGCGGCCGTTGATCCGCGCGTAGCCCGCGAGCTTGCCGTCGGTCTGAGTCTCATCGGCCTGCTCGGGATAGACGCCCGAGGCGCCGAACAGCCCCGATTCGACGAAGCTGCCCTTATCCACCAGGTAGGCGATGCGCTCGCGTGCGTTCCAGATGCCCGCTGCGGTGCGCTTCGCGTACTTTTCCGCACCGCCGCCGGCGAGTGCCTTCGCGCGCCGCGCCTCGTACTCGGCCAGCAATGCCTCGAATGCCATTTTCAACCCCCAGTGCCTTACTCCCCTCCTTTTCAAGGAGGGGTGGATGCGAAGCAGACGGGGTGGTTACGTCGGCAAGCATTGCTCCCACCACCCCACCCGCTTGCGCGGGCACCCCTCCTCCGGCAGGAGGGGAAATCAAGTTGCCACACCCTCTAAACGATCGTCACCTCGGTCGGCACGATCCAGTCGAAGTGCTTGCGCTGGTAGTTCCACGGCGTCTGCGGCTGCACGCGGCTGGCCGCGTCGGTTGCGCGCGCCATGATCCGGTACTCACCGGGCCGGTCCACCTCCCACAGATAGGACCAGCGCCGCCACAGCCACCGCTCGCGCGGCTCCTCAAGGTGCGCGTCGCTCCACGTCTTGCCGCCATCGACGCTCACCTCGACGCGGTCGATCGCGCCGATCCCGCTCCAGGCGCGGCCGCGGATCACGTGCGTTCCGCGCGGCAGCGGCGAGTCCTCGTCGAGCGGTTCGGTGATGATGTTGCGCACCCCCATCGCCGTCAGCGGCGGCCGGTTCGGATCCTGCGCCGACTCGCCGTAGACGAAGTACTCGGTCTGATAGAACGGCTTCGGCATCGTGCGCATCACCTCGAGCTCTTCGACCCACTTCACCCACCAGTTCCCCGACCAGCCCGGCACGATGAGGCGCACGGGGGCGCCGTGCACGTGCCAGAGGTATTCGCCGTTCTGGGCCCACGCGAGCAACGTGTCCGGATGGAGCGCCTTCTCGAGCGGCAGCGCCTTCTCGAAATGAATCACGCCGGGATCGGGAATTTCGAGGTCAAGCGTGCCTGCAGATTGGTAGATCACCGCGAGATCCGGGCGGCCGCGGTCGAAGCCCCGGGCCCGTACGCAGACCGCGCCCGGCCTGACGCCGGCGCGCTCGAGCACCTCCGCCAGGGACACGCCAGTGAATTCGCCGGCGCTCACCGCGCAGGTCGTCGTCGATTCCGAGCTCAGCTCCTCGCCCGAAGGCAACTCGCCCTTGATGCGCCGCTCCGCGCGCTTCTGCATGTCCTGCCGGTTGATGCGGGAAGGCTTCCTCGCGCCCTTGCGCAGGTAATCGAAGAAACCCGCGTCGTTGCCGGCGCATTCCGTGACCGCGCGCACGGTGCGCCCGGGCAGCTTCAGGAGGCCGTCGAAATCGAGCTCGAACGCGCGCTCGACGTCCCCCTTGACCGCGAGCTTCCAGTCGCCGGGGTAAACCGGTTCCGGTGTCTCGAGGTGGCTGACGATGAAGTAGGCTTCGGTCGGCGTCATCAGCCCGGCGAGCTCGGTGACCGGCGCGCGCCCGTTGATCACGCGGCCTTCGGCATCCTTTCCTGGAATGATCGCCGGGCGCTTGCGGTCGGGCCAGCCCAGCAGCCAGTCGCCCTCGATTTCGCGCTTCGGCATCGAGTTTCTCCTGTGGCGTCAGCCGTCCAGAACGGCGACGACCTGGCCCTCGGCAACCGGCTCCTTCTCCTTCACCAGGATCTCCTTCACGGTGCCGGGATCCTCGGTGATCACCGGGATCTCCATCTTCATGGACTCGATGATGATCAAGGTATCGCCGGACTCCACGCGGTCGCCCGGTTTCGTCGTTAGCTTCCAGACGGTTCCGGTGATCTCGGACTTGATTTCGATGCGGGCCATGACTGCGGGTGCCGCTGGCTTGCCGAAGTGTGCGGAGAAAATTCCGCGGCGAGTATAGCACGCCGGGGCGCGCCGTCCGGCTTGCAGGCAGAACGTATAAAATCACCAATCGATATGTCCGATCGTCCCGTACTCAAGGATGCTGCGCTCGAGGTGAGCGGGCGCGTCGCCGTGCTCACGCTCAACCGCGACGATGTGCGCAATGCGCTGACCGGCACCGCGCTCATCGACGACATTTGCGCGGCGCTCGAGTGGGCAAACGCAAGCGCCGAGGTTTCGGTTCTGATCCTGACCGGCGCCGGGGCGGCATTTTCCGCAGGCGGCAATATCAAGACGATGCGCGAGCGCGCGCTCAGCTCCTCGGCCGCGGAGATGGAGCGCTACTACCGGCTCGGCATCCAGCGCATCCCGCGGGCGATGAATGCCGCCGAAGTCGCCCTCATCGCCGCCGTCAACGGCCCGGCGATCGGCGCCGGGTGCGATCTCGCCAACATGTGCGACATCCGCATTGGCTCGACCCGCGCGCAGTTCGGCGAGACATTCGTCAATTTGGGCATCCTGGCGGGCGACGGGGGCGCGTGGTTTCTGCAGCGCGCGGTCGGAGCCCACCGCGCCGCCGAGCTGACGCTGACCGGCCGCATCGTCAAGGCCGAGGAGGCGCGCGAGCTCGGGATCCTGCTGGAAGTCACCGAGCCCGAGCGGCTGCTGCCCCGCGCCCGTGAGATCGCCGGGGAGATCGCGGCCAAGCCGCCGCTCGCCGTGCGCTACGCCAAGCGGACGCTGCGGCTCGCGCGGCACCAGGGCCTCGAAGAGCACCTGGAGTCCTGCGCTTCCTTCCAGGGAGCGCTGCAGAAAACCGAGGACCACATCGAAGCGCTTGCCGCATTCTTCGAGAAGCGTAACGGGCAATACAAGGGCAGATGATGGGTGGATTCGCCGTGCGCGCCCTATGCGCGCTCATGATGGCGGCAGCGGCGCCTGCGCCGTTGCTTGCGCAAGAAGGAAGAATCGAGGCGGTGGACGAGGCATCGCGGGACCTTTCGTGGGCGATATTTCGGGCGAAGCTCCTCACCGCGATCGAAAAGCGCGACCGCAAATTCGTGCTTGGCGTGCTCGACCCCAAGGTCCGCAATGGCTCCGATGCGCCGCGCGGCATCGCTGAATTCCGCCGACAGTGGGAGATCGACTCCGACGACGGAGTTTTCTGGCGCGCGCTGCCGTCGGCGCTTTCCGTGGGCAGCGCCTGGTTCGAGCGCCCCAACAAGCAGCGCGAACTGTGCGCGCCGTACGTGCTGGCGAAATGGCCGCGCCACGTGGATCCGAGCGTCTATGGCGTCATCTCCACGAAGGACGCGTGGGTAAAGGCCGAACCGTTATGGGAATCGGACACAATCGCCAAGCTGTCCTACCACATCGTGCGGGTGACGGATTGGGAAGTGGCCGACCTCGATCCAAAGTTCGCGCAGAAGTGGGTCAGGATCCGGCTGCTCAAGGAGGGCACCGGCTTCGTGCCGGAGGAGCATATCCGCAGCCCGATCGAGCACACCGCCTGTTTCGCGAGGACCGGAAGCGGCTGGCGCCTCACCGTCTTCGGCCCCGCCGGGCGCGACTGACCCGGTGGGCGGTGACTACTCGCAG
>DASWHI010000067.1:0-5766 GCA_036398235.1 Burkholderiales bacterium
CGCCGACTGGCCGATGCGCAGGAACGCCTCGCGCCCTTCCATAACCCGCACCGATTGCGTATTGCGATCGCCCAGCTCGCCGCTTTCTTCCAGCGCCCGCAACCGCACGTAGTCATCGCCGTCGCGCAGCACGACGCTGCCCCCGCGCGGATCGGAGCGAGGACTGCCCGGGACCGTCACCCGTCCATGGTCGCCGCCCACGCTGCCCGATGCTTCGGCCGCGCCACGGCTCCGGCTCCCCTCGGCTTCCTGCCTCACGGTGATGACGAGCTGCCGTGGCGCAGTGTCGAGGCCGGCGAGCACTCTCTTGATCTCCTCCAGGTTCGCGGGTGTCGTGCGCACGACGAGCTGCCCCTGGAAGCCGCTCAGGCTCCCCTCGCGCGCCAGCATGGGCTGAAGGATCGGGATGACCTCCGCCGCGGCGCGGTAGCGGAGCGGAATGACCTCCAGCACTGTCTGCTGCGCGTGCAGGCCGGTGGCGCCGGCCATTGCGAGGAGCATGGCGGCGAGCCAGCCTGTGATAGCAAGCGGCACTCCGTTTCGGGGCACACTGCAGTGCCAAAAGGCTATGAATAAGGGGCCCGCGCTCGTACTGCGTGCGGGAGCGATCCTCAAATAGCGGTTGACAACCACCAGAAACTTAGTGAGAATAATTCTCGTTATCATATCTTTGCGGCTCAACCACCCCTTTTATCAACCTGATATTGTATCTTCACTCTTATGATCAATTACTTAAACCAACGCACGCGGGTCTGGGTCGTTATGACAATGACAATGCTTTGGTTAGGGGCATTGAGGCCGTCATTCGCACAGGAACAGCAACTGAATCTCTATTCGTCCCGCCATTATCAGACCGATGAAGCGCTTTACGCCAACTTCACACGCCAGACCGGAATCAAGATCAATCGCATCGAGGGGACCGAGGATGCCCTCCTCGAGCGGCTGAAGAACGAGGGGCGCAACAGCCCCGCGGATGTCCTGCTCACCGTGGACGTTGCGCGGCTGTGGCGGGCGCAGCAGATGAATCTGCTTCAGCCGGTGCGCTCGGCCGTGCTCGACCAGCGCGTCCCCGCACACCTGCGCGAGCCCGGTGGCCACTGGTTCGGCTTCTCCAAACGCGCCCGCGTCATCGTCTACAACAAGAGCTTCGTCGATCCGGCTACCGTTCAGAATTACGAGGACCTCGCCGCCCCTCGGATGAAGGGCAAGGTGTGCACGCGTTCATTCAGCCACGTGTACAACCTGTCGCTGATGTCGGCGCTGATCGACCACTTGGGCGACGGGAAAGCGCAGCAGTGGGCGCGCGGCGTCAAGGCCAATCTCGCGCGCGACCCGAAGGGCGGGGACACCGACCAGATTCTCTCGGTGGCCGCGGGGGAATGCCAGGTCGCGCTTAGCAATACCTACTACTACGTGCGGCTCGCCAACTCGAAGAAGCCGGCGGATCGTGCGGCGGCCGAGAAGGTCGGCGTGATCTTCCCCGACCAGAAGAGTTACGGCACCCACATCAACATTTCCGGCGGCGGCGTCCTGCAGCACGCGCCGAACCGCGCCAATGCGATCCGCTTCCTGGAGTACCTCGCGAGTGATGAAGCCCAATCGTATTTCGCCAACGGCAACAATGAATGGCCTGCGGTGCCCACCGTGAAGCTCCACAACCCGGCGCTCGCCCGGCTCGGCACCTTCAAGGAGGATCAGCTCAACGTCGGCCAGCTGGGACAGAACCAGCCGCTCGCCCAGAAAGCCCTCAACATCGTCGGGCTGAAATAACGGAGCCGGCCGGCCCGCAACCGCCGCACCGTGGGCAGATCCCTCACTTCAGCGGACAGCGGGTTCGGCGGCAGGCGGGCGGGGCATCAGTTCCGCCCCGGTGACGCGCCGAGCGCGGGCGATATTGCGGGAGATCGCGATCAGCGGGATGACGCCCACTACCACGATCGCGAGCGCCGCGGTGGAGGCCTCGGCGAGTCGCTCGTCATTCGCCAGGGTGTAGACCTGGGTCGCGAGCGTGTCGAAATTGAACGGCCGCATGACCAGCGTCGCCGGCAGCTCCTTCATGACTTCCACGAATACGAGCAGTGCGGCCGTGAACAGGCCGCGCGCCATGATCGGCACGTGGATGCGCGCGAGCGTTTCCACCGGGCCGCAGCCGAGGCTGCGCGCGGCGTCCTCCATGCTGGGCCGCACCTTCTCGAGCGAGGCGTCGACGGTCTGCAGCCCGATCGAAAAGAATCGCACGATGTAGGCCACGACGAGCGCGCCGATGCCGCCCGTCAGCAGCAGGCCGGTCGAGATCCCGAAGCTCGCCCTCATCCACGCGTCGAGTGCGTTGTCGAGCCACGCCAGAGGTATCAGCGTGCCCACGGCGATTACCAGCCCCGGGACTGCGTAACCGAGGCCGGCGACGCGGTTCAGGTTGACGCTGAACATGCCGGGATGCAGGCGCGCGTTATACGCCATGAGCAGCGCCAGCACCACCAGCAGTGCGGCAGTGAGCGCGGCGAGCGTGACGCTGTTAGCCGCGAGCTGGAGGAAGCGCGGGCCGAGCTGGGCATCGCCCTCGCCGACCGCCATCCGCAGCAGGAGCCCCGCCGGCAGCAGGAACCCGAGGATGAACGGGACCGCGCACAGCGCCGTCGCCGCGGCAGCGCTCACGCCCGCGAGGCGCACTCGCGACGGGGCGCGCGTGCGCTGGGAGGTCTCGTGGAAGCGCTTGCGGCCGCGGCTCATGCGCTCCAGCAGCAGCACCAGGATGACGAAACCGAGCAGCGTCGCCGAGAGCTGGGCGGCGACCACGCGCTCCCCCATCGAGAACCACGCCTGGTAGATGCCGGTGGTGAACGTGGGCACCCCGAAATAGGACACCGCGCCGAAATCGGCGATGGTTTCCATCAGCGCGAGCGCCGTGCCGGCGACGACGGCCGGGCGCGCGAGCGGCAGGGCCACCCGGAGGAAGATCGCGGTATTGCCCAGGCCGAGCGTGCGACCCGCTTCGAGCATGCTTGCCGACCGCTCCAGGAACGCGCCCCGCGCCAGCAGGTACACGTAAGGGTAGAGGACGAAGATGAACATCACGATCGCGCCTCCGAGCGAGCGCACATCGGGAAACCAGTAGTCGGCCTTCGACCAGCCGCCCAGCCCGCGCAGCCACGTCTGCACCGGTCCCACGAACTGCAGCAGATCGGTGTATACGAACGCGATGACGTACGCGGGCATCGCGAGAGGCAGGATGAGCGCCCATTCGTAGGTGCGCCGGCCGGGGAATTCGTACATGGCCGTGAGCCAGGCCGCCCCCACTCCGACCGCGGTCACGCCGGCTCCGACGCCGATCAGCAGCCAGAGCGTGTTCGCCGTGTACTCCGGCAGCACGGTTTGGGCGAGGTGCTGCCAGATGCCGGGCGTGCCGGCTGCGAACAGGTTGAAGAACACGCTCACGATCGGAGCCGCGCACAGCGCCCCGATCAGCATCGCGACAGTCGTCAGTCGCCCGAAACGCATCGAAATCCTGCAGCCTCCTGCGCGCACCTGCCCTGTGTGCGATCATTATACGTATGTCTTTGAATTTACGTGAATCCAGCAACAGCACGACAAGCGATAACTGCCTCGTCGCCGATCCGTTGAGCCTGCCGCTGCTCGCGGTTCGGGATCTGCGCCATGCATACGGCTCCAACGAGGTGATCCGGGGCCTGTCGCTCTCCCTCGCCAAGGGGACGATCGGGTGCCTGCTCGGCGCGAGCGGCTGCGGCAAGACGACCGTGCTGCGCTGCATAGCGGGCTTCGAGCCGGTCCAGGCCGGAGAGATCTGGCTGAACGGCCAGCTCGTCAGCCGGCGCGGCGTGCGGACCCCGACCGAAGCGCGCCGCGTGGGCATGGTGTTCCAGGACTACGCGCTGTTTCCGCACCTCACGGTGGCCGAGAACATCGGCTTCGGGTTGCGCGAGGGGGACCGCGCCGCGCGCGCGCGCCGAGTCGACGAAACGCTGGAGACCGTCAGGCTCGGCGGGTTGCGGGACAAGTATCCCGACGAGCTTTCCGGCGGGCAGCAGCAGCGCATCGCCCTTGCGCGCGCGCTGGCGCCGCGCCCCGACCTGCTGCTGCTCGATGAGCCGTTCTCCAATCTCGACGTGGAATTCCGCGCGCAGCTCTCCGTCGAGGTGCGGGAGATCCTCAAGCAGCAGAATACGACCGCCATTCTCGTCACGCACGACCAGCATGAAGCATTCAACCTGGCCGACGAGATCGGCATCATGCGCGACGGTGCGATCGAGCAGTGGGACACGCCGTACCGCCTCTACCACGAGCCGGTGAGCCGTTACGTCGCCGATTTCGTCGGACAGGGCGTGTTTCTGCCGGGCACGGTGCTGGCGGAGTCCCGCATCCGGCTCGAGCTGGGCGTGTTCCAGGCCAAGCCTTCCGGCTGGCCGCAGGGCACGGAGGTCGATGTCCTGCTGCGGCCCGACGACATCCTGCACGACGACACCAGCCCGTTGCAGGCAAAAGTGCTGCACAAGGCGTTCCGCGGCGCCCAGTTCCTCTACACGCTGCAGCTGCCTGCAGGCGGGCGCGTGATGTCGCTCGTGCCGAGCCACCACAACCACGCGATCGGCGAGCGGATCGGAATCCGCCTGGAGATCGACCACCTCGTCGCGTTTCGCCGCGAGGCGGCGCACTCGCGCTAATTTCCCTGCTGGAACCTTGCGCGCAGCTCCCGCGCCAGCTCGTCTACCGCGAGCGCGTAATTCACGCTGCGGTTGTAGCGCGTGATCACGTAGAAATTGTGGAGGCCCAGCCAGTAGCTCGGCCCGGTTTCAGATTCGGCCGTGATCAACGCCGCCTCGGGCTCTTCGTCGACGGGCGCGGCCGGCAGGACGCCGCGCCGCTTGAGCTCTCCCACCTTGAGCTGGGGCTTGATGCCCAGCTCGAGCAGCGCAGCCGTGCCGTTGCCATCGACTTCGGCCGGCACCGCGACGATCTGGCCCTCGCGCCAGCCATGAGACTTGTAGTAATTCGCCACGCTGCCGATCGCGTCGGCGGGCGAGTCCACGAGGTCGCGCTTGCCGTCGCCGTCGAAATCCACAGCGTAGCGCCGGTAGCTGCTGGGAAGAAACTGCGGTATTCCGATGGCCCCGGCGTAGGAGCCCTTCACCCTTATGGCGTCGAACCGCGCCTCGCGCGCGAGCAGCAGGTAGTGCTCGAGCTCCGACCGGAACCGCCGGGCGCGCGGCGGATAGTTGAACGTCAGCATCGTCAGCGCCTCGAGCACCCCGAATCGGCCCGTGTTTCGCCCGTAGATCGACTCCACCCCGATAGTGGCGACGACGATCTCCTCGGGAACACCGAACACGCGACGCGCCCGCGCAAGTGCGTCTGCGTGCTCCTGCCAGAACTTGACGCCGCCGTTGATCCGCACGGCGTCCACGTAGCGACTGCGGAACTGGTACCACGGCAACGCGGTGAGCGGCGCCGATATCTGGCTGATCACGGCGGGATTGGGCTCCACCCGGGCGAACAGCTTGCGCAGCGATTCGCCGTTGAACCGGTGCTTCTGCACCATCTCCTGGATGAACGCCTCGACCTCCGGCGCAAGCTGCGCGGCGGCGGGTGCAGGCAGCGCCGCCGCGAGGAACATCACCGCCAACGAAACGCGAGCAAGCCGCTGCCGGAAGGAAAATCTGGCGGAGAGGGTGGGATTCGAACCCACGATACGCTTGCGCGTATTCCGGTTTTCGAGACCGGCCCATTCAGCCACTCTGGCACCTCTCCGAA
>DASWHI010000068.1:0-6636 GCA_036398235.1 Burkholderiales bacterium
CTGCGGCGGGGTTTTTTCTTGACGCTGCGCGCGATTGACGCTTAAATACCGCGCTTCGTTTTCTGCGCGGGCCAGGCAGCAAGCAGAGGGCTGATAAGATGGCCTTTTCGCGCCCCGAGTGAGTGCTCGCTCACGGCGGAAAATGTGATTGGATTCAGCGGGTCAGATGTACTCGGGGGCCAGGTAGCTGAGTTGGTAGAGCAGAGGACTGAAAACGAGCCGCGGACTTCGCTTCAGCGAAGTCGGACCGCCAGGTCGGATGGGGGCCTCATCCCATTGCGCGGCGAGTTTCAGTGGAGGCTAACTTCGCGGCAGGATGGCCGCGAATGTTAAGCGCCGCAAGGCGCGGCCGGAACTAAAATCCTTGTGTCAGGCGGTTGGAAGTAGTCGTTGCGGTACAGTGGCCAGGTAGCTCAGTTGGTAGAGCAGAGGACTGAAAATCCTTGTGTCGGCGGTTCAATTCCGTCCCTGGCCACCATTTCCTTGCTTCGCGCCATCTGACTTGAGGATCTCCATCCCCGCCTGCAGGCAGCGCTCGATGCGCGCTTTTTCCCTGGCGATCTTCGCGTCGTCCCACTGCCAGAAGCCGCGCTTAGCCTTCATGCCGATCTCGCCCCTGGCCACCATCTCCTTCAGGAACGGCGGCGGTGCCTTTTCGTTGTAGAGATGCGGGTAGAGCGCAGCGCCTACGGAATAGTTGGTGTCCCAGCCGGACATTTCCTTCTGCAGGATGGGACCGCAGGCGATGAAGCGGAAGCCGAAGCCGTAGCGCACCGCGGTATCCACTCCCTCCGCATCGACGATGCCGTCGTTGATGAGGTAAAAGGCCTCCCGCAGCATCGCGTGCTGGATTCGGTTGCCGACGAAGCCGGGAACGTCCTTCTTCACCCAGATCGGCGCCTTGCCGAGCGCCTTCATGAGCGCAACCAGTTCCTGGGCCACGCGAGGGTCCGTGGACTCCGCGCTCACCACTTCCACCAGCGGCACGAGGTGCGCCGGCATGAAGAAGTGCAGCCCCGCCACCCGCGCGCGGTGCTTCAGCCCCTTGCCGATCTCGCCGATCGGGAAGTTCGACGTATTGCTCGTGAGCACGATGTCGGGGTGCGCGAGCATGTCGATCTGCGCGAACAGCCTCTGCTTGAGCGGGAGGTCCTCGGTTGCGGCCTCGACCACGATGCCGATGTCGCGCCACGGCAGGTCTTCGATCCGCTCGTAGGTCTTGACGTTCGCGGCATGGGCCGGCGGGGTCGCGAGCTTCGCCAGGCCGGCCGCAACGCGCGCCGGCAGTGCGTCGCGCGTTTTCTGGGAAGGGCTCATCACGTGGACCTTCCAGCCGCACGCGGCGAAGACGATGGCGATGTCACCGCCCATGATTCCGCCGCCGATGACGGCGACGGCACGTTGCTCGACTGCCATGGCTCACGCTCCCGATGAAATCAGTAGGCGGCGCGGCGTGAAATGACTGGATCCCCGCCTCCGCGAGGATGACAGGTATTCCCTAGTTGGCGCGGGTGGCGGACCACTTCGCTCCGCCGGAACCGCTCAGCGGCTTCGACAGGCCCTGCATGGAGTTGCCGGTGACGCGCCCGGAAAAATCGCGCCGGGCGCCACCTGCGTCGAGCACCGTGAAGCTCAACTGGTCGCCGCGCAGCTTGACGTCGCGCAGTTGCCCCGGCCTGCCGTCGAGCTCGATTTCGCCCTGGACGCTCTGGAACTGCTGGCGCAGCTTGAGCTGGTATTGCTTGGGGCCGCCGCCGGAGCCGTTCCAGCGCCACGTGCCCTCGACCGCCGCCGGGACGATCCACAGATAGGCGGTGCGGCCCTCCACGTTCTCGGTCTGGTCGGGCTGCCACTCGTCCATGTTGAACGCGTGCGAGACGACGCGCGTGCCGGGCTTCATCTTGAGGAGGGTCGGACGCAGCTTGAGGTTGAGGCTCGGCAGGAGATAGAGCGTCAGGACGGTGGCCTGGCTGAAGTCGGTCTGGAAGATATCGCCATTGATGAATTTCACTTTGCCGGCGACGCCTTCCTTGGCGGCGGCCCGCTCCGAGAGCGTGACCATGTCGGGGTTGTACTCCACGCCGAATGCCTGCGCCCCGCGCTTGGCGGCCGCGATGACCGTGCGCCCGTCGCCGCTGCCGAGATCGTAGTGGATGTCCTTCGCCGTCAACTTCGCCATGTCGAGCATCTTCTCGACCAGCGCCTGCGGGGTCGGCACCCAGATGACGTCCTTGCCTTCCTGGCCGACGGTGGGCGTGTAGTCCTTGTCCTGCGCGAAGGCGCAGGCGGGAACGCCCAGCGCGAGGGCGAGGAGGAATGGCGCGAGCGACAGACGTGCGTGCTGCTTCAGGCTATGCATGGGCTTCTCCGTAGGGTAAGTGCAGGCGGATGTGCTGCGGTTTCGGTGCGGGTTGAGCGGGCGCATAGTTTACAGCAGGCGCCCGCCGTCCATTCCCTCAGGGTCCACGCCGTGGGCGCGGCACCGGAGGCCGTTCACGGTTTCGTGATGCGCCCGTCGAGGGTCACCCCGCTCGTGACCATGGCCTCGATCGCCGCGGCATCGTAGCCGGCCTCGCGCAGGATCTCGACGCTGTGCTGGCCGAGCTTGGGCGCCGGGGTCCAGTCGCGGCGCGTGCCGGATGACCACTTGTTGGGCAGCCGCATGCTGCGAATCTTGCCCTCGGTCGGATGGTTTCTCAGCTCGAAGAAGCCGATGTCCGCGAGGTGCGGGTCACCGAGCAGGCTGTCGAGCGTGTGGTAGCGCATGGCCGGCACGTCGCAGCGGTCGAAGATTTCCAGCCACTCGGCATCGGTCTTCTGTTTCAGCGCCTCGACGCGCAGGCGGAAGTAGTCGGCCACGTTCCGGTAGCGCGCCGCGACCGAGTTGAACCGGGGATCGCTCTTCAGCTCCGGCCGTCCGATGGCGTCGAAGAACGCAAACGCCTGCTCGTCGGTGTTGGCCGAGATGCAGAGGTGGCCGTCCTTCGTGGGTATCGGCCGGTTGCCCGGGTCGAGCAACCGCGGATCGCCGGTTTCTCCCAGCGGCGGCTCGAAGGTCTTGAGGTACATGTGCTCCTCGAGCACGAACTTGACGAGGTTCTCGAACATCGGGATCTCGATCGCGCAGCCCTCCCCGGTTTGCGTGCGCCGGTAGAGCGCCATCACGATCATCTGCACGGCGATGAGCCCCACCGCCTTGTCCGCGACCACCATCGGCACGTAGCGCGGCTCCCCGCCCGCCCGCTCGTTCAGCGCCGCCATCCCGCCCGCGCCCTGGATGATGGTGTCGTAGGCCGGCTTGTCGCGGTAGCGGCCATCCTGGCCGAAGCCGAACATGCCGCAATAGATGATCCTCGGATTGACCGCTCGCACGTCGTCGTAGGAAAGCCGCATGCGCGCCATCGATTGGGGACGATTGTTCCAGAGCATGACGTCGGCGCCCTGGAGAAGCTGCAGCAGCGCCGCGTGCCCGGCAGCCTGCTTCAGGTCGAGCACGATCGAGCGCTTGTTGCGGTTCAGGTGCAGGAACTTGGCTCCCATGGCGGGCGTGACCGAGCGCCCGTTCATGATGCGCACCAGGTCGCCTGCCCTCGACTCGACCTTGATGACCTCCGCGCCGTGATCGGCAAGGATCTGCGTCGCGAGCGGCCCGACCACGACCGAGGTGAGGTCGATGACGCGCACGCCTTCGAGGGGACCGCCGGCCATGCGCTTATGCTCGAAGGATGAAGGAGGAAGGATGAAGGAAGACCCGCAGCATCAGCGGAATTGCGCTTCCGCGGTGAGGGCGAGGGCGGCTTCGGGGTTGAGGGCCCAGAGCTTTGCCGTCTTGGTGTCGGCCGACGGTTCGCCGCCAATCGTGATCGGCTGGTTGACGAACAGCGCGCGCACGTTGCGCGAGGAAATGTGGCGGATGGGAGCGGACGCGTGAGTGCGCGCGAGCTCGAATACGAGCAGCGTGGTGAGCCCGCCGTTCATCACGAGCCCCGGATAGCCCTCGACCTGGGTCACGTACGGGAGGTCGTAGTGGATGCGGTGCCCGTTGAAGGTGAGGGCGGAGTAGCGGAAAAGCATCACCGGGTCGGGCGTGATGCTGCGGCTCCACACCGCTCTTCCCGGCGCCGGTTGCGGCGGTTGGGGCGCCGCGCCGGGCGCGGGTGCCTCGCGGTAGACATAGTCGTGCTCTTCCGTGATGGCGAGTCCGCGCGGCCCCGTGACCTCGGTCTTCACCGTCACGAATACCATCGTCCCGGTGCGTCCCTGCTTCACGACGACATCCTTGATGACCGAATCGCGGCGCACCGCGTCGCCCACCAGCAGATCCGCGTGGAAGGTGGTGCGCTTGCCGGCGAACATGCGCCGCGGCAGCGGCACCGGCGGCAGGAAGTCCCCGCGCTGCGGGTGGCCGTCCGGCCCGATCTGCGACTGGCGCACCACGCGCGGGAACAGGATCTGGTGCCAGCCCGCCGGCAGCGGATCGCCGATTCGCGGCATGGGGTCGTCGCGGTCAAGCGTCGCGGCGAGCCGGTGCACGGCGGGAACGGTCACGTAATCGATGTCCGATTCCTTCTGGCCGATCCAATCCTTGAGCTTTTCCAGGTCCTGAGCCATATGCTGCGCCTTTCCCATTCCGAACCACCCCCACCCAATCCCGCCCGTCCCAACCCGCTGCATCGGGTTGGTCGCTCGGCGGCTCGAAGCAATGCTTCTCGAAACCCCGCCTCGCCCCCCTGAGGGGGAGGGTTATTGCCGTGCGGCGGCGAGCGTTTTTGCCTCGCGCGCCTTGATTGCCTCGTAGCGCCGGAGCAACCGCTCGGCGCGCACCACGACCGGGATGTCGATCATCTTGCCATCGATCTGGAACGAGCCGCGCCCCGCGGCGGCCGCCTCCCGGTCCATCTGGATGACCTTGCGCGCATAGGCGACCTCTTCCGCGCTCGGGGTGTACTCCTCGTTCACGATCGTAACCTGTCCGGGATGGATGCAGGCGGCGCCGTCGAAGCCGAAACGGCGCGCGCGCCGGACCATGAGCCGGAATTTCTCCCAGTCGCTGAAGTCGGCCACCGTGCCGATGAAGCCGAGCGGCATCACTCCGGCAGCGCGCGCGGCGATGATCATGCGCTGCTTGGGGTGCAGCAGCACATCGTCGTCCGGCTGCGCGTTGAGATCGAGCGCGAAATCCTCGCCGCCGATGTTCATCGCCACCACGCGCGCGCTCGCGCGCGGGATCTCGTCGATGCGGGTGAACGCGTCCGCGGTCTCGATCATGACGATGAACTTCGTGTGCCCCGCCTTCATCCCGCGCTTCGCCTCGAGTTCGCTGACGAGCTGGTCGAGGAGCTTCACATGCGAGGCGCTGTCGGCCTTGGTGATGGCGATGCCGTCGACGTCGGGGCATACGGAGTGCTCGAGGTCGCGCACCGCGAGGGCGAGCGGCTGGTTGATGCGCACCACCACGTCCGCGCCGCCGCGCCGCACGCGCGCCGCGTTCTTCTCGACCAGCGTGCGGGCCTTCTCCTTCTCCGCCGGGGGCACCGCGTCCTCGAGGTCGAGCTGAAGCACGTCCGCGCCGCGGGTGTGCGCCTTCTCCACGAACTTCTCGACGTTGACCGGCACGTAGAGCAGCGACCGCCACACTGGCAGATCCGGTTTCATGGGTTTCCTCTGGTAATCGGTGGGCGGTGAGTGGAAAGACTGCCGCCCCGGATTCTATCGCTTACGCGTCATTCCTCACCGCCCGCGGCCGTCGAGCCCGCGGATTCGCAGACGGCCCCCGCAGCGAGCAGCCGTGCGTAGGCGGCCTCGTCCACGCCGATTTCGGCGAGCAGTACCCGGTTGTGCTCGCCGAGCCGCGGGGCCGGCGTGCGGATCGCCCCCGGCGTCCCGTGCAACCGGGGCACCACGTGATGCATCGGGAATGTGCCCATGTCCGGATCCGGATAGTCTGCGATTAGCTCGCGCTCCCGCACGTGCGGGTCCTCGACAATCTGCGAGATATCGTAGATCGGGCCGATCGTGACCTCGGCATGCTCGAAAAACGCCACGTTCTCCGCCTGGGTGCGCTCGGCGACGAATGCGCCGATGATCGCGTCGAGTTCCTCGGCATGCTTCACCCGGTCGGCATTGGTGCGGTAGCGCGGGTTGTCGACGAGGTCCGCCCGGCCGATCGAGCGAAACACCCGCTCCGCCATCTTCTGGGTCGAGGCCGAGAGCCCCACGTATCGTCCGTCCCGGCAACGGTAGGCATTGCGCGGCGCGGCGTTGGTCGAGCGGCTGCCGGTGCGCGGCTTGACGTTGCCGGTGAGCCGGAAGTTCGCGGCCTGCGGCCCGAGTACGGCGAACAGGGGATCGAGCAGCGGCAGGTCGATCACCTGTCCGCGGCCGCCGTTCCTCTCGACCGCGCGCAGCGCGATCATTGCGCCCGCCGCGCCGTAGAGCCCGGCCACGGTGTCGGCGAGATACATCGGCGGGAGCACCGGCTCGCGGTCGGCGAAGCCGTTGAACGACGCGAAGCCCGACATCCCCTCGACCAGGGTGCCGAAGCCGGGCCGGCGGCGGTACGGCCCGTCCTGGCCCCAGCCCGAGATGCGTACGATGACGAGCTTTGGATTGCGCTCGAGCAAGCCGGCGGGCGCG
>DASWHI010000069.1:0-15278 GCA_036398235.1 Burkholderiales bacterium
CGACTTCACGATGGATCCCGCGAATCCGCTCGAGTACTTCCGCGAGGCGAGCTGGGAAGAGGCGCTCGATCTCGCCGCCGGGAAGCTGAAGGCGATCCGCGACCAGCACGGAAAACACGCGCTCGCGGGCTTCGGCTCGGCGAAGGGCACCAACGAGGAGGCGTACCTTTTCCAGAAGCTGGTGCGCACGGGCTTCGGCTCGAACAACGTGGACCACTGCACGCGGCTCTGCCATGCCTCGAGCGTCGCCGCCCTGATGGAGGGCATCAGCTCGGGCGCGGTGTCAAACCAGGTGAACGACGTCGCGCATGCCGAAGTGATCTTTCTCATCGGCGCCAACCCGGTCTCGAACCACCCGGTGGCGGCGACCTGGATCAAGAACGCCGCGAAGCGCGGCGCGAAGCTGATCTACGCCGATCCGCGGCGCTCGGAGCTGTCGCGCCACGCGCACATCATGCTGCAGTTCAAGCCCGACACCGATGTCGCGTTGCTGAACGCCATGATGCACACCATCGTGCACGAGGGGCTCGTCAACGATAGTTTCATTAAAACCCGCACCCTCGGCTACGAGGAGTTGAAGAAAAACGTCGCGGGATACAGCCCGGAAGCAATGGCGCCGGTCTGTGGCATCCCGGCCGGGACCATCAAGGAGGTGGCGCGCCTGTTCGCGAAGGCGAAGAGCGCGATGATTTTTTGGGGGATGGGCATCTCGCAGCACATCCACGGCACCGACAATGCGCGCTGCCTGATCGCGCTCACCATGATCACAGGCCAGATCGGGCGTCCCGGCACCGGGCTGCACCCGCTGCGCGGGCAGAACAACGTGCAGGGTGCTTCCGATTCAGGGCTGATCCCGATGGTGTTCCCGGACTACCAGCGCGTCGACAACACCGAGGCGCGGGCGCGCTTCGAGAAGCTGTGGGGCACCGTGCTCGATCCCGAGCCGGGGCTGACGGTGGTCGAGATCGTGCACGCGGCGCTCGACGGCAAGATCCGCGGGATGTACATCATGGGCGAGAACCCTGCGATGTCGGACCCGGACGCGCACCACGCGCGGGAAGCGCTCGCGAAGCTCGAGCACCTCGTGGTGCAGGAGATATTCCTGACGGAAACCTGCTACCTCGCCGACGTCATCCTGCCGGCGACCGCGTGGCCGGAAAAAGTCGGGACCGTGACCAACACCGACCGCATGGTGCAGCTCGGCCGCAAAGCGCTGGAGCCGCCGGGCGAGGCCAAGGAAGACCTGTGGATCATTCAGGAGATCGCGCGACGCATCGGCCTCGACTGGAATTACGCAGGTCCGAGCGACGTGTTCGACGAGATGCGCAAGGGCATGAACTCCATCGCGGGGATCACCTGGGAGCGGCTGGAAGCGGAGAGCTGTGTCACCTATCCCTGCGAGAAGGAAGGGGACCCGGGAGAGCCGGTGGTGTTCGTGGATAAGTTTCCCACGCCGACCGGGCGGGCCAAACTGGTTCCCGCCGACATCATTCCCGCCGCGGAGCGGCCGGACCGCGAGTTCCCGTTCGTGCTCATCACCGGGCGGCAGCTCGAGCACTGGCACACGGGCGCGATTACGCGGCGTGCGAGCGTGCTCGACGCGATCGAGCCCGAGCCCACCGCATCGCTGCACCCGCTCGACCTCGACGCGATCGGCGCCAAAGCGGGCGACGTCATCACCGTGGAATCGCGGCGCGGCATCATCTCGCTTTACGCGCGCGTCGACGACGGCACGCCGCGCGGAGCGGTGTTCGTCCCGTTCTGCTTCTACGAGGCGGCGGCGAACCTCCTCACCAATCCCGCGCTCGATCCGTTCGGCAAGATCCCGGAGTTCAAGTACTGCGCGGTGAAGGTGATGCGCGGAGGCGAGCTCACGCCGCGCACGAGCTTCGGCGGCGGCCAGGCCCTCGCCGCGCTTCAGGGCTAGTTGGGCGAACGAGACGGGTCCTGTCAAAACGGTCGGGGCCTGCTCCGATTCTTCGCGCGCATCTGGTCAATAGATTCGGCCGTCGTGATGTCTGGAGTCACTACCGGTACTCGAAGAATCGGATCAAACCCCGACCATTCCGCCACCCGTGATCGTTCGCCCGTAGTATCGCGTGGGCGGGTGGCAGACCGCTTGGGATATGATTCCGGATTTTCCGGTACTGGTACTGACTCAAGAAAACGAGATGTCCTGATCAATTGACCATGTGGGCTGGGAAAATCCGGGGAAGATCACAAGCGGTCTGACAGGACCCGCCCACGTGGATCCTGCAAGGGAGAGGAAGAAAAAATGCCATTGTCCGACATCGAGATCGCCCAGCAGGCGAAGCTGCTGCGCGTCAGCAAGATTGCCGAGAAGCTGGGCATACCCGAGGAGCACCTTGTGCCCTACGGCCACTACAAGGCCAAGGTTGCACTCGGTTTCGTCGACAGCCTGAAGGCCAGGAAGGACGGCAAGCTGATCCTGGTCACCGCCATCACGCCAACGCCTGCGGGGGAGGGCAAGACCACCACCACCGTCGGGTTGGGAGACGCGCTCAACCGGATTGGCAAAAAGGCCATTCTCTGCCTGAGAGAACCGAGCCTCGGGCCGGTATTCGGCATGAAGGGCGGCGCTGCCGGCGGCGGTTATGCCCAGGTCGTGCCGATGGAGGACATCAACCTGCATTTCACCGGCGATTTCAGCGCCATCGGCCTTGCCAACAACCTGCTTGCGGCGGCAATCGACAACCACATCCACCACGGCAACGAGCTGGGGATCGACGTGCGGCGCATCGCCTGGAAGCGCGTGGTGGACATGAACGACCGGGCATTGCGCGACATCGTGGTCTCGCTCGGCGGGCCGGGCAACGGTTTCCCGCGCCAGGACGGCTTCGACATCGTGGTGGCGTCCGAGATCATGGCAATTTTCTGCCTGGCAACTTCGCTCAAGGACCTGAAGACCCGGCTTGGCAACATTGTCGTCGGCTATACCCGAGACCAGAAACCGGTGCGCGCCAAGGATCTCAAGGTGCATGGCGCGATGACGGTGCTGCTGAAAGATGCGCTTGCGCCCAACCTGGTGCAGACGCTGGAGAACAACCCCGCGTTCATCCACGGCGGGCCGTTCGCCAACATCGCGCACGGCTGCAACTCCGTCATTGCCACCCAGACCGCCCTGAAGCTCGCCGATTACGTCGTCACCGAGGCCGGGTTTGGCGCGGACCTCGGCGCGGAGAAGTTCATCGACATCAAGTGCCGCAAGTCGGGACTGAGACCGGATGCGGTGGTGATCGTGGCGACCGTGCGCGCCCTCAAGTATCACGGTGGCGTCGACCTCAAGGAAGTCAACAAGGAGAACCTGTCGGCGCTGGAGAAGGGCATCACCAACCTCGAGCGCCACGTCAACAACGTGCGCAACCACTACGGGCTGCCGTGCGTGGTATCGATCAACCGCTTCAATTTCGATACTCCCGCGGAAATCGAGCTGCTCAAGAGGAAGATGGCGCATCACGAAGCGCCGGTGATCCTGGCAACGCACTGGGCGGACGGCGGCAAGGGGGCGGAGCAGGTCGCGCGCACCGTGGTCGATCTGATCGAAAAGGTGCCGTCAAACTTCAAATTCGTCTACGAGGACTCGCTGCCGTTGTGGGAGAAGATCAAGACCGTCGCCACCAAGATCTACGGCGCAAGCGAAGTCACTGGGGATGCCAAGGTGCGCGGCCAGATCAAGAAGTTGCAGGAAGACGGCTACGGCCACTACCCGGTGTGCGTAGCAAAGACCCAGTACTCGTTTTCGACCGATCCGCAATTGCGGGCGGCGCCCTCCGGCCACGTGATCAACGTCCGCGAGGTGCGGCTCGCCGCTGGCGCCGAGTTCGTCGTCATGGTGTGTGGCGACGTCATGACCATGCCGGGGCTGCCCAAGGTGCCTTCGGCGGAAAAAATCGATCTCACCGACGACGGCAAAGTCGTCGGGCTATTTTGATCCGTTATAATCCGCCGCGCCGAAGCGGGCGCAACGGGATCACGAATAACGACGGAGGGAGGAGAAACCACGAATGATGGAGTTCCTGAACGAGCTCCAGACCACCGCGTTCTGGGTCGGGCTGTGGCAGATCATTCTCGTCAACATCGTGCTCTCCGGCGACAACGCGGTGGTGATCGCGCTCGCCGCCCGCTCGCTGCCGCCGAAGCAGCAGAAGCAGGCGGTATTCTGGGGCGCCGGCGCGGCGGTCGTGATGCGGATCATACTCACCGTCGTCGCCGTGGAGCTGCTGCGGTGGCCATGGTTGAAGCTGATCGGCGCGGCGCTGCTGCTGTGGATCGCGGTCAAGCTGCTCCTGCCGGAGGACGGCGACGACGGTGACGTCGAGTCGAGCGACAACCTGTGGGCGGCGATCAAGACCATACTGATCGCCGATTTGGTGATGAGCCTCGACAACGTGATCGCGGTGGCCGCGGCCGCGAAGGGCAGTCTCGTGCTGCTCGTCCTCGGGCTTGCGATCAGCATCCCGCTGGTGGTCTTCGGCGCCACCATGCTGATGAAGGTGATGGATCGCTTCCCCATCATCATCACCATTGGCGCGGCGTTGCTCGGCTGGGTGGCGGGCGACATGGCCGCGACCGATCCCGTGCTGAAAGATTGGGTGGACGCGAACGCCGCCTGGCTGCATTGGGGGGCTCCGGTGGCGGGGGCGATATTCGTCGTGGCCGCCGGCAAGTGGCTGGCCGCGCGCGCCGAGGCCGCGCGCAAGGAAGTCGTGGACCTCGGCGAGGGCAGCGAGACCGGAGCGCCGCGCTGACGGGAGAACCTTCCCCGGCCACGGCTCGCCTGGGGAAATGGATGTGTGATCGAGGGCGGACTGATGCTTAAATTCCTGGTGGCGGTGGACGGATCGGCGCCCTCGGGTCGCGCCGTGGACCATTTGATCAGGCACCTGGGCTTGCTCAAGGAAGCGGCGGAGATCCACCTGCTCAACGTGCAGCACCCGATTCCCTATGGCAGCCGGGTGACGTCCGTGGTCGGTCACGACAAGATCGCCCAGTTCCACCGCGATGAGGGATTAGCGGCGCTCAAGACCGCGATGCAGAAGCTCGACGCCGCCGGAATCAAGTATCACCATCACATCGGCGTGGGGCACGAGGCCGACGTCATCTGCCAGTACGCGCGGGAGAAGGGGTGCGACCATGTCATCATGGGCACCCGCGGCCTGGGCTCGGTGTCGAACCTGGTGCTGGGATCGGTGGCCACCAAGGTGCTCCACCTGTCGCCGGTGCCGGTGCTGCTGGTAAAGTGACGCGGGAAGGCAGGGCTGTTGCAGCGCACCAATCCGCGTTCAGGCCCTCTGACAGCCGGAAACTTGACTCTGGTCAATGGCATTCAGTTCGGGATGCCGGATTATTTCGGTCATAATAGTGTCCGCAGTCTCAGTTGGGTTGGGTTGCACGAAAACAGCTTTTTACTCACAAACAGGAGGAGTCAGTCATGCGTATTCAGCGCAGCGTGATAGCAAGTGCGGTGCTGCTTGCCGCAACCGTGGCCGGACCGGCCGCGGCATGGGAGCCCACCAAGACCGTCGAGTTCATCATCCCGGCGGGCACCGGCGGCGGCGCCGACCAGATGGCGCGTTTCACCCAGGGCGTGGTTGCCAAGCACAGCCTCATGGCACAGTCGATCGTGCCGATCAACAAGTCGGGCGGCGCAGGCGCGGAGGGTTTCCTCGACGTCAAGGCCTCGAAAGGCGACGAGCACAAGATCATCATCACGCTCTCCAACCTGTTCACGACCCCGCTGGCGACCGGCGTCCCGTTCAATTGGAAGGATCTGACTCCGGTCGCGATGCTGGCGCTCGACAACTTTGTGCTGTGGGTTAACGCCGAAACGCCCTACAATTCGCCGAAGGAGTACCTCGATGCGGCGAAGAAGGCGGGCCCGGGCAAGTTCAATATGGCCGGCACCGGCGCCAAGCAGGAGGACCAGATCATCACGGTCGCGATCGAGAAGGCCGCCGGGGTGAAGTTCACCTACGTGCCGTTCAAGGGCGGCGGAGCGGTCGCGACCCAGCTGGTCGGCAATCATGTCAACTCCACCGTGAACAATCCGATCGAAGCGGTGGCGCACTGGCGCTCCGGCAAGCTGCGCCCGCTGTGCGTATTTGAAAAAGAGCGCATGCCGTACAAGAACAAGGTGACCAAGACCATGTCGTGGAACGACATCCCGACTTGCAGGGAGGCGGGCATTCCCATGGACTACCTGATGCTGCGCGGCATCTTCATGCCGGCCGGGGTGTCGCAGGACGTGGTTAACTTCTACATCGGGTTCTTCAAGAAAGTGCGCGCGACCGCGGAGTGGCAGAAGCTCATGGAAGACGGCGCTTTCAACCAGAGCTTCATGAGCGGCAAAGAGTACGTCAAATGGGTCGCGAATGCGGAGAACGTGCACCGTGACCTGATGAGGGCGGCGGGCTTCCTCGCCAAGAAATAGCGCGACCTGCGGGGACGGGCGTCATGCCCGCCCCCTTTTTCTCCGGAGCGGAGCGTCTGTTCGCGCCCCGTTTCTCTCGCGTTGACCCGAGCAGCGGCTGAGATGGAAAACAACAACGAACCGGCGCAGCGCGCGGTACGCATCATCACCATGGACATCGTCGTCGCGGCGCTGATCTTCGCGCTGGGCGCGCTGGTCGTCTGGGACAGCCACCGGCTCGGATCGGGGTGGGACGAAAACGGTCCCCAGGCGGGGTATTTCCCCTTCTACACCGGATTGCTGGTGTGCATCTCGGGGGCGGTAGTGCTCGTGCAAGGCCTGTTCAAGCTCAAGTCCGACCGGAGGGTTTTTGTCCGGCTGGATCAGTTCAAGCAGGTGCTGGTGATCCTGCTGCCCTCCGCGGCCTATGTGCTGGGGGTCCAGCTGATCGGCATCTATGTTCCGTCGGCCGTGTTCATCGGGCTGTTCATGAAGATTGTCGGCCACTACAGCGGGCTCCGCAGCGCGCTCGTTGCTCTCGCCGTCAGCGTGATCGCATTCCTGCTGTTCGAGATCTGGTTCAAGATTCCGCTGCCCAAGGGGCCGGTGGAAAGACTGCTGGGTTATTAGCCGCCGGGCGGGACGCCCGGCGCCGGGGGAGTCAAGATTGGAGGAACTCAACGCCCTGTTTCACGGCTTCTCGGTCGCGCTGACGCCGTTCAACCTGATGCTGATGTTTGTCGGCATCATCCTCGGCGTCATCATCGGCGTGTTGCCGGGACTGGGCGGCGCGAACGGAGTGGCGATCCTGCTGCCGCTCACGTTTTCCATGCCGCCGACCTCGGCCATCATCATGCTCTCCTGTATCTACTGGGGCGCGCTGTTCGGCGGCGCGATCACTTCGATACTGTTCAACATCCCGGGCGAGCCGTGGTCGGTAGCGACCACCTTCGACGGCTATCCCATGGCGCAGCAGGGCCGGGCGGGAGAAGCACTGACCGGTGCGTTCACCTCCTCGTTCGTGGGTGCGCTGGTCGCGGTCCTCATGTTCACCTTCCTCGCGCCGCTGATCGCCAATTTCGCGCTGCAGTTCGGGCCGGCCGAGTTCTTCGCGGTGTATCTGCTGACTTTCTGCAGCTTCGTCGGCACCGGCAAGGGCAATCCGTTCAAGATCATCGCCTCGATGATGCTGGGCTTTGCCATGGCGGCGGTGGGCATAGACATCGTGACCGGCCAACTGCGGCTGACCTTCGGCTTCACCGAGCTGCTCTCGGGCTTTCACTTCCTGGTCGCGGTGATCGGACTGTTCGGCATCGGCGAGATACTGCTTTCCATGGAGGAGGGGTTGTCGTTCTCCGGTCATGGCGCCAAGATCAACCCCGCGATCGTGCTCCAGACCTGGGCCAAGCTGCCGCGTTACTGGGCGACATCGATCCGCAGCTGCTTCATCGGCTGCTGGATGGGGATCATTCCAGGTGGCGCGACACCGGCTTCGTTCATGAGCTACGGCGTCGCGCGCCAGATGTCGCGCGAGGGCGCCAAGTTCGGCACCGGCCAGCTCGAAGGGGTGGTCGCGCCGGAGACCGCGGCGCATGCCGCAGGCACCTCCGCGCTACTGCCGATGATTACGCTTGGCATACCGGGCTCGCCGACCGCCGCCGTGTTGCTCGGTGGGCTGATGATCTGGGGATTGCAGCCCGGCCCACTGCTGTTCGTGGAGCAGAAGGACTTCGTGTGGGGGCTGATCGCCAGCATGTACCTCGGCAACATCGCGGGATTGATCGTGGTGCTCACCATGGTGCCGCTGTTCGCCGCCATCCTGCGCGTCCCGTTTCCGATCATCGCGCCGGTGATCGTGGTGATCTGCGCGATCGGCGCCTACACCGTCAAGAACAACATGCTCGACGTGTGGATGATACTGGTGTTCGGCATGATGGGTTACCTGTTCAAGAAGCTCGATTACCCGCTGGCGCCGATGGTGCTGGCGCTGGTATTGGGTGATGCGGCCGAAAGCTCTTTCCGCCAGGCGATGTTGATCGCACAGGGCGATCTCACCGTGTTCTGGTCGAACTGGCTGGTGGGCAGCCTCACCACGCTCGCGCTGGTACTGTTGATCTGGCCGTTCATTTCGGCCGCGATGACGCGGCTGCGTGCGCTGGCACCCGCGACGCGTTAGAGGAGATGAGCAGCTAGATCTTGCCGTGACGCTTGAGCCTGGACAGCGTCTCCGGCGAGAGGTTGAGATAGGAGGCGAGCTCCTTCTTCGGCAGGCGGCCCGCGAGCGCGGCGTGCTTGCGCAGGAAGCGCTGGACGCGCCCGGGTGCGTCGAGAAGGTGCAGCGTGATGGTGTGCGCCATCACCTCGCTCATCAGCTTCATGATCTCGAACTCGAATGCGCTTTTGATCGCAGGATGTCGCTCGAGGAACTGCACCCACTGCTGCATCGAGAGCTTGGCGACGCGCACCCGGGTCACCGCGCGGATCGAGTACGGAATCGGCGTCTTCAGGCGCCACGCGGCGTAACTGGTGTCGATGTCGCTCTCCGCGGCGAAGCGCAGGATCATCTCCTTGCCCCGGGCGTTCGATACCACGCGCTTGAGGATGCCGTCGATGACGAAGTATTGCTCCATGGAGCGGTCGCCCTGATGCTCGAGCCGTTCGCCCTTGGGATAATCCACCACGTCGAGCAGCGGCTCGAGCTCCCGCCATTGCGCAGGCTCGAGGTGTTTCAAGACGAGGTTTTGCCGCAGCTGCAGGCGCACGATCTTCGCTTCCGGATGGCGCTCGAGGAGGGGCATGTGAGGGTTCGCCGCGATGCGGCTGAGGTGCGGCTGCGTTCCGCAACGAGTATAAACTTAGAAAGTTGACTGAGGTCAAGGCTGCGCCCGCCGCGAGAGCTTATATTTGACGTCCTTTCAGGCAGTTATCGGATAACCCACGCCCAGGAGGAACCCATGGGAAACATCGAGAACCCAGTCGCTTCGACCGCTGCCGACAAGCCCCAGGTACCGGAGACGACCGACGGCTTTCACCTGGTCATCGATGCTCTCAAGCTGAATGGCATCGATACGATCTTCGGCCTGCCCGGCATTCCGATCACCGACCTCACCCGCAAGGCGCAGGCCGCGGGCATGCGCGTGATTTCGTTCCGCCACGAGCAGAGCGCCGGCTACGCCGCGTCCATCGCCGGCTTCATGACGCAAAAGCCGGGCATCTGCCTGACGGTATCCGCCCCCGGCTTCCTCAACGGCTTGACGGCGCTCGCCAACGCCACCACCAATTGCTTCCCGATGATCCTCATCAGCGGCTCCAGCGAGCGCGAGATCGTCGATCTGCAGCAGGGTGATTACGAGGAGATGGACCAGCTGGCCATCGCCAAGCCGCTCGCCAAGGCCGCGTTCCGCGTGCTGCACGCCGAGGACATCGGCGTGGGTATCGCGCGCGCCATCCGTGCGGCCGTCTCCGGCCGCCCGGGCGGGGTCTATCTCGATCTGCCCGCGAAGCTGTTCCCGCAGACCATCGACGCGGAAACCGGCAGGCGGTCGCTCATCAAAGTGGTCGATCCGGCGCCGCGCCAGATCCCGGCCCCGGATGCCGTGAAGCGCGCGCTCGACCTGCTCAGGGGCGCCAAGCGTCCGCTCATCATTCTCGGCAAGGGCGCGGCCTACGCCCAGGCGGATGCGGACATCCGCGCGCTCATCGAGCGCACCGGCATCCCCTATCTGCCGATGTCCATGGCGAAAGGCCTGCTGCCGGACACGCACGAGCAGTCCGCTTCCGCCGCACGCTCCTATGTGCTGCCCGAGGCGGACGTCGTCATGTTGGTCGGCGCCCGTTTGAACTGGCTCTTATCGCACGGCAAGGGCAAGACCTGGGGCGGCCAGGACCATAAGGCGTGGGGCAGCCAGAAGTTCGTCCAGGTGGACATCTCGCCGCAGGAGGCGGACAGCAACGTGCGCGTCGACGCGCCGGTGGTCGGCGACATCGGTTCCTGCGTGTCGGCACTGCTCGCGGGCCTCGGCGCGAGCTGGCCCAAGCCGCCGGCCGACTGGCTTTCCGCCATCGCGGAGCGCAAGGGGAAGAACATCGCCAAGATGGCGGAGACCCTGGCGAAAAACCCGACGCCGATGAATTTCCACAGCGCTCTCAACGTGGTGCGCGACATCGTCAAGGCCAACCCGGATGCATGCCTCGTCAACGAAGGCGCCAACGCGCTCGACTTCACGCGCAGCATCGTCGACATGTACAAGCCGCGCAAGCGCCTGGACGTGGGCACCTGGGGCGTGATGGGCATCGGCATGGGCTTTTCCGTCGCGGCCGCCGTGGTGAGCGGGCAGCCGGTGATCGCGATCGAGGGCGACAGCGCGTTCGGCTTCTCCGGCATGGAAGTGGAGACCATCTGTCGCTACAACCTGCCGGTCTGCGTCGTGATCCTGAACAACAACGGCGTCTACCGCGGCGACGAGAAGAATCCGACGGGCGGCCGCGATCCGGCGCCAGTGGCGTTTGTCAAGGATGCGCGCTATGAGAAGCTGATGGAAGCCTTCGGCGGCGTGGGCGCACACGCCACCACCCCGGCCGAGCTGCGCAAGGGCATGGAGGAAGCCATCCGTTCGCGCAGGCCCACGCTCATCAATGCCGTCATCGATGAAGGCGCCGGCACCGAAAGCGGTCGCATCACGAGCCTGAATCCGACCGCGAAGAAGAAATAGCGCTCGGAGCCGGCGCGACCGGCGCGCGGCTCAAGTGGGCGCGAGAACGAGCGGACTGACGCCGCTCATCTCGCGACGGGGAAACGACAACGAGTGAGGACGCAATGGAAGCATTGAAAGGTGTGAGAGTTCTCGACCTGTCGCACGTGCAGGCGGGCCCAACGGGCACGCAGCTGATGGCCTGGATGGGTGCCGACGTGATCAAGGTGGAGTCGCCGACGGGAGACATCACGCGCGGGCAGCTGCGCGATGTGCCGAATGCAGACAGCCTGTACTTCACCATGTTGAACTGCAACAAGCGCTCGATCACGGTGAACATGAAATCGCCCGGGGGCAAGCAGGTGATCACCGAATTGCTCGGGAAATCCGACGTCGTGGTCGAGAATTTCGGTCCCGGCGTGATCGACCGGCTCGGCTTCTCCTGGGAGAAGGTGCGGGAGATCAATCCGCGCGTGGTGATGGCCTCGATCAAGGGCTTCGGCTCGAGCGGGCCGTATGCCGACTTCAAGGCGTACGAAAACGTGGCGCAGGCGATGGGCGGGGCGATGAGCACCACCGGCGTGCCGGAGGGGCCGCCGTTCGTGACCGGCGCGCAGATCGGCGACACCGGAACGGGGCTCCACATGGTGATCGGCGTTCTCGCGGCGCTCCACCATCGAAACCACTCGGGCAAGGGGCAGTACGTCGAGGTGGCGATGATGGACGGCGTCATGAATCTCTGCCGTGTGAAGTTCCGCGACCACCAGCGCCTCACTCGCGGGCCGCTCACGGAGTTTTCGGTGCCGACACGGCAGGGGATGGGCGACGTGCCGCGCGGGGGCAACGACTCCGGCGGCGGCCAGCTCGGCAACGCGATCCACTGCAAGCCCCTCGGGCCGAACGACTATCTTTACGTCGTCGTGCAGGAAGTGGTTTGGGAAGCGCTTGCCAACAAGGTCGGAGGCGAGTCGTTCGCCAAGGACCCGCGTTTCGCCACGATCGGGGAGCGGCGCAAGAACCAGAACGAGATATGGAAGCGCCTGAACGAGTTCGCGTCGAAATACACCAAGCGCGAGCTGATGGCGCTTTTCAATGAGCTCGAAGTGCCCTGCGGCCCGATCATGGGCACCGAGGACCTGGCGAACGACGAGCACGTGAGGGGGCGCCAGATGTGGGTCGAGCTCGACCACCCGCAGCGCGGCAAGTGGTGGAACGTGGGCATGCCGATCAAGCTCTCAGGGTCGCCCGCTCGCATCGAGCGCTCGCCGCTGCTTGGCGAGCACACCGAGAGCGTCCTGAAGGAGGTGCTCGGTTACAGCGAGGAGAAGATCGCGCAGCTGAAGCAGGCGGGCGCGTTTTCCAACCCGCCCAAGAAAGCTGCTTGAGCGGAGCGCGCATGAGAATCGCAATCATCGGCCAGCAGGATTTCGGTAAGGCTGTTCTCGAGGCGTTCCTCGCCCGCAAGGACGACGTCGCCGGCGTTTTCTGCGCGCCGGAGAAGCCGGGCGCCAAGGCCGATCCGCTGCGGGCGGCGGCGGAGGAGAAGGGGGTCAAGGTGCTCCAGTTCAAGTCGCTGCGCGAAGCGGAGGCGCACGAGGCCCTGGGGAACCTCAAGGTCGACCTCGGCGTCATGGCCTACGTGCTGCAGTTCGCGCCCGACACCCTGGTCCGGATACCGCGGCTCGGCACCATTCAGTACCACCCGTCGCTCCTGCCCAAGTATCGTGGCCCGTCGTCGATCAACTGGCCCATCATCCGCGGCGACGCCCGCACCGGTCTCACCATCTTCCGCCCCACCGAGGGGCTCGACGAGGGGCCGATCGTGCTGCAGAAGGAATGCGACATCGGTCCGGACGAGACTCTCGGCGACGTCTACTTCAACAAGCTGGTCCCGACGGGCGTCAAGGCGATGCTCGAAGCAGCCGACCTGGTGCACGCCGGCACGCACCGGGAAATGGCGCAGGATGAGTCCCGGGCGAGCTACGAAGGCTGGTTCCGGGAGGCTGAGGCGCGCATCAATTGGGCCAGTCATGTGGATTTCGTCTACAACCTGATCCGCGGTTCCAACCCGGCGCCGGGCGCGTGGACGACGTTGAACGGCAGGAAACTGCAGATTTTCGACGCGCGCAAGCACGTGTTCCGGCGCTTCGCAGAGGTCAAGGGCAAGGTGGGCGAAGTGACCGATATCACCGAGGCAAGCTTCAAGGTGACCGCGCAAGGCGGCGTGATCGAGGTGCTGCGTGCGCGGGGCGAGGAAGGGAAAAAGCTCTCCGGCGGCGAGTTCGCCCGCTCCGCGGGACTCGCCTCGGGTACCTTGCTCGGCACTTAGCAGTCGCGTCGCATTCCCGTCGGGCCGGCACCGCATTCACGATCCGACGGCTCCGGTCATCCTCCGCATCCTGATGTGGCTGCGGCGCACGCGCGCCGAAAAAACCGCCTCGATTCCGCGAATATCGTAAAATACATGAGTAGGCGCCGATAACCCGCTCAATAATAAGAAAACTCAGGAATAGGGATGAGACGACTCGATTTCTGGCGTGCCGGCTGGTAGTTCCGAGGCGCGATGGCCAATCTCAGTTCAGTGCTCGAGGTCGTGACCGCCACGCACCCTGGCATGGTCAGGTCGCACAACGAGGACAGCCTCGCGGCCGACGCGGAGATCGGGCTGGCGGTGCTTGCCGACGGGATGGGCGGCTACAACGCCGGCGAAGTCGCCAGCGGCATCGCGGTGGAGCTGATCCGGATCGAGATGAAGAAAGCGCTCGCGAACAGAAAGCGCGAGGCGCTAGATGGCGCGGACGCCGAGCGGCTGATCGAGAAGCACGCGGCCAACGCCAACACCACAATCTTCCGGGCGTCCCAGAGTCAGCCTCATTATTCCGGCATGGGCACGACGCTGGTGGTCGCCCTGTGGCACGACGACCGGCTCTCGGTCGGCCACATCGGCGACTCGCGCCTCTACCGGCTGCGCGACGGCGCGCTGGAGCAGATCACGCGCGACCACTCTTTGTTGCAGGAACAGATCGATAGCGGCATGATTACCCGCGAGCAGGCGCGGCATTCCCAGAACAAGAACCTGGTCACGCGTGCCGTCGGCATCGACCCGGAGGTGGAGACGGAGGTCCATACCTACTCCGTCCAGCCGGGCGATCTGTACCTGCTGTGCTCCGACGGGCTGTCCGACATGGTGAGTGACGAGGATGTCCAGTTGACCCTGACCTCGCTGGCCGCCAACCTTCCGCTCGCGGCGGAGCAGCTGGTGCAGCTTGCGAACGACAACGGGGGGCGCGACAACATCTCGGTGATACTGGTGCGGATCGCGAAGCGTTACCCGGCGCGCACCGGGGTGCTGGACAGAGTGAAGGCTTGGTTCAAATAGAAGGCGGGGATACCAACATGGCGAAGTTGATTCTCAGTCTGGAAGGATCGGTGATCAGGGAGGTTCCTCTCGACAAGGAGCGGATCACGATCGGGCGCAGGCCGCAAAACGACATCCAGATCGAGAACCTGGCGGTGAGCGGCGAGCACGCCTGCATCGTCACCATACTCAACGACTCGTTCCTCGAGGATCTGGGCAGCACCAACGGCACGCTGGTCAATGGCAATCCGATCAAGAAGCACATCCTGCAGAACAACGACGTGATCGAGATCGGCAAGTACAAGCTGAAGTATGTCGTCGAGCTCGCCACCGCCGCCGCCGGGCCGATCGCGCAGGACGACTTCGAGAGGACGATGGTGATGAAGTCCTCGCCGGGGAGGCCGCCCGCGGCGCTGCCCGCGGCGGCCCCTCTGACATCGCCGCCCGCCGGCGCGCCGAGGCCCGCCGCCGGCCCGCTGACATCTCCCCCCATGCCGAGGGCGGCGGCCTTCGCTGCCGCCACGCCGAAACCGGCCGGGGCCGATACGCAGCCGCTCGCCGCGCTGCAGCTCCTCACCGGGCCGAACGCGGGCAAGGAAATCGAGCTCGTCAAGAATCTCACGACCCTGGGCAAGCCGGGCCTGCAGGTCGCCGTGATCACGCGGCGCCCGCAGGGCTACTTCATCACCCATGTCGAGGGCGCGACCTTCCCGGTGCTGAACGGAAAGGCGATCGATGCGCAGGCCCACCAGTTGAACGATCACGACGTGATCGAGCTGGCCGGCGTGAAGATGGAGTT